>JABDFC010000015.1:0-28667 GCA_013286785.1 Gammaproteobacteria bacterium
ATATGTTTTCATTGATCTGTTGGTTAATTTCAATCCTCGCGTTATTCAGTGCCCTGAAGGATTCCCGGGATAATTTATTGCTCTCCATTCTGCCTTTGTCCGGTGCCTCTATCTTATTTGCGACTGTTTTTCCCGGCCACGACTTCTTTCAGACACGTAACGATCTTGGTTCATTGACCCACATCTTAATCTCCATTTTCGCGTTTGGCACCTTAGGCATCGCTGCGTTACAAGCCACATTGTTGTACAGCCAAAACTACGCGCTGCGTCATAAAACCTATCACCGTCTCACCCAATGGATGCCGCCTTTACAAACCATGGAAAGCCAATTGTTCCAACTGATTTGGCCCGCTTTCCTTTTATTAACTGCTTCGCTCTGCAGCGCATTTATTTTTTTTGATCAAAAGCTGGTGAGTGATCATTGGCCAAAGAGTGTTCTTTCACTGTTCGCTTGGACGGTTTTGGCGATTATCTTATACAGACATCATCAATCCGGCCTCCGCGGTTCTAAAGCCACTCGATGGACATTCATGGCCGCAGGTTTTCTGGTTATTTCCTACCTAACCCATAAAATGATCACTTGGAATGTCGCAACTTAAAGGACTAAATCACATTGAGTAAAATTGAACTTTCAGATGGATTATTATTAACCTTGCTGATTCTGGCCGTATTGCTGTGCGCTTTTTGTGCTGCCAGTGAAACAGGGATTATGGCACTCAATCGCTATCGATTAAAACATTTGGCGAAAACCGAACCTTATGCACGCCGGATCAGTAAGCTTTTGGCTCATCCCGATCGATTATTGGGCGTCATCTTAATTGGCAATACCTTTGCCACTGCGATCAGCGCCAGTGTGGCGAACCAAATCGCAGATCACGTTTTGGGCGAAATTGGGATTATTATCGCTCCTTTGGTCGTCACACTCTTTTTACTGATCTTTGCTGAAGTCATGCCAAAAACGGTTGCGGCTCTTAAACCAGAAGGAACCGCCCGCTTTGTTTCGTTACCGTTACAATTAATGCTATGGGTTTTATATCCCCTGGTTTGGCTTGCCAGCAGTGTTTCGAATGCCATCTTAAGTTTATTTGGCATTCACGCAGGATCTAAGACGACCGATCCGGTCACGCGCGATGAATTAAGAACCATCGTCAACGAAGCAGGAGGCTTTATTCCAAGCCGGCATCAAAACATGTTGCTCAGTATTTTAGATCTCGAAAGGGTTCGCATTGAGCACATCATGATCCCCAGAAACGAAGTGTTGGGAATCGATTTAGATGACAGTAAAGAAACCATTATTGAGAAGTTAAGAGTTCTGCAACATACCCTATTACCCGTTTACCGATCCGATCTCGATAACGTCCAGGGAATATTGCACACTCGCAATATTGTCAAAATCCTAGCCCAACATGAACTGAACGAACAAAATTTGATTGGCATGATGGAAGAACCCTATTTTGTTCCCAAAGGAACTTCCTTGCACACGCAATTATTGAATTTTCAGCAAAATAAACGAAGAATGGCTTTGGTGGTAGATGAATACGGAGACGTCTTAGGCCTTGTCACCCTGGAAGATATTTTGGAGGAAATTGTTGGAGAATTTACGACCGAAGTGTCCTCCGAAGAGCCGGAAGTCCAACCTCAAACAGATGGCAGCTATTTGGTCGACGGTGGGATCAGCGTACGAGAATTAAATCGAACCCTAAAATGGGAATTACCGACGGGCGGACCTACCACTTTAAATGGTCTTATCACCGAAGCTCTGGAAGCTTTACCGGCTGAAGGCCTTTGCGTCTTAATCGCGCGGTACCCTATTGAAATTGTTCAAATCAAAGATAATACGGTGAAACTGGCGCGCATTTGTCCGCGATTGCCCTATACCGAGACATATGAACGATGAATTATTTTTAATGTTCTCCTAAATCTCACAAAAAATACGTCATAAACCGAAAACTGCGCCAACAGTTTTTTGCATTTCCCTTCCTTAATTTTTTTTCGTGCCTGTTTCTATTAAAGTTAAGTCCCGTGCATTTACATACTCATTGGTAGGATATGCTCTGGTAAAAAATTTTGCATTTATTCTTCAATGAACTTATTCATTGAACCTCAGTCAATAAAGTCAGGGTAAATGAGATTAATCTAACACAAATTAGTACAAGGGTTTGATTAATCAAATGATTTTAAAATTGGTTGCAGATTCATTAAAAAAAGTTTTTTTAGAGAGTCTAGAAATAAACGAGGAGAAGAACCATGCCACTGAATCAAGCATTTTTTAAAGCTTTAGTCGACCACATTCGTACAGAAGAGACTTTTGAATATTTAAAAAGTGACCTTGCTGGGATGAATTGGTTTAAAAAATTAACTGAACCAGATGATATCGTTCAAGGGATAACTCGGTTTTTTGGAGAGGAGTATGCCGAACAAGTACGAAGAGATTTGGATAGTAATCTTGAAACGAAGGAAATAATGGCGAAGGCAATACAGGAAACCATTGTGCATACTTTTGAAAATAAATTTACGCCACCGAAACCAGCTTCTGAAAAATCGAAAAAACAAGAAGAAATAGCGAATAATATGAAAAAACTACATCAAGGGACTATTGGAGAAGATGAGCTAAGTTATTTAAACGAACATCGTGATAGAGTCGTAAAATTAAAGGCCTTGACTGATCCTTTAGAGATTGTGCTTGCATTGAAAAAACTTCATGCAACTGAGTATGTTAAGGACTTAAATGGATCTATGCCAGATGAATATGTCCAAGGAAGAGGCGACGACAATGCCTTTGTGAAATATGCACAGACTCTACAACATGAGTTTGTTTCTGGCTTTTCGGAGGCACTTAAAAAAGCCAATATGCCCGCACTTGACGCACCAAAAAAAGACGCCTCCCCCGAAAGGCCAATATTAAGACAATTAGGCAGTGTTAGGGAAAAAGCCAAAACTGCAAGGAAAGAAGCAGTGGGCACATTAAAAAGAAAATTTAAATTTGATGGGAAATCTGGAGAAGAGCAGTAACATTCTTTCTGTTAAACACTAAACTCATTGGAACAGTGCCAGCAATTCTGGCACTTTTTTTCTTTTCAAGGCCTTACAACTGATAAACCGCTGCACGGGAAATTCTTTGATAGCTGCCCCCCGATAAACCTTGTGAGTGAAATCATTACTGTGATTGGATAATAAAACCGGCACGCCCTTATTGGACAACTTTGCTGCCAAAAGCGCCAATGTTTCCTGCTCGGCCAAACTAAAACCCCCGGCGCGATATTCGGTAAATCGCGCACTCGCATTTAAGGGCACATAAGGTGGGTCACAATAGACCACCGATCCTCTTTTAGCCCGTTTCATGGTCTTGGTAAAATCTTCACAAACAAAGGTCACACGCTTGGCTTTTTCATGAAACACTTGCATCTCGTGCTCGGGGAAATAGGGCCGCACATAGCGGCCAAAAGGGACATTAAATTCCTGTTTACCCGCATTATAGCGGCATAAACCGTTATACCCATGCCGATTGAGATATAAGAAAAGCGCTGAACGCCGGATGGGATCAGAGCAGGCGTTAAATTCGGTTCGAAAGCGATAATATTGTTTTTCGGTATTCGTTTTTGGAATGAACAAGGACCGGCACACTTCGATAAATTTTCTTCCGTCCTTTTGTAAAGCCTGATACAGCGTAATGAGATCGGCATTGGCATCGTTTAACAAATAGTGTTCAAATCGGGTATTCAAAAACACCGCTCCCCCGCCTACAAAAGGTTCAACCAATTGTTTTCCAGCGGGCAACCAAGCAGTAATGTGCGGCAACAGGCGGAATTTACCGCCGGGCCATTTTAAAAAAGGCCTAGTTTTACCTTCTAACATTGCACCTGACCCGTTTTTGCTTTAACCATTTCCCTATTGTCCACTTTTAACGCAAGCGCTACTATCGCATATGTATGACTGTTTGTATATATAGCGTGATTGTTACGCTTAACAGTCTCTAATCCCTTAAGCGGCAGCAACACCCTTTTGTTTTTTCGGGAACGGACATCCTGTCCTTGACGCTTCTTACCATCCCTGGTCGCGACATCCCTCACAAACAAAAGGGTGTTGCTGCCTTTTGTGCTTCAGCCTTAAAAGACTGCTTTGGCAATAACAATTACGCTTTATAAGAGTGAAACTTTCCTTGATAGTCTTCCACCCGATAACTTTCTGCTGCGGATCCAGACACTTCCTCTGCCGAAAAATATTGATGGCAACTGACTGGCACTTTACCATGCCCCCCGGGAATATCTAGCACATAGGTTGGCTGACATAAACCAGAATAATTCCCCCACAAAGACTTCATCAAATGCCGGCCTTCTTCGAGTGTGGTACGAAAATGCGAGGTTCCTTCCGCCAAATCTGCATGATGAAGATAATAGGGTTTGATCCTATTTTTAACTAAAGTCCGCATTAAATCCCCCAACGCCTCGGGGGTATCGTTGATCCCTTTCAATAACACGGTTTGACTTATCATCGGAATTCCAGCATTGACAATTTTGGCACAAGCTGCTCGCACGGGTTCAGTAAATTCGCTGGCATGGTTGGCATGTAAAGCCACATACAGTGCTTTATTGATCTTTAAAGCGTTGATCATTTCTTCGGTGATTCGGGCTGAATCAACGGCAGGAACCCGTGTGTGGATCCGTACCACTTCCACATGCGGAATGCGATCTAAACGATTTAATAGTTCATTTAATTTTTTCGGTTTTAAGAACAAGGGATCCCCGCCCGTTAATATCACCTCCCAAATCTTGGGTTGGCTTTCAATATACGAAAATGCGCGCTCCAACTCTTCTTTCGTCAATGCCGAATCGTTTTTGCCCACTTTCTCTCGACGAAAACAAAAGCGACAGTAAACTGGACAAGTATTAATGGGCATCAACAAACACCGATCCGGATAGCGGTGCACAACCCCTTTTACTCCTTCGAAGACTGTGTCACCAATGGGATCTTTTAATTCTGCGGCATTGACAATCAGTTCTTGCTCGTCTGGCAGAAATTGTTTTCGAATTGCCATGCTTGTTCCCGTGACTTCTAAATTGATCAGCTCCGTTAATTGCGGCGTTAGCGAAACCGCAAATTTTTTTGTCACTTCTTCTAATTTTTTTATCTTTTCCGGTTCAATCATGCCAGCTTCTAGCAGTTGAGCCGTCGTGCGGATCGTTGTCATAGGGCCGCGGCCCCACGAGTCTCGTCTCTCAGTGCCCGGCGTAATATTTTCCCGACATTCGACTTCGGCAATTCCTTTCGAAATTCAATTTCTTTGGGGACTTTATAATGCGTTAACTCTCGATGGCAGTGCTCAAGGATTTCTTCCTGGGTTAAACGAGGATCTTTTTTAATGATATAGGCTTTCACCCGTTCTCCTTCAGCAGAAGGAACTCCAATCACCGCCACCTCAAAAACCCCTTTCATTCTAGAAATAACCTCTTCTACTTCGTTTGGATACACCTTGAAACCCGAAACTAAGATCATGTCTTTTTTTCGATCGACAATCCGAACAAAACCGTTTTGATCGATGGTTGCAATATCGCCAGTACAAACCCAACCGTCCTGCAAAACCAAAGCGGTTTCTTCTGGTTTTTGCCAATACCCCTGCATCACCTGAGGACCCCGAACCCAAAGCTCTCCTGTTTCATTCAGCCCCATCTCTTGACCTTTGTCACTCCGGATAGAAATGTCCGTCGAACTGATGGGCAACCCAATACTACCATTAAAATCTTGAAGATTTAAAGGATTAATGCAAACGGCAGGAGAAGTCTCAGTTAAACCATAGGCCTCTAACAAAGGAACCTTGGTGATGGCTTTCCAACGCGTGGCCACCACCGGCTGTACAGCCATCCCACCGCCTAAGGCAATACGCAAGGCACTGAAGTTTAACTTGGCAAATTTAGGGTGATTCAGCAAGGCTTTAAATAAAGTATTAACCCCCGTGATAGCCGTAAAAGGATAGCGCTTTAAGACTCGAATAAATCCCGGAATATCCCTTGGATTTGTGATCAAGACATTTAATGCGCCTACACGCAAAAAAGTTAGACAGTTCGCCAGCAGAGAAAAGATGTGATACAAGGGCAAAGCGGTAATAATAATTTCATTCGAACCAACCACCGGCTTAATCCAAGCATAGGCTTGTTCGATATTAGCCACCATGTTTTGATGGGTGAGGACCGCCCCTTTTGCTAAACCCGTCGTCCCGCCCGTATATTGCAAAAATGCAACGTCAGAACCACTGACCACAGGTTTGCGAAAAATTAAAACGGCTCCTGTTTTCAGGACTTCCTTAAAAGGAATGTAAGGTTTGATTGACCAAGTAGGGACCATTTTTTTGACAAACTTTAGCACCCAATTGATCAAAAAAGATCGCGGGAACGGCAACAAGTCTCCCACTTCAGTCACGATGACAGATTCAATGAATGTTTTGGGTAAAACCCCCTGTAAGGTCTCTGTGAAATTAGCGAGAACCACAATGGCTTTACAACCAGAATCCCTCAGTTGATCCTCTAGTTCCCTTGCCGTGTAGAACGGATTGACATTCACAGCGACTAATCCCGCGCGTAATATGCCAAACATCGCGACTGGGTATTGCAGTATATTTGGCATCATGAGAGCGACTCTGTCCCCATGATTTAACTTTAATTTTCCTAATAGATACGCCGCAAAGGCTTTGGTTTTTTCTTCTAATGCATGATACGTCATCGTATGGTTCAAATTGGTAAATGCGGGTTTAGCCGCATATTTTCGACAAGCCTCCTCTAATACTTCATTGACCGATTGGTAGCAATGGGGGTCAATTTCCGCCGGGACACCTGCCTGATAGTGCTTGATCCATATTTTTTCCATAGTTTGCTCCTGCAACTCCTTCAGTATAAGCAACCCTAGGATCGATGCGAATCTTGAAATTATGGTAGACTCTTCTGCTCTAATCAGGCTGAACCACAACGAGGAAGTTGGTGAAAAAACTTATTCCTAATTCTCGCACCCAGTTCTTGGGAATGTTTACACTGTCCATGTTAAGCGTCTCGGCCATCGTCAGTTTAAGAAACTTACCCACCACGGCCTTATTGGGCTCGCAAGTCATCGTTTTTTTCTTAGCAGCTGCCCTGTGTTTTTTTATTCCGGTTGCGCTGGCTTGCGCTGAGCTCGCTTCTGGCTGGCCCAAAGAAGGCGGGGTCTACCTATGGGTAGAAGAGGCCTTTGGCCCAGACATGGGTTTCTTGGCGGTTTGGCTTCAGTGGATGGAAAGCGTTGTTTGGCTCCCAACCATTTTATCTTTCATTGCGGCAACCACCGCTTACTTATTAAATCCTACTTTAGAAAAACACACCCTGTTCTTAGTGTCCACGATGCTCCTGGTCTTATGGGGTACAACTTTACTGAATTTTAGAGGCATTAAAACTTCTAGCTTTTTGAGCTCTACTGGAGTCATTCTCGGCACGCTCGTCCCAGGCGTTATTTTAATTTTGCTGGGGCTCAGTCAATTACCTCTTGCGAAGCTCCAAGGAACCTTACAATTTTCGAGAGAAGCCCTACTCCCCAGCGCTGAACTGGGTTCGCTCGTCACCTTTACGGCAATATTGTTGGGCCTGTGCGGCATGGAAATCCCTGCCTATCATGTTAAAAATGTACAAAACCCAAAAAGAAATTATCCCTTCGCTATTTTTTTCGCAACATTCATTATCTTGTTTGTTTATATCTTGGGATCTCTTTCGATTTCCGCAGTGATCCCCAAAGAACAAATGAGTTTAATCGCCGGACCCATGCAGGCATTTCACCTCTTTTTTAGTTCCTTTGGTCTAAGCTGGACTGCACCTTTTCTAGCTGCCCTTACGCTCCTCGGCAGTTTTGCTATCCTCAATACCTGGATCATTGGACCCAGTAAAGGACTCTTAAGCAGCACCAAAGAAGGGTACATGCCTAAAACCTTCATGCGCACCAATCGAGCAGAAGTCCCCACAGCCCTTTTGTATTTACAAGCGATCTGCGGAACTGTCTTAATCTCTCTTTTTGTGTTCAGCCCCAGTATTCACGCCGCTTATTGGATCATTAACATCCTCGCGGCACAACTCTATTTAATTATGTATTTTATTGTATTTTTAGCCGTGATTAGATTGCGGTACAGTCAACCTCATGTGGAACGTTCGTATACAATCCCAGGTGGAAAAGTAGGCGTTTGGCTGATCTGCGGTTTAGGCGCCATCAGTTGTTTAGCCGCTTTTCTCATTGGATTTGTCAGGCCAACGGATATCGAGACACACCACAGCGCTCCCGAATATGCTGCGTTGCTGCTCTTCGGGATCACCGTGTGTTGTCTACCCCCCGCCTTTTTTATTCGACGTCATCGAAAAAATAAAAGGACTCGACTATTTGGTTAACTCTAATAGTAACTTGTTAAAGCGGTGGACAAAACTGGCCGGATCTTCCAACTGTCCTCCTTCTGACAAAATTGCCTGATCCAATAAAATATGTGCCCAATCTTCAAACCGAGCTTGATCTCCTTCTTGTTTTAAGTGTTTGATCATACTGTGATCGGGATTGAGTTCCAAAATCGGTTTATGGACTGGCACACTTTGTCCAGAAGCCCGTAACAATTTTTCCATTTGACTGCTCAGATCCTGCTCATCTAACACAATACAGGCCGGAGAGTCGGTTAGCCTTTGGCTTAATCGAACATCTTTAACCAAGCCATCTAGCACATCTTTCATTTTCTTTAAGATTTCTGAAAAATCCGTTTCTGCTTGTTTATAATGATCCTCGGCTGTCTTGTCCGCTAATTCCCCTAAATCCAAATCACCCCGAGTCACTGATTGTAAGGATTTTTCTTGGAACTGGGTTAAATGGCTCATTAACCATTCATCGATGCGATCAGACAGTAATAAGACTTCAATCCCTTTTTTACGATAAATCTCTAAATGAGGACTGTGCCGAGCGGCATTAAACGTATCGGCCGTGACAAAATAAATTTTATTTTGACCAGAAGGCATTCTTGCAATGTATTCTTCTAAAGAAACATCTTGATTTTCAAGACTGGTATGCGTGCTGCTAAACCTCAGTAATTTAGCGATTTGCTCTTTATTGGCAAAATCTTCGGCGATACCTTCTTTTAACACTTGACCAAATTCTTGCCAAAACTTTTGATATTTATCTTTATCTTCTGCCGCCAATTGTTCCAACATACTCAGTACTCGTTTAACAATCGCGCTTTTTACGGCATCGATCGTCCGATTATTTTGGAGCAATTCTCGGGACACATTCAGCGGTAAATCATTCGAATCAATCACTCCCCGAATAAATCTTAGATAATGGGGCAAAAACTGCTCGGCATCGTCCATAATAAAGACGCGCCTGACGTATAATTTCAACCCGCGTGTCTTCCCAACGTGCCACAAATCAAAGGGGGCACGAGCGGGGATATATAATAATGAAATATATTCAAGCTTGCCTTCAACCCGATTATGACTCCAGATCAACGGATCTTCAAAATCATGCGCAACGTGTTTATACAGTTCTTTATATTGATCATCACTGATTTCATTTTTGGGTAATGTCCACAATGCCGTTGCCCGATTAATGACTTCTTCTTCCCCTTTGTCATTCTTCATAATAACCGGCAGGGTTAAATGATCCGAATATTTTAAGATAATATGTTTTAACCGCCAATCGTTTAAAAACTCTTCTTCGTCTTTCTTAAGATGTAAAACGACTTCTGTTCCTCTTTGTTCACAGGGAACTGTTTCGAGATCGTATTCGCCTTCTCCAGTAGAAGTCCAACGAACGCCTTCATTGACCGAAGCCCCGGCACGACGAGTTGTCACAACAACTTTATCGGCAATAATAAACGATGAATAAAAGCCAACACCAAACTGACCAATTAATTTAGCGTCTTTTGCTCTATCACCAGTCAAACTGTTTAAAAATTCTCGGGTCCCGGATTTTGCAATGGTGCCTAAATTCTGAATGACTTCATCCCGTGTCATTCCGATGCCATTATCGCGAATGGTAATGGTTTTAGCATCTTGATCAACTGTGATCCAAACTTTTAAATCGGGATCCTCGACTAATATCATTGGATCCCGCAAGGATTCAAATCGCAGCCTATCTGCCGCATCCGATGCATTGGAAATTAATTCCCGCAGAAAAATTTCTTTATTGCTATACAAAGAGTGGATCATTAACTGCAATAACTGTTTGACCTCTGCCTGAAAACCAAACGTCTTCTGAGTCGTATTGTCTGTCATTTTTTCGAACCCTCAAAAAAGTAAAATAGACGATGGATATCACATGGGGGCAAAACCCTAAGATTTCAAGCTAAATTGGGGCGCGCCCCAATAATGCTCGTGCTAGGGTTCCCCCATCAATATATTCTAGCTCCCCACCAAACGGCACCCCATGCGCAATACGGGTCACCCGAATCTCTTGCTCCTTAATGAGCTCCGCAAAATAATGGGCCGTGGCTTCCCCTTCCACCGTAGGGTTAGTTGCTAAAATAACTTCTCGTATTTCACCCCGCGCTAAACGGGATCGAAATAAGCTGACGCCTAAGTCTTCCGGCCCAATTCCATCCAAAGGCGATAAATGGCCCATTAAAACGAAATACACTCCTCGATAACCCCCAGTATGCTCTACAGCCATCACGTCTGCTGGTGTTTCAACCACGCATAACAAGGAATGATCTCTGGCAGGATTGTTACATAAACGACAAATGGGCTCTTCACATAAGGTACGGCATTGTTCACAACGCCCAACTTTGCTGATCGCCTCTTCTAAAATCTGCGATAATTGGCGTCCTCCTTCTCGATCCCGTTCCAGGAGATGAAAAACCATTCGTTGTGCAGATTTAGGACCAACCCCGGGCAAACACCGCAGTGCCGTAATTAAATGATTGATCAATGGACTGAAACTCATTCCTTCTCATCCCCTGGCATGGCGGGAAAACTAAAATTGGGTGGTAGCCCAAGCCCCGTAGTGAATTGCGCCATTTTATCCTGCATGGCTTTCTCTGCTTTTTCGGAAGCATTGTTGACGGCTGCGACGATTAAGCCCAACACAACCGTTTTACCCGCTTGATAGATTTCATCATCGATCTCTATATGGTGCACCACATGCCGGCCATCCATCTCTATCTTGACCATTCCAGCGCCGGCTTCGCCCACAACGCGGATGGATTTCAGTGATTCCCGCATGGCCTTTGCTTGCTCAATGATTTTCCCAAAAGCATTCGTCATTTTGTTTCACCCTTAATCGTTTTCTTTTAGCGCAACTTGTTCAATTTTGGCATCGAACGCTTGGATCAATTTTTGAATTTTGGAGTCCACTTCTATCATCTGATGCGCGGCACGCAGTACTTCCTGTTTCTGACGACCATTTTGCACAGCAGGGGTTTCGGTTGTCACCTCCCCTGCAACAATTTTGAGACAAATGGTCCTTTGATAATATTGAGACAGTGCTTCTTGTAATCGTTCTTCATGACGCTTATTTAATAACAATTTTTGCCCGGCATCGAGTATTAAATGGATAGAACCCGTCTCCCAGTGTTCCACCACACAATGCTCTGCCAATGCTTTGGTTAACCCCGTTAAGTTGAGTTGACCGAGGACTTTCGACCACTCAGTCTCTTCGGATGCCAAAGGAACTGCAGGAATTGCCGGCTCAATCGCCGTCGCAGGCAGGGTATTTTTGGCTATTTTTTGCGGACTGATCTCCGTTACTGCGAGATCATGCCCAATCCGAACAGGTTGAAAAGCCGCCATTCGAAGCAAGGTCATTTCAAACCCAATTTTGGGGGTTGGGGCAAAAGGGAGATCCCGCTGCCCTTGTAAACCAATTTGATAATACAGTTGGATTTCTTCTGGCGAAAATTGTGCCGCCAATCCTAAAATTTCATTCTGATGGGTTAAGCCTTCTTCTAATGCTTCTGGAACGCTCTGCGCGATAGCCACGGCATGTAACAATTCCAAGAAATCTGCCAATAGCGCCGAAAAATCTGGTGCAGCGGCAACCAACTGTTTCATCTCATGGAATACCTGGCGACAATCCCGAGATAAAAGCGCTGCGAGTAATGCCAACAAACGCGTGTGCTCAGAAACACCCAATAACGAACGCACCGCATCCGCTTCCAATGAACCGTGACTAAAATTGATGGCTTGATCCAATAAACTCAAGGCATCGCGTAAACTACCGTCGGCCGCTCGTGCTAATTCTGTTAATGCTTCGGCTGTAAAAGAGACTCCCTCTTTTTGTAGAACTCGCGCAAGATGTTCGGTAATTTCTGTCAGCGGTAAACGCCATAAATGAAATTGCAGACATCGAGACAATACCGTGGCAGGCAGCTTTTCAGGATCGGTGGTCGCTAATAAAAACTTAACGTGTAAAGGAGGTTCTTCCAATGTTTTTAATAACGCATTAAAACTGTGCCCAGATAGCATGTGAACTTCATCAATGATATAAATTTTAAACCGGCCTTGAGTGGGCAAGTATTGGACGTTATCGAGTAATTCGCGCGTATCTTCTACCTTGGTGCGCGATGCGGCATCCACTTCGATGAGATCAACAAAATTGCCTTTATCAATTGCTTGACAGGCAAAACAATGACCACAAGGATGAGAGGACACGCCTTGTTCACAATTCAGACATTTTGCAAAAATACGAGCAATGGTGGTCTTGCCAACCCCCCGAGTCCCGGTAAAAAGATAGGCATGATGCAATCGCTTACTGTCTAAAGCATTGCTTAACGCACGCACGACCAATGCTTGCCCGACCATTTCTTGAAAGGTACGAGGCCGATATCGTCTGGCTAACGCAAGTTGATCCATGAACCATTTAACCTTTTGAAAGAGGGTGGTACCCCCCGCAGCCACACCCCGGCACCCGAATCTACTGCTACCGTTGCTCCCTTCCGGGTCTAGCGGGGTTCACAATGTATCGTTGCGAGGGGACCGATGAAGGCACCATTGAATGACCAGTTTACCTCTACGCCAGACAGGAGTTCAATAGAAACCGAAACTGGAGAGTATTTAAACAACTAAATCATTTATTGCGGTGAGCTGCAACCATTTGCGGCAATACCGTAAAAAAGTCTTCTTTAGGGGACCAGCCCAATTCATTTTGAATCAGCGCTCCTGAATACTCGGCAAAACCCAGTAGTTTTTCCAGTTTATCGGAATTAAAAGGAGCGGGAAATCGGGTGAAATGTTGAATGGAATCACCCATTTTTGCCAATAATTTCCAGAGATTTAACGGAATCGCCCACTTTATAGGAGATAATCCTAAGGCCTTACGCATTGCATCATAAATCTCACGGGTAGAATATCGATGCCCATCGGTGACCGTATAAATTTTTCCATTGGCCCTTTCATCTTCTGCCACCCACAAGGCTGCGTCAATCAAATCATTTAAAGCCAATAAAGAACGTGCGTTTTGGGTTTTAGGGGGCGGCGGAAACCAACCTTTGTCAATAGAACGTAACAGACTAGAGAGATTGCCTTTCACGTTCGGCCCGTATACTAATGCAGGTCGCAATATACAGACATTCATTTCATAGTGTTTTCCGAGCGCTAAAACCACTTCTTCTGCAGCTTTTTTTGAGTGTCCATAAGTATCGTGCGGTTCAATGGCTTTCACACTGCTAAAATAAATAAAGTGAGCCACCTTGGCCTCGGCCGCCATCTTGAATAATTTTTCTGTTGCCTTAACATTGACTGTCCAATATACATCAGAAGAAATCGCATTAGGAAAACCCGCATGTGCAACGCCCGCCAAATGAAAAACAGTGTCTATTCCTTGCATCAACCCTGCGTTCAGTGGCTGAGTAGAAAGCTCTGCTAAATCTTGGATTTGAACGTCCTGCCAAGGACCCACTGTAGGACGCCGTAATAAAACTCGAATCGTGATTGCTTTTTGTGCTAAGCGCTCACACAATGCGTGACCAATAAAACCTGCAGCACCGGTCACTAGAACTTTTTTCATGTACCCCTTCCATTTACTAGTTAGTTCTTTGATTGACAATGGGTCATTATTGCTCATTTCCCACTGGTAGTGTATTATTAGCACCCAATGAAAGTCCACTCTTTGAATGGATGAGCCTTCGCAAATTCCTGTGAGAAAACCATGCTGCTGGGTAAAAAATCTTCCTCTCTTTTCCGTTTTTTCTCTGAAATTTCTGATAAGAATCTCACCGCACTTCTCATCACCCTAGGCCTCGTTCACGGCTCCCTCTTATGGCCTGGTATTTTAACCCCCGACAGTGAATCGCAATACGCGCAAGCTCTCTCGGGTATTTTTAATAACCATCATCCTCCTTTAATGTCCTTCCTGTGGCGATATTTAGACAAATTGTATCCAGGACCCGGATTACTTTTGATCTGTCATTTAAGTTTATTATATGGGGCTGTCTATTATTTGATCCAAAGTTTATCCCCTTTTCGAGGAAAAATACTGTTCCTATTTGTTCCCTGGATACCGCAGGTTTTGGTGTTTTCCGGAATGATTTGGAAAGATGTCGGTTTCGCTTTTAGTTTTTTATGGGTTGGCTCATTGCTGGCCTATTTAACACTCAAAAAAATCCCTCCCCTTAAACGGCACGTGTTTTTTATCCTGCTGATTTTGTTTTACGGAACTTCCATTAAATTCCAGGCAAAATATTGCGCGCCCATCTTTCTCGCATGGCTAGCCTATTGTCTTTTAAACTATCGATTTCGAAATAAAACCTTTTTTCCAGTGTGTCTTTTGATTTTTATTCCATTTTATACATTATTAGGCTCGGTGGATCGCCTGTTGGTACCTGAGACTCAACAAACCCATTCCTGGCAATATGTAAAAATTTATGACTTGGCAGCCATCAGTGTTGCCCTGAATACCCCGTTATTCCCCAGCTTTGTCAAGAGTGATCATTTTTCCCTGGAAGCATTAAAGAAAAGCTTTAACACTCAACGCGTTGACGATCTCGCCTTTGGCCCAGATCCCGTATTAAGGATCGGGCGGTCGGAAGCAGAACGAACGGTGCTGTGGGACTATTGGTTTAAAACAATCACCGAACACCCCATATATTATCTCAAACATCGTTTTTCGATTTTAAGCTACGGATTGATCTGTATCCCCGCTCAAAGTGAAGTCACCAAACTATTGGAAACGACAGCGCCCCATCAACTGCTCTACGAGTTATTAAAAACTACCTGCTTTGTTTTATTATCCCATGCACTAACGGTAATCTTAGCTACTCTCTATTGTCTTTTAGCCTGGGTAACACGTCGGATGACGCCTGCTGCAATTCCGCTCTTTTGTTTTAACAGTACCGGATTAATGATGGTCTTAGTTTTATTATTCTTTTCCATGGCGGGCTCCCCTCGCTATACTTACATCACCGTTTGCATGACTCACGCGTCCCATCTCTTTGCCTATATTGCTATTTCTGCCTGGCTAACGTCTGCACGATCGCGCTGGGCATTAAAATGGCTCCATAAAATATAAAATAAGGAATAACTACTCACACAATCAAAAAGGCTTTAATACTTACATTAGGGTCGTCATCCCCGCGAAAGCGGGGATCCAGAATAAATAAAGACATTTTTAACTGGATCCCACTTTCTCAGAAGTCATTTCCATGAAAATGATAAGCGTGAGCAGTGATATTAAGAACCACTCATCCACCGCTCATACCACGCTTCAAACATTAATACTCCCCAGAGAGGATATTGCCAATTTCTTTTTCCACTCAAATGTTCTTCCCACCGCTGTCTAACCAATGGCGCATTTAATAAACCTTCTCTTGTTAATCGTTCTAAAGACAGTAGAGATTCTCCCCATTCCCGCAACGGTCCTCTTAACCATTGATCAATAGGTACACCAAACCCCATTTTGGGCCGATTAATGAGTTCTGCCGGCACATACCGGTTTAAAACTTGTCTTAAGATCCATTTTCCTTGCCCTTCACGGATCTTAAGATTCATTGGCAACGTCCAAGAAAATTCAACCACCCGATGATCTAACAACGGCACTCGCGCTTCTAAACTCACCGCCATACTGGCTCGGTCAACTTTGGCTAAGATGTCATCCGGTAAATAAGTCAGGGTATCCATCCGCTGCATGCTTTCGACAAATGCATCGAGATCAGAACCCAGTTCTTTCAGTCCCCAAGGATATAGAGTAGGTTCTTTTGCCCCCAACACTAACGCATCTGGTGTTTCCCACTGACTGACCAGCATTTTATAAAAATCGGCGGCAGTTGAACATTCTAGGATATTGGCCAGTTTATAAGCTTTATCGCCGACCAATCTAGGGCGAAAACGTTTTGGGACCATTTTAGCCAATAAATCCCATTGGGCCGGCGCAAGCTGCTGGATCCCTTTCGCCCCTAAATGTCGTAACCAGTGCGGACACAGTTTCAGCTTTCGCCAAATGGCCTGACCTAAAAAATATCGGTTATAACCGGCAAATAATTCATCGCCCCCATCTCCTGAAAGACTGACTGTTACAGATTTTCGCGCCAAACGTGAAACTAAAAACGTCGGGATCTGCGAAACATCCGCAAAGGGCTCATCACACCAATCGGGAATGTTTGGAACGACATCCAATGCATCTTGAGCGCTTAAATAGAGCTCATGATGGTCGGTTTTGAGATAGTGTGCGACGCTGGCTGCATATTGGGCTTCATCATAATCTGCTTCATGAAACCCAATGGAAAACGTTTGGATGGGACGAGGACTTTCGGCTTGCATTAACGCAACGACGGTCGAACTGTCGATGCCACCGGAAAGAAAAGCGCCTAAGGGAACGTCGGCGACCATCCGTCTTTTTACTGCATCGTGCAACAACTGATCCAATTCGTTTACCAAAACAGCATCAGGTTCGTTTGCCCGTTTTTCTCGCCCCTGGGAGATGACCGTTTGCAAATCCCAAAAAGAATTTTGTTCAATTTTTTGAGTACTATCAAGCGACAAAACCATCCCCGGTGCCAATTTATTGATCCCTTGAAAGATAGACAACGGTGTTGGCACGTAATTAAAACGAAAGTAAGAACTGAGGGCATTGAGATCTAATGAAGGACGCCATTCAGGATGTGCAGTAAAACTTTTTAATTGAGAACCAAAGAAAAACACTCCTTGATTAAAGCCCCAATAGAGTGGTTTTATCCCGAGCCTATCACGAGTTAAATACAATCGTTGGGTCTTACGATCCCAACACGCAAAAGCAAACATCCCAATTAAACGCTGACAGGTCTGTTGAACACCCCAACGTTCTGATGCCTCTAAAATTACTTCTGTATCTGAATAACCGCGAAAGGAACATCCTTCTTTGACTAATTCTGTTCTCAACTCTACGGAATTATAGATTTCACCGTTATATATCAGCACAAATCGCTGAGACTGAGATATCATGGGCTGATGGCCAGCAGGTGATAAATCAACAATGGCAAGACGGCGGTGGCCTAACGCAAGACCAATCTCTTCATCGCTCCAGGCTCCTTCAGAATCCGGTCCCCGACGTTCAATGCGTGCAGCCATTTTAGTCACAACATCGAGTAATTGTTCTTTAGGCCAACGATGCTTAAAATTCCAAAAACCGGTTAATCCACACATTGCAGCCTTAATAGTCTCATTGGGTTACTCACAATAGAATGCATTGATAAGATTGCAATTTAAATCAAGTGAATATATTTTTTCACAATTAGTACATCTTCAATTAAATCCATTAAAATGTGCCCCGCGGTAATGTGGACTTCTTGGATACGATTGGGATCTTGCGAAGGAATAATGAGCGAGATATCGCAATAATCTTTCATGGACCCACCTTCATGACCCAAAAAGCCTAATGTCGCAACTCCCGTTTGCCGCGCCGATTTTAATGCATTGATGACATTCAGCGATTTCCCAGAGGTGGAGAGGCCCAATAGAATGTCTTCGGGCTTTGCGAGCGCTTGAACCATCCGTGCATAGATATGCTCAAAACCATAATCATTTGCACAAGCGGTTAAAGTAGAAGTATCCAGTGCTAACGGTATTGCAGCAATTGCCTCACGATTTTTGTGTGAACGCAGTCTAACCAGTAGTTCAGCAGCCAAATGCTGTGCATCTGCCGCGGAACCCCCATTGCCACAAATCATCAATTTACCACCTTGCATTAAAGATTGCGCAACCCGATCAGCCATTGATACCAAAATTTCCACAAAATTCCCAGTCAAAAATTGTTTTTTCAACTCAATCGCGGTTAAA
The DNA here is from genome assembly GCA_013286785.1 of Gammaproteobacteria bacterium. Classification (GTDB taxonomy): domain Bacteria; phylum Pseudomonadota; class Gammaproteobacteria; order UBA6186; family Azoamicaceae; genus CADEGZ01. The sequence continues at coordinate 18,222 of JABDFC010000015.1, forward strand.
AACTGATCTCGAACACTTTGCAATAACTTAGCATTTTCTTCAGATGACAATATCATTGTAACTCCCTCAAAAGAATACAATACACCCAGCATTGTATAGAACGTCGGCGGTTCAAATCAACCATTCAAGAAAAAAGTCAGATGTTCAAATTTGACTTTACTCCAATGGTATGCAATAGTATGTTAAATCTCATTCAATCAGTGTCGTATTCGCGCCTATATGAGTATTCTCGAGTTTTCCTCCCTTTTGTTTGTCATCGCTTGTTTTACCGGCATATTTGGTGTCTTAACGGGATTGGGCGGCGGAATCGTCATTGTTCCTATTCTGACTGCTTTCCAGGTCGACATACACCTTGCAATGGGTGCCTCCCTGATTTCTATCATTACATTATCACTCAGTTCTTCGACTACACAAACCAATCAAACATTTGCCAATATCCCGGTGGGTATTTTTCTGGAAACCGCAGCCGTCATGGGGGCTATTACCGGGGCGTTACTTCTGCCCTATTTACCGATATATCTCATTGCGATTGTTTTTGGACTAGTATTGCAATTCTCGATTCTTTCCTCGGTGAGACAACCCAGCCGAGTCGATTCACAAACAACGCAACTGCAACCCAGGGAATTAAGCAGTTTCCAACGACCACAATTAGTGAAAGGTTGGTTCACCATGGGTATTGCAGGGATATTATCCGGAACACTTGGAATTGGATCGGGGACCCTAAAAGTATTGGCCATGGATCGAATGCTGCATCTTCCGTACAAAGTTTCAACGGCGACCAGTAACTTCATGGTAGGCATCACGGCAGCGGCCAGCGTTGGAATTTATTATTCCAAAGGGTATATTGATCCCAACCTCACCTTTCCTGTTGTCTTGGGCGTTTTCTTTGGCGCCTTGATCGGAACCAAAATTCTGAAAATCGCCAAAACACAACACCTTAAAAAACTGTTTCTGGGTGTCATTTTTATCATTTCGTTACAAATGCTCTACAAAGGGATCACGGGGCTCATATGACACAAAATCCGTTCAAAAAATTGGCTCTCGATATCACGCGCTTAGGCGTTTTAATCTCGGTTTTCAGCGTACTCATTGGCGGAATATTGTATTTATGGGATCAGGGTTCGGCACCGTATGCGACGGCCGCTATCGTGCACCAACAGGCTACACTGTCTTCGGGAACGCCTATCATCATGTTCGGGATAGGCGCTTTAATGATTACTCAATTGCTTCGACTCATGGTTTTGATGATCAACTTTTCAAGAAAAAAACAATGGGGAATGGGGAGCATGACGGCCTTCATCATTTTCATGATATTCGTCTCAACCATTCTCCATTGATCAATCCGTTTATTTTTAAGAGTGAGCCAAAATAGTTTATTAACTAAATTTTCCGCGCATGAAGCGCAACGCTTCGATTCCCCTTAGAAAACCATGGCAGATCTGAAAAAGATGTGGCATAGTTTTGTCATTTGGACTCTATTAAACGGGAAAAATCCTTGAAGAAGCTCTTATTCTTAGTCTCAGAAGACTCCTATTTTTGTTCCCACCGGCTGAATTTAGCCAAAACCGCCTTAAAAGCAGGCTATGAAGTCGCTGTTGCCACCAAATGCAAAGAAAGCGCCCAAAAAATTAAAGATGCCGGAATCCGACTGTTCCCGTTAAAGCATTTTAATCGATCGGGGATAAACCCCTTTCGTCAAATCCAATTAATCTCAGAAATTTGGACCGTCTATCGAACTTATCGTCCCGACATTGTCCACCAAGTTGCCATGAAACCCGTCGTTGTCGGTTCACTGGTGGCAATAGCGTGCAGACTTCCTAAAGTCATCAATGCCTTAGGAGGACTGGGATATTTGTTTACCAACGGAGATCAAAAAAAGACCAAAATGACTCGTCTTAAAAAAGGGTTCTTACGCAAGATAATCACCCCTCTCTTTACATTTATTTTCTCGCGTTCCAATAGCACCTTGATTTTACAAAATACGGATGATCTGGCGGTTTTAGCTCAATACTGTTCGGTTAACCCAAGTCAAGTTAACATTATTCGAGGCGCAGGCGTTGATCTCAGTCTTTTCCACCCCCAACCCTTTCCACCAGAACCGCCCGTTGTCATCGTGTGCGTGGCTAGAATGCTATGGAGCAAAGGCATTGGCGAATTGGTAGAAGCTGCCGCTATTTTACAAAAAAACAACTGTTTGGCCAAAGTTATCTTGTTTGGCGATCCTGATCCTGAAAATCCCGATACCATTCCTGAAGCACAATTAAGCCAATGGCAAAAAGAAGGCTTGATCACTTGGGCAGGACACCATTCTGACATCCCCACTGTTTATGCCAATTGCCATATTGCTGTACTCCCTTCCTACCGAGAAGGTTTACCCAAATCCTTACTCGAAGCCGCGAGTTGTGGACGTCCCATTGTCACCACCGATGCGCCGGGATGTCGTGAAGTGGTACTGCAGGATGAGAATGGCCTTTTAGTGCCGATTCACGACAGTACTGCATTGGCAACCGCATTAATATACTTGATCAGAAACCCCGAAATACGAGAAAAAATGGGGCATGCAGGGCGAAAACGCGTAGAGCAATATTTTTCTGACGGTCTTGTTCAACAACAAACGTTAGAACTCTATTCTAAAACAACTTAACTTTTTATTCCAACGCCTTTTTTTAACAACCAAAGACTAATACCATATAATGTAATCACACATCCGAATATGACCCACAAAGCGATGTGGGTCCCGATGTCAGAACGACCTAACATCCCAAATCGAAAGGCATTGATCATATAAAAAACTGGATTTATATAAGTGATGTTTTGCCAAATATTCGGCAACAAATCTATGGAATAAAAAACGCCCCCTAAATAAGTTAAAGGCGTTAAGACAAACGTTGGCACAATATTAATATCATCAAATTTCTTGGCAAAAATTGCATTAATAAAACCCGCCAAAGAAAACAATAAGGCTGTCAACAATCCAACAATCATCACAACCCCAACATGATGCAATTGCAGTTTGGTAAAAAACAACGAAACCACAGTCACTAGAACTCCGACAGTGACCCCTCTGGCAACACCACCTAAAACAAAACCCCACAAGATGATATAGTTTGGCATCGGAGACACCAGCATTTCTTCAATATTTCTTTGGAATTTCGCCCCAAAAAAGGAGGCAACAACATTTCCATAGGAAGAAGTGATGATCGACATCATAATTAAGCCGGGCACAATATAATCAATATAACGAAACCCCTTTAAATCGCCGATCCTCCCCCCCATTAAATGACCGAAGATAATAAAATATAATGTCATACTGATCACGGGCGGTAATAGGGTTTGAGTCCATATTCTAAAAAAACGACTGATTTCTTTTCGAACAATAGTCTCTAAACCAATCCAATTTTCTTTTAATCTCATCGTCATAGATTACAAACTCTCATGATGGGTTAAACGAACGAATAATTCCTCTAGACGATTGGTCTTGTTTCTCATGCTCAACACTTCAATATGATGTTTAGACAAATCTTGGAAGACCGTGTTAAGATCACGACTCTTTTCAAAGATTATTTCTAATGTCATTTCATCTATTGAGGTAATTTCACACCCCTGAATGACTGGGGGCTCAGCCAACGGTCGTTTGAGATCAAAGATAAACGTTTCCGTTTGCAAGCGCGATAATAGTTCTTTGATTGTGGTGTTTTCAATGATGGTTCCTTTATCAATAATCGCAACTTTACGGCATAAATATTCTGCTTCTTCTAAGTAATGGGTGGTTAAAATGATGGTCTTCCCTTGTTGATTAATTTCACGCAAAAAGGCCCACATAGAACGACGAAGTTCAATATCCACGCCTGCCGTGGGTTCGTCTAATATCAACATTTTTGGCTCATGGACCAAAGCACGTGCGATCATTAATCGACGTTTCATCCCGCCAGAAAGCATTCTGGCCGATTGATAGCGCTTGTCCCATAATCCTAATTGCGATAAGTAATGTTCGGCTCGCTCTAAGGCAATGGGCTGTGGGATCCCATAAAATCCGGCTTGATTGACCACAATATCGATGACTTTTTCAAAAACACTGAAATTAAATTCTTGCGGAACGACACCTATGTACGTTTTAGCAATCTCGCTCTCTAGATCGATGCTATGCCCATAAACAGAGACATCTCCTGCAGTTTTATTGACGAGGGAGGTAATAATGCCAATAATCGTCGTTTTACCCGCACCATTGGGTCCTAACAACGCAAAAAAATCCCCTTCTTCGACTTCCAGCTGCACGTTTTTTAATGCAACAAAACCAGAAGCATAGGTTTTTTGTAAATTTTGGATCTTTAATGCCTTCATATGCTATTTATCAAACAACCAAAAGAAAGAGGACAACTTTGATTATGCGGCAATCAACGATCCGTTTGCAAAAAATTGATGACAACACTGAGGAACCTAGCTGCTTCTCCGCCCGTCACCGCTCGATGATCCACTGTCAGCGACAAGGGTAATACTGGATAAACTTGAACTTTGCCCTCCAAAGCCACCACCTCGTCTCTTTGTTTACCGACTCCTAAAATAGCAACCGTTGGAGGAACGACCACCGGCGTGGCGTAGCGTCCTTGGAATTTTCCAAAATTGGATAACAAGATGGTTGCCCCCCGCAGCTGTTCGCGCGGAATTTCTCGGCTGTTCACTTTGGACTTTAGACCGTCAATCTCGCGACGACACTCAGCGGGGGTTAAAGATTCTGCTCGATGGATAACCGGAACCCATAATCCAAGGTCCGTGTCCAAAGCAATCCCAATATTGATTTCTGAGAAAAGTTTTCGGCTTAGGGTTTTGCCATCAAACCACGCATTCAAAGCCGGCTCTTCTTGACATGCTTTGATCAAGGCTTGGATCAATCGTACCGTGATATCTGTTCCGACTTGCCAATGAATTAAGACCGCATCTTCCATCACTGTAACCGGAACCACCTCGGCCTTAGAATGGCTCATCGTTTCTGCCATCGCCCGTCTCACACTGTGCAAAGCGATAAAACCGTCTGATAACGGATGGTCTTTTGCAGCTAACTCAACATCATGGGTTGTCATGATGCCATTCGCATTTTCTGGAACCACCGTATTGAGATCAACCCCTAATTGTTTCGCTAAGGCTCTGACGTGAGGCGTGGCTTTTACAGCACCCGTCTTCGAGTGAGATAAATTTAAAATGGGTTCATGGATCACCGCATTACTTTCTTCTAACTGCCCCGCGACAGTGCCCGTCTCTTTAGTCGTTTGATCTGCTGCCAAGGAATCAAACTCAACTAAAGGTGCGCCGGTTTTCAGAATGTCCCCGGGTTGGCCAAACAATTGCACAATACGGCCAGAATAAGGAGAAGGAATTTCAACCAACGCCTTCGCTGTTTCCATCGAAAGTAAAGGTTGGTCGACTTGCACCTCGTCCCCAATTTTAACATGCCACTCCGCAATTTCTGCTTCTGGCAAGCCTTCCCCCAAATCCGGTAAATTAAAAATCTTCACGTATATTCCATCACTTTTTTGACTGTTTGGATAATCTTTTCTTTACTGGGCAGATAATACGATTCCAATTTATATAAAGGCACAATCGTATCAAATCCCGTGACTCGCTGAATGGGTGCTAACAAAAACGTTAAGGCCTTTTCGGCCAACTCTGCAGCAATCTCCGCACCCACTCCACTCGTTCGTGCGGCTTCATGAATAATCACACAACGACCTGTTTTCTCGACAGAAACTAAAATGGTCGCCATATCCAATGGTTTCAAAGTTGCAACATCGATGACTTCAGCGCTGATCCCAAGGCGAGAGAGCTCCTCTGCCGCCATTAAGGTTTCATGCATCATCGAGCCCCAACTGATCAAAGTAACATCCGTCCCTTCCCGCAACACAAAGGAAACATCCAAGGGTAAAGCTTCTCCTGAATTCGGCACGGCTTCTTTAAAAAGCCGATACAAACGGGTTGGTTCTAAAAATATCACGGGATCAGGATCGCGAATAGCCGCCAATAACAACCCATAGGCACGCGCGGGAGAGGAAGGAATGACGACTCTAAGGCCCGGGATATGAACGAAAAGCGCTTCGGTACTTTCAGAATGATGTTCGGGAGCATGGATCCCAGCCCCAAAAGGCGTTCGTACCACCAGTGGACAACTTAACCGCCCTTGAGTACGATTTCTAAGCCGAGCAGCATGATTGATAATTTGATCAATTGCTGCATAAATAAAACCCATAAATTGAATTTCCGCGACCGGTTTCATCCCTTGTGAGGCCATTCCAACCGCAAGACCCGCAATCATATTTTCAGCCAAAGGAGTATCGAACACGCGCTTCTCGCCAAATTTCGCCTGTAGATCGAGGGTTGCTCGAAAAACGCCCCCGTTTTGACCCACATCCTCACCAAAAACAACCACTGTGGAGTCTACGGCCAATTCATAGGCCAAAGCCTGATTGATTGCCTCTACTAAAGTGAGTTCATTCATTTTTGCTCTTTATCCCGTGTAACACCTCTTGTCTTTGCGACTCTAAGGCTCTGGGTAATGTTGCATAAAGAGAATCGAACATAACCGAAGGTGCGTTTGGTTCAATCCTTAAATATTCCTCAACTGCGTTGTCTACTTCGGCTTTTGCTTTTTCTTGCAAATTGGTTTCGTCAGTCTCATTCCATTTTTGTCCCGACATTAAGTAATGTTTCAAGCGCGCGATCGGATCTTCTAGCCGATGTGCTTCTACCTCCGAAGCTAACCGATAACGTTTGGCATCATCCGCTGTGGTGTGATCACTCATGCGATAAGACATTGCTTCAATTAAGCTCGGTCCTCCTCCTTGCTTCGCTCTTTGTATTCCCTCTTGCACGGCATGAAAGACGGCGATAACGTCATTTCCATCCACTTGCTGACCGAGGATCCCAGCGGCAATCCCCTTTTCTGCTAATGTGGCGGTAAACGTTTGTTTGTTTCTAGGAACGGATATGGCCCATTGATTATTATTAATCACCAATACTAAAGGTAATTGCCAAACACCTGCCACATTTAAAGACTCATAAAAGTCCCCTCTAGAAGTTCCTCCATCACCAATCGTTGTCACCACTGCTCGCGCTTCATTTCGCAATTTAAAAGCGGTTGCAACCCCAACCGCATGCAGTGTTTGGCTGGCAACAGGGACACAAATGGGGAAATCCTGAGGATTATTCGCAAAACAACTGCCTCTTTCATCTCCTCCCCAATACAACAGAATTTCCGCCATTTTTACCCCGCGCCAAAACTGGGTCCCGAGATCACGATAATAGGGACAGAAAACATCGTGCTCATCCATCGCAGCCCCAATGCCCACGCCAATTGCTTCTTGCCCTAAGATCGAAGGGTAAGTGCCTAATTGACCTGTTCGTTGTAACAGAATCGCTTTAGCGTCAAATACCCGAGTTCTAACCATGGCTTGGTACATTTCGATCAACAGAGGATTTTCCTGCAAGGATAAAGGCAGCGGGTAATTGAGCTTTCCTGAAGGATCTAAAAATTGCGTATAGCCAATTTCATATTTGGCAACGATCTTTTTCGGACTGTCCATTTAACCTCTTAATCGCTCTTCAGCTATCTTATTGGCAATCTCCTCAGGAGAAATATTCTCTAATTGAGATCGTTGAAAAATTTCAAGTAACGTCTCGTAAATCCCGCGAACTTTCAGATTTGCTGCCTCTTCTGTCATATGGCTAATTTGTGCAGCAACGTAAATCAACCCTCCTGCATTAATCACATAATCTGGCGCGTAAAGAATTCCCCGCTGCATCAATTCTACCCCATGACGAGACTCAGCCAATTGATTATTGGCACTGCCCGCAATAATCGGTGCTTTTAATAATGGAATTGTTTTATCGTTCAGAATTGCCCCCAAAGCGCAGGGAGAAAAAACATCTACTGGCAACGCCAGTAATGCTTCAATACTATTCACTGTTTTTGCCGAAAATTCTTGGACACAGCGATCAACTGCTGTTGGATTAATATCATAAACCGTCAGGGATGCGCCTCTGGCATGTAAATTTTTTGCCAAATGATATCCTGCATGACCTAAACCTTGAATAGAAACCTGGATCCCCTGCAACGACTCACGACCCAGTTTAATCTTCACTGCCGCCGCAATGCCTTTCTCTACCCCTTCGGCTGTCATAATTGACGGATCAGCCACGGAAAAGACGCTCTGAGTTGTGCTCGTGACATGCTTGGTCTCGGTTGCAATAATATCCATGTCATTGGTAGAAGTACCGCTGTCTACCGCAGTAATGTAGCGTCCGTCTAAGCTATTTACAAATCGTCCAACCGCCTTAAAATAAGTTTCCTTATTATTCACTTGTTTTGGTTTTAACAAAACCAACTTTCCCCCACCTAAAGGGAGACGTGCAAGGGCCGCTTTATAGGTCATTGCCTGAGCCAAACGAATGGCGTCTACAACTGCACTTTCGGTTGAGGGATATTCTATCCAACGACATCCCCCTAATGCGGGTCCTAGCGTTGTATTGTGAATCGCAACGATCGCTTTTAAATCAATATCATCCTGAATAGCCATATGCAATTCTCGGCATTGCAAAGACGATGCATAATTTAAAATATCAAACCCCATTTTTGACTCCGTACCTATACTGAACCCACTGACAGAACCAAATTCAATCACGTGCCTGCGGCACAGAATTATAGTGCTACTATTTATAGTATAGAACGAAGCATTGTAGGCTTATTCAATTAAAAGATTTATTTTTCTCGCACAAATAAAATCATTCCGTGATAAACCTTGGATAGCATGTGTCCAATATTTGACAGTACACTGATCATAACCCACCTCCAACTGTGGATGATGATTCTCTTGATGTGCTAGCCAAGCTACCATATTGACAAAGGCCATGGTTAAATAGTAATTTTTAAAGTGGAAAGTTCGAAAAATAAAGTAGTCCTGAGCGTTAAATTTCCAGCCTGGAATCTCGTGTAATTGCTGTTCAATTTCGTCCCGATCCATCGGTGGGATATCTCCTTCGCAAGGAATGCAATGTTTAGCAAATAAATCATTCATTTTTTGATTCTCCCCTGACACAATGGTCAATTGATCGACTGTTGGGTATACCACCTACTTTAGGTTCACTGACATTTAAAACCAGACCGCCCTACTAAAATATCATGAATTTCTAGGCTCGTATCCAATTTTTTAATTGCCCCATGAGATCATACAGTATCTGTTGGCACGATTCCTGCATCATCGTTAAGATAACAATTGTGTAATAAATTTGGAGACACTTTTTATGAAACTTAAGCTTAAGGGTTTTTCTTTGATCGAATTGATGATAGTCATTGCTATCATCGGTATTTTGGCAGCGATTGCTGTACCCAGCTACCAAACCTATGTAAACAAGTCACGGTTTGCTGAAATCTTGTCCGCAGGCAGTGCGGCAGAAACAGCCGTCAGTGAATACGTCACCAGCGCTGGTGGTATGTCTACCAACCCAGACTGTACAAATGTTGCCTTTACCTACAATACAACGGGTAATGTGGCTTCGTTGACTATCGACGCAAGCTGCGCCATTACAATCGTTGGTGGTACAAACTTCGGAACTTCAAATAACAATCCTCCGACGGTAACATTGACACCCTCTGCCAATACTCCGGATGATGGTTCCATTCAATGGTCTTGCTCAACCACGCCAGCGGGTTATTCAGCTGCTCCCAGTACTTGCCCAGCAACCACAATTGGCAGTGCATAATAATCCTATAACCATAGCCTCTCTCCCACAGACTTCGGTCTGTGGGATTTTGGGGTAAAATTCGCACCCAAATAATACCCCCTTTTAGGCTGGATTTAAAAAGTTAGTCATGAAACCGCCAATGTGCGCCAATTAGTTGACAATTTGAACCAATTTCCAACAGTAACCATCTCTCAATCGAAGCACTATAGCCCCTAAATAACTTTTTTTGTTAAGCAAATCAATAAAATAAGTCATGCAACACAACTTGGCATGGTTCCTGCATTATAATGAGATAACAATTGTGTAATAAATTTGGAGACACTTTTTATGAAACTTAAGCTTAAGGGTTTTTCTTTGATTGAATTGATGATAGTCATTGCTATCATCGGTATTTTGGCAGCGATTGCTGTACCCAGCTACCAAACCTATGTAAACAAGTCACGGTTTGCTGAAATCTTGTCCGCAGGCAGTGCGGCAGAAACAGCCGTCAGTGAATACGTCACCAGCGCTGGTGGTATGTCTACCAACCCAGACTGTACAAATGTTGCCTTTACCTACAATACAACGGGTAATGTGGCTTCGTTGACTATCGACGCAAGCTGCGCCATTACAATCGTTGGTGGTACAAACTTCGGAACTTCAAATAACAATCCTCCGACGGTAACATTGACACCCTCTGCCAATACTCCGGATGATGGTTCCATTCAATGGTCTTGC
>JABDFC010000015.1:28767-35063 GCA_013286785.1 Gammaproteobacteria bacterium
GTACAAACTTCGGAACTTCAAATAACAATCCTCCGACGGTAACATTGACACCCTCTGCCAATACTCCGGATGATGGTTCCATTCAATGGTCTTGCGCAACCACACCAACGGGTTATTCAGCTGCTCCCAGTACTTGCCCAGCAAGTTAATCTTGCAGCTTGCTAATCTGTTGCCCCACCGCCCCACAGACTTCGGTCTGTGGGGAACAGGGGTAAAAAGTATTAATAGAGTCAGAAATTTCGCGTTTTTTTCCAAGCTACAAAGCATGACTTAAGATAAAGAGTATTGCCGAGGATCACATGGGTGAATCTAGCCAGAAAGTACTTTTAGGGGGACTTGCCCGCAAACTAATCCAATGGGATTTATTGAAAGAAGCACCCGCCATCAGTGCAACAGATCAATCTATCAAGCAAAAAAGACCTTTTATTACTATCTTAGTAGAAGACAAATTAATTGATCCTACCTTAGTCGCAGTCGCGTGTGCCGAAGAATTCGGAATACCCGTCTTCGATTTGAATGCCTTAGAAATCAGAAATATTCCCAATGACACATTCACCCAAGAAATGGTCATACAATTTCATGCATTACCCATATTTCTCCGCGGCAATCGCCTCTTTGTTGCCATCTCTGATCCAACAAATATTGTGGCATTGGATGAATACAAATATCGAACCAATATGAATATTGAACCCATATTGGTTGAAGAGCATAAATTTACAGAACTCATTGAAAAAGTTCTATCTACTCGCGAAGCCGAGTCTCTGGGTTCATTAGAAGATGCCGAATTAGAAGATCTGGATATTCTCGATGAAGAAGCTCCGAGCAAGCTGGTCACAAAAATTGGAGGCACTTCAGAATCCGGGGATGCCCCCATTGTTCGCTTCATTAACAAAGTCATTTTAGATGCTGTCAACTCCGGGGCATCGGATCTCCATTTTGAACCTTATGAAAGAATGTATCGCGTTCGCTTTCGTCATGATGGGATATTATACGAGCATGCTTCACCGCCGGTTAACATAGCCGCCAGATTTTCGGCTCGCATCAAAGTCATGGCACGACTCGATATTTCGGAAAAAAGATTACCCCAAGATGGTCGTTTTAGAATACGCATTTCCGCCACGAAAGGTATAGACTTTCGTGTCAGCACATGCCCAACCATCTTTGGTGAAAAAGTCGTTATGCGAGTTTTAGATTCGAGCAATGTTAAACTCGGCGTAGACTCTTTAGGATTTGAATCTTTTCAAAAAGAAGTGTTTGCAAGTGCAATTCGTAAACCCCACGGAATGATTTTGGTCACTGGACCTACCGGTAGCGGAAAAACTGTTACACTCTATACTGCTCTTAATATTTTAAATACCAACCGCATCAATATATCAACCTGCGAGGACCCCATTGAAATTAATTTGCAAGGCATTAATCAAGTTAACGTAAACCTCAAAGCCGGACTTACATTTGCAACCGCATTACGATCATTTTTAAGACAAGATCCAGACGTTATTATGGTTGGTGAAATTCGTGATTCAGAGACAGCTGAAATTGCAGTTAAGGCAGCTCAAACAGGCCATTTAGTGCTTTCCACCCTGCATACCAACAGTGCATCGGATGCTGTTAGCAGATTGATAAACATGGGCATTGCCTCCTATAATATTGCGACTTCTGTCTTGCTCATCATCGCACAACGATTGGCTAGAATTTTATGTCCACACTGCAAAGCAAAAACTACTGTTCCAGAAGATATTTTATTGAAAATGGGTTTTAAACAAGAAGAAATACCCACGCTTAAATTATATTCTCCTGTTGGTTGCGAGAAATGTAAAGAAGGCTATAGAGGTAGAACGGCTATATTTGAGCTTTTGCCCGTCACAAACGCTATTTCTAGCATCATATTGGCTGGAGGTAACCCATTGGACATATATAAACAAGCTATAACTGACGGCATGTGGGATTTGCATCGTTCAGGCCTTGAAAAGCTAAAGGCTGGAATTACCAGCATTGAAGAATTATCACGTATTATTAAAGATTAAGGATCGAAAATGGCGGGAGAGTCCTCCAGTAAAAATACTCGCATTTCCAGAACAAATGTTTATCTGTACGTTGGTTTTGACAAGAAAAACACACGCATCACCGGAGAACTAACATCCACTTCTCTTTCGCAAGCTCGATCTACATTGCTTGCTCAAGGTATCAATATTCTGAGTGTGAAAAAGAAAAGTGCCAGCTTTTTTAAATCGGGTGCGAGAAAAATTAAATCGGAGGAAATTGCATTATTTACCAGACAAATGTCTACAATGTTGGTAGCAGGGATCCCCTTAGTCCAAGCTCTAGGCATCATCACAGAAGGAACCCCTACAACACCACTCGGTCAACTGGCTCGAAAAATTCGCCTTGACATTGAAAGTGGAAGCTCTCTCTCTTTTGCACTTAAAAAAAATCCCGATTATTTTGATGCCTTATTTTGCAGCTTAGTAGAATCTGGTGAACAATCCGGAACGTTAGACACAATGTTAGAACGCATTGCCCTTTTTAAGGAGAAAACCGAATCTTTAAAAAGAAAGGTTAAGAAAGCTTTATATTACCCTGTCGCAGTTGTTGTTGTAGCCATCATCGTGACCTGTGTTTTGTTAATCAAGGTTGTTCCCGTATTTCAAGATCTCTTTAAAGGTTTTGGGGCTCAATTGCCCTCATTTACGTTATTTGTACTGAACATCTCGCAAGCACTCCGAACCAATGGACTATCTGTTTTCATTGGACTAACCGTTTTTTATTTGGTCATCATGCGACTTCACCATAGCAGTATTTGGTTCCAACATTTAATCCAAAAAATAATCTTAAGAGTTCCTATTTTTGGAGGCATCATCCGAAAAACCATCGTTGCGAGATTTGCACGAACGCTTGCAACCACTTCTGCTGCTGGTGTTCCATTAACAGACGCACTAGACTCTGTCAGTAAAGCGTGTGGGAATATCGTTTATGGCAATGCCATTCGAAGAGTCAAGGACGCTATTGCTTCAGGTCAACAAATGCGTGTTGCAATGAGAAAGACTGGGCTATTCCCCATCATGGTTGTACAAATGATTGGGATTGGTGAAGAATCTGGTGCTCTAGAAAGTATGCTCAGTAAAATAGCGGGCATTTATGAAGAAGAAGTAGATTCTGCAGTTGACGGATTGACAACCTTGTTAGAACCACTGATTATGATCTTTTTGGGGGTTATTGTGGGAGGATTAGTCATAGCCATGTATCTACCTATTTTCAAATTGGGTTCGGTTGTTTAATATGCAATTGGCATTTATTCTAGGCATCGGCTTTCTAGGCCTATTAATTGGTAGTTTTCTCAATGTCGTGATCTTTCGCTTACCCCAAATGATCGACGATTCAAACAATGAATCCTCTCAAACTGCCCTCAGTCTCTTATTGCCGCCTTCTCATTGCCCAAAATGTCAACATCATATCGCTTGGTATCATAACATTCCTGTACTGAGTTATCTTTGGTTGAAAGGCAAATGTCACCATTGCCGCCAAAAAATTTCTTTAAGATATCCAACTGTAGAATTATTAACCATGGTGTTATCGATGGCTGTCGCTGCTCGATTTGATTTAACATATACAGCCTTTGGCAGTCTTTTTTTAGTGTGGGCACTTATCGCTCTCACATTTATTGATTTAGATCACACCTTATTACCCGATGATATCACACTGCCCCTATTATGGCTGGGACTGATATTCAATACCTATTCAGTCTTCACGCCACCTGCTTCTGCAATCCTCGGCGCTGCCTGTGGTTATCTTGTCTTATGGACGGTCTATTGGTTATTTAAGGCAGTCACCCACAAAGAAGGAATGGGCTATGGTGACTTTAAATTATTGGCCATGCTCGGAGCCTGGTTAGGTTGGAAAGCATTGCCTTTCATTTTAGTGTCTTCTTCCCTCATGGGATCGATCTTCGGCATTTGTCTTATCATTGGTAAAGGAAAAAATAAAGATACTCCGATTCCATTCGGTCCCTTTCTGGCCATCAGTGGGCTGATTGCTCTATTCTGGGGCCCTCAACTTAACGATCTGTATTTTAGATTGATTTTTCGATGATCATTGGTCTAACCGGCGGAATTGGCAGCGGAAAATCAACGGTTGCAAAAATGCTACGTAAGTTAGGAGCTGCAGTTATCGATTCGGATCAGATTGCTCATCAGTTACTCATGCCTCATCAACCTTCTTTCACCCAGGTTATCGAACATTTTGGTCCTTCTATTTTGCAGGCAAACGGTTTATTGGATAGGACAAAATTGCGGATCATTATTTTTAATACTCCCGCTGAACGTCACTGGTTAGAGCAACTGTTACATCCGCTCATCAAAGCAGAGATTTTAAAACAAGCCGCAGGTATTTCTGCCAAAACTTATTTGATCGTTGAAATCCCATTATTAATTGAAGCGAATTTCCAAGACTCGGTTGACCGTATCCTCGTCATTGATTGTCCAGAAGACTGTCAAATTGAACGCATCATGCAACGCGATTCGGTTTCCCGCGAGGAAGCTCAAAACGCGCTGCAAACCCAAACCTCGCGAGAACAACGCCTGGCCAAAGCCGATGATATCCTTCAAAATTCTGAAACTTTGGACAAGCTTAAAAAAAAGGTAGAAGCCTTACACCAATATTATATTAAACTAACTAAATAATATAAAAATATCGACAAGATAGCCATCTCTGATTATAGTGGCTGCATGTCAAGTGTGATTATCTATGAGCAACCCCTAAATGAACGGATCAGAGCGTTTTTGCGTGTTGAACACCTTTTTTCTCAGGTTGTTCACTTTCAAAGCAACCGTTCAGTGTGGGAAAGCCATGCAAGTATTTCCGCTTTAATTGAAATTTTAGCCATTCTTGACCGCACTGATGTTCGTTCAGAAGTCTTAAAAGAATTAGATCGGCACATTCATGGCCTTTCAAGACTCTTAGACACGCCGTCTGTCGATCGCTCTCGTTTAGATCGAACCTTACAAGAATTAACGCTGCAACTGCATAAAATTCAAGTTTTACCGAGTAAAATTGGATCAGAAATACGAGAGAACGATCTACTGAATAGTGTAAGACAACGAACCATGATCACTGGTGGAACGTGTGGTTTTGACATCCCAGCTTATCATTACTGGCTGAATCAACCTACCAATACCAAAGCGGAGTGTCTCTCTCGCTGGTTGGCAGAAATTTTACCCATCAAAAACGGCATTGAACTGGTCCTAAACTTGACGCGAAACAGTGCCTTTTTTGAACGGCAAATCGCGATTGCAGGCTTTTTTCAGCGTTCGCTGGATACCCAAAACCCTTGTCAATTATTAAGGATTGCTGTATCGCCCGAGTCTCATGCTTATCCGGAAGTCAGTGGTAACAAACACCGCGTGAACGTTCGATTTTTAGCCTATTCTGAATCCAACCGACCAAAACAAATTGCCTACAACTTAGACTTTGACATGAGTTGTTGCGTTATATAGTAAACTAAATAAATAATGAAATGGCGTCCCCAAGGGGATTCGAACCCCTGTTACCGCCGTGAAAGGGCGATGTCCTAGGCCTCTAGACGATGGGGACAAGACGACATTGGTGGAGCTAGGCGGGATTGAACCGCCGACCTCTTGCATGCCATGCAAGCGCTCTCCCAGCTGAGCTATAGCCCCTACTTGCGCATGAAAACCACATGAAGTGTTTTATGTTTCCCTTGCTCGTAGAAAGCCGAATCCTACAGGGCAAAGGGATATCCTGTCAACCCCCATGCCAATGACGCACCGCACTCATGAGTCTTGATGCGTTCAGCGTAATATTCGATCTAAACGGTCCAAAACCCTTTTTTTCCCAATCAATTGTAAAGTCGCGTCAATGGGGGGTGAGAAAATATTTCCGGTGACTGCCACACGTAAGGGTTGCGCCAACAGCCCGAGCTTTATGCTCAAATCTCCAGCCACTTGCTGAATGACGGCATGGATCTCTTCCGATTTCCATTCCTCTATTTTTTCCAGCGCTAAACGTAACGCCACCAATGACTGTAGAGCAGCTGCTGTCAGATGTTTTTGCTTTGCTTCTTCGTCTATCTCCGAGAAGTCTTGATAAAAAAATTGACTTTTTTCGGCCATTTCCCGCAATGTTTTCGCTCGTTCTCGTTGTGCCAGTAATACCGCTTCCAGCGATGGACCATGACTCGTGTCTGTCCCTAATTGTTTGAATTGCCACTCTAAGTGCAGCGTTAAATGCTGTAGATCACCTGTCTTGATGTAATGCTGATTTAACCACAATAATTTTTCTGT
>JABDFC010000016.1 GCA_013286785.1 Gammaproteobacteria bacterium
AGTGGGGTGGTAGAGGAAGAGTATCGATCGATGCTAGATAAAAATTATCACCAGAAAATGTTAAATGCTCGTCAGCCCCTCACGCAAGAAGAATATGAGCAATTCTATCAATTTCCTTATCCAGTGGATGGATCATCTATGACGATTTCTCACCATCATTCAGGACGGTATCGTTTGGCTGCTATTCAGCAACATAAACGGATTTACAAAACGGAAAATTCATGAAAACACAACTAATGGCCAGATCACCTGCTAAATTAGTATTATCGGGAGAGCACGCTGTGGTTTATGGAAATCCTGCGATTGCCATGGCGATAGATTGCTATGCAGAAAGTACGATCCTTTCGAGTTTGACGCCCGCAATCTTGTTTAATTTTCTTAATTTTCATTATGCCAAATCATTTACGCTACAGACTTTAAATGTCCTAAAAAAGCGGTTGCAAGATAAATATCACGCTTTTCTCGAAGGGCAGTGCGGTATTCGCGATGTTTTAAAACGCCCCTTTGAGCTGTTGCAATACACGGTGACCGATTTATTAGAAACTTGGAATATCTCCCTTTCTCAAGGGTTAGAAATTCGCGCTTCTTCAGATATCCCCATGGGATGTGGGATGGGTTCGTCTGCGGCTTTAGTCATGAGTACTTTATATGCGCTGCTGCATTTTTTGAAATTAGAAATAGATCCGGGGCGTATTTTGTATTTGGGGCGACAAGCAGAAAATCTACAACATGGTTATTCCAGTGGATTAGACTTACATTTGGTGATGAAAGGGGGGTGTTTACGGTTTGAAAAAGGACAAACCAAACAGCGCCCAATTCCAAATATTCCGCTCTCTATCGTGCAAACCGGAAGACCGAAATCAACGACAGGTCAGTGTGTCAGTGCGGTGGCGGATCAATTTAAATTCACGACTATCGGAAATGATTTTTCATCTGTGACCGAAGCTTTTGATGAAGCCTTGCAAAGAAATGATATTAAAGATCTGCAAGAGTGTATTCGAGAGAATCATCGGTTGTTAGTAAAAATTGGAGTGGTACCGACACGTATCCAAGAATTTATTACGGCGATTGAGAGAGAAGGAGGGGCCGCTAAAATTTGTGGAGCGGGATCCGTACGAGGCGATAATGCGGGTGTGGTTTTAATTGTTTCAGAGAGAGATTTATCTCCTGCGGTGCAAAACCATGGCTATGCCCTGCAAACGGTTCGTGGCGATGTTCGGGGAACACATGTCCTATAGTGCGAGTGCACCGGGATCATTAATGTTGCTCGGTGAACATGCAGTACTCCAGAATAAACGGGCGATGGTTTTGGCCGTTGATAAACGGATTATGGTTACCTTGGTCCCGCGTAAAGACAAAAGAGTCATCATTCATGCGAGCTTAGGGAAACTCGAACGACATTTGGATGATCTTGTTATCGAAAAACCTTTTCAATTTGTGTGTGCTGCCATTTTGGCTTTAAAAGAGCAATTCACTTTGGGTTTTGAACTCTCGATTGTTTCGGAATTTTCAGATACCGTAGGTTTAGGATCGTCTGCAGCTGTGACAGTTGCGACGATGGCTGTTTTGTTGCAAATGCTTGAAAAGCAACCGGAACCCCTGGTTCTCTTAACACACGCCAAAGCAATTGTAGCGGCTGTACAGGGCGTGGGCTCAGGGGCGGATGTCGCCGCCAGTATTTATGGCGGGGTCGTTCTCTATCAACAAAATCCGCCTTATGTGCTGCAGCAATTTGCACACACTGTCCCTCTGGTGGTGGTGTATTCGGGTGCTAAAACGCCAACCCCCGAAGTCATTAAATGGGTCGAAAGCCGCAGGCAACACTATC
This sequence comes from Gammaproteobacteria bacterium, assembly GCA_013286785.1. Classification (GTDB taxonomy): domain Bacteria; phylum Pseudomonadota; class Gammaproteobacteria; order UBA6186; family Azoamicaceae; genus CADEGZ01. The sequence goes on from JABDFC010000016.1 coordinate 1,829, forward strand.
CTGCCCTGTACGATTCCCTGTTTGCAGCCATGGATTGCTCTGTTGGAGATGCGGTTCCCTTAATTGAACAAGAAAATTGGCCGAAACTCGGTGAATTATTTAACGTTCAACACAGCCTAATGAATGCAATCGGAGTTGGATCACCTATTTTGAACCAATTAACGGATGTTTTGAATTCAATGGCGGGCATTTATGGTGCGAAGATTTCAGGTTCTGGTTTGGGCGATTGTGTGATTGGCTTGGGGAATGCCGAACCACTCCAAGAACATCTTCACATTCCAGGGGCTATGGTAATACCAGTGTCTGGCTCAAGGGAGGGCATTCGGTGTGAATAGAGCAGAAGCGGTCTCTTATCTTTTAAGAGATCAGCCAAAAGATCCAAAACGAGACGAGGGCGTTTATTTTGCGCCAGCCAACATAGCGCTGTGTAAATATTGGGGCAAAAGAAATTCAGAATTGAATTTGCCGTATAATTCGAGCTTATCCATTTCATTGCAACAGTATGGCGCAAAAACAATGATCAGGCCGCACGCGGATCGCTTTAATAGAATACGTTTAAATGGGCAGGTCGTCGATAACGAAACATCGTTTGCGCAAAAAATTACGGCTTATTTGGCCTTATTTAACATGTGCTCGGTCACGAATTATAGTGTGGATACCGAGATTAATATTCCAGTCGGGGCGGGTTTGGCGTCGTCTGCGTGTGGATTTGCGGCTTTGGCAGGGGCCTTGGGTCGCTTGTATGATTGGGAATTGCCAAAATCAACCCTTTCCATTCTGGGGCGCTTGGGCAGTGGAAGTGCCAGTCGTTCTTTTTGGCACGGATTTGTGGAATGGCAAGCCGGAGAATCAGCAGACGGGATGGACAGTTTTGGGATACCTTTGACTCATCTGTGGCCCGAATTAAGAATTGGTCTTCTCATTTTTAATACACTGGCAAAGCCAGTCAGCTCCAGGGAGGCCATGGCTTTGACTGTTGCCACGTCTCCTTTTTATTCGTTATGGCCCGCAAAACAAAATGCGGATTTGGTGCGCATCAAAGAGGCGATTGCAACGCACAATTTTAATCAATTAGCAGAAACTGCAGAACACAATGCACTGACCATGCATGCCTTGATGCTAACCGCTACCCCCCCCATTCTCTATTCGTTGCCAGAAACACTGCAAGGGATGAAAGAGGTTTGGCATTGCCGTCAAAGAGGGGTACCCGTGTACTTTACGCAAGATGCAGGCCCCAATTTAAAATTATTGTTTTTGGCTAAAGATCTGCCAGCTGTTTTAGCAAGCTTTCCCTCGCTGCAGGTCATTGCTCCGTTTGAAGGGAGAGATGTTGCATGAACGCAGTCGAACACGTCGTGCTGGTCGATGAAAACGATCAAATCTTAGGCACAGAAGAGAAAATGAAAGCGCATGAACTTGCTTTGTTGCATCGAGCATTTTCGGTTTTTATTTATCGAAAAGAAGCGGGTACGGTAGAAATTTTATTACAGCAGCGGTATGCCAAAAAGTATCATTGCGGTGGGCTTTGGACGAATACCTGTTGTAGTCATCCTCGATTAGATGAAGAGATAACCCTTGCCGGTCGAAGACGACTCAAAGAGGAAATGTCATTGGACATTCCCTTAAGAAGGGTCGGATCCTTTGTCTATAAAATCAGTTTTTCGAATGGGCTCACAGAGCATGAATTAGATCATGTTTTAGTGGGAGAATATCTGCCGAATCAATCCATTATTTTAGATCCGCTAGAAGCAGAGGCTTATCGTTGGGCAACGGTTGAAAATATCATCCAGGAATTGTCCATCAATGCAGAACACTATACGCCATGGTTTAAACCGGCGTTCCAATTGATCTTGGAGGACTTATGTCTCAATTGCTAGTTTCAATCATTGCTTTTTTAGTGGCTATCAGCATCCTTGTTGCGGTGCACGAGTTTGGACATTTTTGGGTAGCAAGACGTTTTGGCATTAAGGTTTTACGCTTTTCTATTGGGTTTGGTTGGCCTTTGTTTCGATGGTATGACAAATTAGGAACAGAATTCCTAATCTCCGCAATTCCTCTGGGAGGGTATGTTTCTTTGTACGGTGAAAAAGAAGAAAATATTCCACCCGAAGAACGCCAAATGGCGATGAATCATAAACCAGTCTGGGTGCGGATGTTGGTTTTAGCGGCAGGCCCTTCATTTAATTTATTGTTTGCAGTGCTGATCTATTGGGCTGTCTTTCTCTTAGGAACAACCGTCTTGGTGCCCATTCTGGGAGACGTCCCTAAAGACTCTATTGCAGGTTTGGCGGGTTTAAAATCGGGACAGGAAATTATTGCAGTCGAAGGGAAACCCACCTTAAGTTGGGAAGAAGTTGCTCTGCGGTTATTGAGTGAAATGGGTGAGGAAAAAACGGTTCAAATCACGGTCCAAGACAAAGAACATTCGCGATCTGAAACTAAATCTTTAGATATCAGTCACTTGTCAGAGGGAATTTCAGATCCGAATTGGTTAGAAGCTTTGGGTTTGACGATGGTCGATCCGGTTCCTGCCTTGATCCATAAGATACTGCCGGATTACCCAGCTGCTAAGTCAGGACTACGGGTGGGCGATCGAATTTTAAGTGCTAACCATCAAACGATTCAGTCTCGCGGTGCGATTATTAACTATGTTCAAAGTCATCCGGATCAAGAGATACAGTTAAGCGTATTACGGGATGGTCAAAAGTTATCGATTGCTTGTCGCTCTGGTGAAAAACAGTCGGAGGATGGTAAAAAAATAGGGTTTATTGGGATCGAATTTCCAGTTTTAAAGGAAATCCCCAAGGAATTGATCCGAACGCAATATTATGGGATTGGCGAAGCCCTCTCGAAAGCAGTGAAACGAACGGTTGACTACTCGGTTTTAACGCTGGAAGTGTTAAAAAAAATGGTGATGGGTAAGGTCTCGTTGAATAATGTCAGTGGTCCGATTAGCATCGCTAAATATGCCGGAGAAAGCGTTACGGTTGGCTTTAAACATTTTTTAGATTTTTTAGGGTTGATCAGTGTCAGCTTAGGTGTTTTAAATTTGTTGCCCATTCCAGTCTTGGATGGCGGCCATATTCTCTATTGTGTGATTGAACTCCTAACCGGCAGACCGTTACCACAGAGAGTGCAAACCGCAGGGCTTTGGATAGGCGGCTTTATTCTCATTGGATTTATGTTCTTGGCTTTTTATAACGACATCACCCGGTATTTCCTGAATTAGCCAGAACAAAATTGAGCCAATGTTCTTACATTCTTGCGAGAAATCAGATCCAATTCTGTGAAAATTTTATTCGGACGCAGTGAATCGGATAATAATTTATGCTAAAGTGTCGCCTGGTATTTTAAATCAACGAAATTTAACCATGATGAAAAAGACTGTACTCTGCTGTTTATTAGTTGGATCCCTTTCAACCGCCTGGGCAGATGGTTTTCAACCCTTTACCATCCAAAAAATTCGAGTGGTCGGGCTGCACCGGGTTTCGGAAGGGGCGGTCATCGATGACTTGCCCATTCGTGTGAACGATTCCATTACAGAAGAAGAGGCCTCTGAATCCATTCGGGCGCTTTACAAAACCGGTTTTTTTAAGGAAGTGACACTTTCACGGGATGGGAATGTGTTAGTGGTGAATGTGGTCGAAAGGCCCACCATCAGCAAGTTGACGCTGACTGGCATCAAAGACAAAGATAAAATTAAGAAATTATTGCAAGAAGCGGGCTTAGCAGAAGGTCGATTTTATGATCCTTCCGTGTTGCTGCAAACCGTCAAGGAACTAGAGCGATATTATTTAGGTCGTGGCCGCTATGGCGTTAAAATTGAGCCGACGGTGACCGAAGATTCTGCTTCCTTAGTGAATGTTCAGTTGGCGATTTATGAAGGGGATGTCGCGCGCATTCAAGAAATTAAAATTGTGGGGAACACCGTTTTTCCAGAAAAAGAGTTGTTAAAACAATTTCGCTTGTCTAAAACGAATTGGTTATCCTGGTTTTACAATGATGATCAATACAATCGAGAAAAATTAAATGCGGATCTCGAAATTTTACGTTCTTATTATATGGATAGAGGCTATCTCCATTTTCAAGTGGATTCCTCGCAAGCGTCTTTATCACCAGATAAAAAGAGAATTTTTATTATTGTTCAGGTAACCGAAGGCGATAAATATACCTTTGGTAAGACAGATTTATCGGGCCAATTTGTGATCCCGAAAGAGAACTTACTGCCGTTACTGGATCCCTTAAAAACCGGTAAAACGTTTTCTCGAAAAACACTGCTCGAAGTCAAACAAGCCATCGAAACTCGTTTGGGGAATGATGGCTATAGCCAGGCTGAAGTTCGACCGACGCATGAAATCGATGAGGCAAATAAATCGGTTAATATGGTCTTCCACCTTATTCCGGGTAAACGAATCTATGTTCGTCGTATTTTGATCCGGGGTAACTCCACCACGAAAGATGAAGTGCTGCGAAGAGAATTACCTCAAATGGAAGGAACTTGGATTTCAACCGCTTTAATCAAAGAAGGCCGGGAAAAGATTTTACGCAGAGGTTTTGGCAGCCAAGTCGATATTGAAACCCCACCCGTGCCGGGGGTGAGTGATCAAGTCGATGTGCTTTACAAAATTGAGGAAGCGAGACTCGGGCAGATCAGTGCTGGGATAGGGTACTCTCCTTCAGAACGTTTCATGTATAACTTTTCGATCAGCCAAGAAAATTTCTTTGGCACGGGGAAAGGGGTTGATTTTACCTTTGATAACAGTAAGGCATCCACGAATTATGCCATGGGTTACCAAGATCCCTATTTTACGGTCGATGGCATTGGGATGGGTTTTGGTGCGTATTACAATCAAACCAATTTGAGTAAAACGACCGATTTATCAAGTTACACAACCGATACTTTAGGGGGCGAAGTTCGTTGGGTATTTCCCATGAGTTTATACGATGCCATTCGCTTAACCGTGGGTTACGATGATACGCGGTTAAAAGTCGATCAAATTGTGGCAACGGAAGTCACAGATTTTATGAATAAATATGGGAGCCAATTTCGGGAATACACTGTTGGATTGGGTTGGAATTATGACAGCCTAGATCAGCGAATATTTCCGCACCGAGGGATCACACAATTTGCAGGGATTCGAGCGGTCATTCCTGGTGCTAACCAACAATACTATCGGCTTTCCTATGATGTTGCCGGATTTCATCCGCTCTCAAGTTCTGAACTGTGGATTATTGGTTTATCAGGTAACTTAGGGTATGGAAATGGTTATGGTAAGACACCCCAAATGCCTTTTTATCGCCACTATACTGCAGGAGGAACTCGGTTTGTTCGTGGGTTTGTAGAAAATTCCTTAGGTCCTAAAGACTCTTTAGGGCGATCATTCGGTGGTAACGTATTGACCGCCTTTTCAGCTTCATTTATTTTTCCGAATCCTATTAAACCGGATGCAAAATCTGTTCGGACGGCATTGTTTTTAGATGGCGGTCAGGTATATGATACTCGTTATCGGGTTAAAACCGTCAACGGTCAGAATGTTTCTCGGAATCCAAATGGACTTCGATATTCGGTTGGTCTATCGTTAACATGGCATACCCCTATTGGAGGTGCGCCGATATCGTTCAGTTTTGCGAGGCCGCTAAACAGAAAACCGGGAGACGATGTCCGTTATTTCAATTTTTGGATGGGTACCCAATTTTAATCAGTTGATTCAGAGTATGAGGAGAATAAAGTTGAGCCACTTGATTCGTTTAACCATAGTTGCAATTTGTTTAAGCTTGAGTTCTACCATTGCTTTGGCTGCAGAAGAATCCGCCATTAAAATTGGTACCATGGATTGGCAGCAATTGTTTGCAAAAGCACCACAAGCCGAAGCTGCTGGGAAACGCCTTGAAAAAGAATTCCTAGGCCCTAAAGAAAAATTGGATAACAAACAAAAGGAATTTATCACCAAGCGGGATAAATTACAGCGTGATAAAGATGTCATGTCCGCGCACGAACGGAGTAGAAAAGAAAAAGAACTGGTCAAAATGGAGCAAGATCTACGACGAATGGACGAAGAGTTCCGTTCGGATCAAACGAGCCGTCATCGTGAAGAAATGGATGAGTTTATTAAAACTGTGCGAGATGTCGTCGAAAAAATCTCACAGGAAGAGAAATATGATCTCGTGTTACCGCAAGAATCAACGTTATATATTTCTGAGCGCATTGACATCACTGAAAAAATCCTGGATCGCTTAGAAAAAGATGCGAAAGAGAATAAATCAGACAAAAAATCAGACAAGTCGGATAAGAAGTCTAGCTCCGAATGAAAGTAAGCGAAGCCAGAACGCTTGAGACGCTCGCCAACCTCATTGGCGCGCGTCTTAAAGGTGATCCCCACTGTGTCATCAATGGAATTGCTCCTTTAGAACGGGCGACAAAAGGCGATCTGTCTTTTTTAAGCAATCGAAATTATAAAAAATTTTTAGCAAATACCCAGGCTTCTGCAGTCATTATTAGCCCAGAAGATTTAGAGGCGTGCACCACTCATGCCTTAATTTGTGATAATCCTCGTCTCAGTTTAGCGAAAGTGGCTAAATTATATGAGCCGCAACAAACCGTGGTGCAGGGAATTCATCCGACCGCGATTGTTGGACAAGGGTGTCGTATTTCAACAACCGCCGCGATTGGTCCCTATGTTGTCTTAGGGGATGGTGTTGAAGTGGGAGAAGCAGTTATCATCGGTTCCGGTTGTTCCATTGGGAACCAGTGCCAGATTGGAAATCGAACAGCATTGAGAAGTCGGGTGACGCTTTATGATAATGTCCGACTCGGAGAAGATTGCTTGATTCACAGTGGTGCAGTGATTGGCAGTGATGGCTTTGGTTTTGCCCACCATGAAGGGACTTGGTTTAAAGTTCCGCATATTGGGGGTGTACAGGTTGGCAGTCAAGTCGAAATTGGGTCTAACACAACCATCGATCGAGGATTTTTAGAAGATACAATCATTGGAGAAGGTGTGATTATCGATAATTTAGTTCAAATTGGGCATAATGTGTCGATTGGTGCCAGTACAGCCATTGCTGGATGTGTTGGTATTGCCGGGAGTACCACGATTGGGAAACATTGTTTAATTGGTGGCGGATCGAGCATCGCCGGGCATATTCAAATTACCGATCAGGTTCATATTACGGCAACCTCTGCAGTGAATCATTCGTTATTGGTTAAAGGGGTTTATTCATCGGGTTTTCCAGCAAAACCTGCAGCGATTTGGCGCAAGAATGCTGCTCGTTTCCAATTTTTAGATGATATTGCCAGGCGTTTGCGTCGATTAGAGCAGAAAGTGCAAGCGGGTGATGCACAATTAGCGGAGGATGAATGAATATCCAACAGATTTTGGAACGTTTGCCGCATCGCTTTCCCTTTTTATTAGTGGATCGGGTGGTAGAATTTGAACGCGATAAATCTCTGTTAGCCATTAAAAATGTCACCATCAACGAACCGTTTTTTGCCGGTCATTTCCCCGTGAAAGCGGTGATGCCGGGTGTTTTAATTGTGGAGGCGTTAGCGCAAGCTGCAGCCATACTGGCCAGTTGTTCTGAATGGTATGCCAAAGATTCTCTTTTTTACTTAGCATCCATCGAGAACGCTCGCTTTAAAAAGGTGGTGATTCCGGGCGATCAGCTAAAGTTAAAAGTAGAACTGCAACGTCACCGAGCGACCGTTTGGAAATTTAAGGGAACGGCAATGGTAGAAGGTGAGATTGTGTGTACGGCAGAAATGACCAGTGCCGAGGGGAAAGTAAACCAGTGATAGATAAACACGCACTTGTTGATCCAAAGGCCAAAGTTGCTGCAAATGTGCATATTGGTCCCTGGACATTAATTGGACCTGATGTAGAAATTGCAGAAGGCACTTGGATAGGACCGCATGTGGTCGTCCGTGGTCCCACTCGGATCGGTCGCGACAACAAAATCTATCAATTTGCGACTATTGGGGAAGACTCACCCGATAAAAAATATGGCGGGGAACCGACACGTTTGGAAATTGGGGATCGCAATATATTTCGGGAATGTTGCACTGTGCATCGTGGAACAGTACAAGGCGGTGGGGTGACACGCATTGGCGATGATAACCTATTTATGGCCTATACCCATGTTGCGCATGATTGTACCGTTGGCAACCAAGTGGTTTTTTCAAATAATGCTTCGGTTGCTGGACATGTCAGAGTAGAAGATTTTGCTGTTTTGGGTGGCATGGTGGGTGTTCATCAGTTTTGTGCCGTTGGTTCGTATAGTTTTGCTGCAGCGGGATCCATTATTTTAAAAGATGTGCCCCCTTTCGTGATGGTTTCGGGTTACCCTGCTGAAGCGCATGGTTTAAATACCGTGGGTTTAGAGCGACGCGGCTACAGTCCGAATAGTATTTCGGCCTTAAAGCGGGCATATAAAATTGTCTTTCGGCAAAGTCTTACACTCCAAGAAGCGATGTTGGAATTAAAAAACATGGCCTTGGAATATCCTGAAATCAATTTGATGATTGATTTTTTATCGAATTCCACTCGAGGAATTATTCGCTAGGTGGTTTTACGGATCGGCATTGTAGTCGGTGAAATTTCTGGCGATAACTTAGCTGTTCCCTTAATCAAAGCATTTAAAGAGCATTATTCTGATGTTCGAGTGGAAGGTATCTTAGGGCCAGGCTTACTGAAAGAAGGCGGTTTTTCGCTGTATCCCCAGGATCGTTTGGCCGTCATGGGCTTGGTGGAACCTTTAAAGCGGTTACCGGAATTATTTCGAATTCGACGCAATTTAGTGCGCCATTTTACCCAAAATCCCCCAGACATTTTCATTGGCATTGATTCTCCGGATTTTAATCTGGGCCTGGAAAAAAAATTAAAGCAGCAAGGCATTCCAACCGTTCATTATGTCAGTCCCAGTGTGTGGGCTTGGCGCCAAGGGCGGATCACTGGGATCAAACAATCCGTGGATTTAATGTTAACGTTATTTCCGTTTGAGGCACAGTTTTATGAGCAGTACCAAGTTCCGGTGTGCTTTACGGGACATCCTTTGGCCGATCAAATTCCGTTCAGTATCGATACCGCTCGTGCAAGAACCGCATTGGGGATCACAGACAACTGCCGGATCCTGACCCTCATGCCAGGCAGTCGAAATAACGAGTTAAAATATTTAGCGGAAATGTTTATACTGACGGCCAAACACTGTTATCAATCACAACCGAATCTTCACTGTGTGATCCCGGTTGTTTCGGTGGAACACCGCGATCGACTGCAATCATTGTGGGCGTTAAAGGCCCCAGAAGTTCCGGTTCAATTTAGTGTTGGCAATGCTCACACGGCGATTGCTGCGGCCGACGCAGTACTGGTTACTTCAGGAACTGCAACCTTAGAAGTCATGCTTCATAAAAAACCGATGGTAGTGGCGTATCGCATGCATCCCTTGACGTATCACATCGCTAAGCATTTGGTGAAAATTCCCTATATTGCTTTACCCAATTTATTAGCGAATGAAGTGTTGGTACCAGAGTATATTCAATCCAAAGCCGATCCAGAATCCCTCAGTAAGGCCTTACTGGCTTATTTGGATCCACAGTATAACATGCAACCTTTAATACAACGGTATAACGAACTTCATCTTAGTCTGCGACAAAATGCCAGCGTTAAGGCGTTTCAAGCCATTCATCCACTACTGAAATAATAATTTTCGATTAACCGGCTGTTTGGATCTTTGCAGCATTTCTTGTTCAATGATCGAGACTAAAATTTCTTCTTGAGAGAAACCATTGGTTGGGCGAAGAGTGGGGGAGTCGACATAGGATTTGCAGACGGTTTGGATTCGGTCTAAAGTTTCTTGATCAGTACGGTCGTGGCCTCTTCTAAATTTATTGAAATGCGTAGGATCACTTTGGATATAAGCGACCAGCTTGGCAATACGGTCTGCACAAACCTGCAGACGCTCTTCCGCTGATTGAGCTTCTCTTGCCATTTGGTATTGGAGCAACTTTGTATCAAAAGGCAATGGTGAAGCGGAAGGCGTTAGCGGTGCTGAGGAATTGGGGGCGGTGCTGGGTGTTGCGGGAGTCATGTGGTTTGTCTGATCGAGCTCAAATTCAATGGCCTGGAATAGTAATCGTTGTCGTTCGGTGCAAAGAGGTATTCTGCTGGACGGATCGGGCTCAACGTAGCTGCCGCACAGTTCCCGGATCCGCAAGAGGGTTTGTTCGGCATTTTCGTCGAGGTTTTCTTTGAGTAGCAATTGATAGTGCGGATTCGCCCGGACAGTGGAGTACAACCTATGGATTCGATAAGCGGCCACTAATTCATCGTCCTCTGGCTTCAGAGGTTTATGCACGAGATCATAGGGTGGTGGGGAAGAGTCGGCGCTTTCATCAGCAGGTTTGTAGAGTTGCTTTTTTTCTTTCTCTGGCGTTGTTTCAGTATCAAAGAAGTCGCTCGCTTTCTTAGGAGAGTGCGCAGGCGTTTGAGTTAGCCCATCATCGGAGAAAGGTGGATTTGGGAAGACTAACCTTGCTGTTTGTGTTCTGGCTGCTTCGATGGTTTCGCGAGAGAATCCTCGTTGAATGAAATTTTGAACTGTCATGAAGTCGCGGAGATCGGAGACTGCTTGAATAATTTCGTCGGGGCTAAAAGAGAGCAGCAATAATCCTGTTTCACCGCTTCCCTTGAGGATCAATTGTTTAATGAGATAGATTCTGGCTTCGCTAATTTCATCCTCGCTAAACCCTTGTTGCACTAAGCGTTCTTTTCCCTCTAGTGAATTGCGGCCCAATCTTTCGATGTTGGCAGCAACAAATGCGATTCTGGTATTAATTGGAAAAATGTTGATTTCGGTTGCAGCCATGGCTTTGTCTCCTTGTTATCCTTTAACACTGTATATTTTCCCAAATTAATCTATGAAGGTCAAATGACTATTTTTAGGAGCTATTTATGTTCCGTCATCCTTTAGATTACTTATGTCCCGTCATCCTTTAGTACTACTTTGTCCCGTCATCCCCACGAAAGCGGGGATCCAGGCATTATGTGGAAAGATACGCTTTATTTTGGATTCTCGCTTCCGCGGGAGAGATAATTGCACAGAAATGATAACATTTAGATATTTGACGAACTAAATAATTTATTGTTCCTTCTGTCATTTTTACTGATATGTTTGCCGAGGAACTGAAAAATTCAGGTCTTAAAGACTCTATATTTTTGAACACTATACTTTCATTTCGATCCAGATTAGTCTTGTCTAAGAGAGTATTTTTTAGGCTAAGTTAGAAGGATTGGCGTTTTCATGTTGATTGCGGGTGTTGATGAAGCAGGTAGGGGTCCGTTAGCGGGTCCTGTCATTGCGGCGGCGGTGATCCTCAATACAGAAACACTCATTCCAGGTCTTACCGATTCCAAACAATTGTCAGAACAGAAGCGAGAAAAACTGTTTAGTGAAATTTGCGAGAAGGCTGTTGCGTTTGCATTGGGTCGAGCAGAGGTCGAAGAAATTGATCGTGTTAATATTCTTCAAGCCAGTTTACTTGCCATGAAACGTGCGGTTGCAGCTCTCTCAGTCTTCCCGGATAAGGTATTGGTCGATGGGAATTGTTGTCCTGATATTCCTTATCCCGTAGAAGCGATTATTCAAGGCGATCGATTGATCGCGGCCATCAGTGCGGCTTCTATATTAGCAAAAGTCACTCGCGACCGAGAAATGAAGCAGTTGGATAAGCTCTACCCTGAGTATGGGTTTGCACAACATAAGGGGTATCCCACTGAAGCCCATCGGGCAATACTCATCAAAATTGGCCCCAGTCAAATTCATCGCAGCAGTTTTGGGCCGGTTAAAGCCGCATGGGCGCTTTTTAGCGCCGAATCTATTGGGTAGTCATTGCATCTAATGAAAACAGTATTTACACATTTGCATGTTCACAGCGAATATTCGATTGTCGATGGACTCATTCGACTTGACGAATTAGTGGAAGCAATTGCTGCAAGTCAGGGCACTGCGGTTGCATTGACGGACCAATCTAATCTGTTTGGTATGGTTAAGTTTTATCAAGCCGCAGAAGAGGCTGGAGTAAAGGCTATTATTGGGACTGATATTTGGGTGACGGACGAAGCCGATCTCAATCATCCCACTCGTCTTATTTTATTGTGTCAAAATGATACAGGCTATCGAAATCTGACAGAACTCGTTTCGCGTGCTTATATTGAGGGTCAATTTGGGGGTAAACCTCAAATCGAAAAAGCTTGGCTGCAAAAATACAACCAGGGTCTGATTGCCATTGCCACTTCCAGAGAGAGTGATATTGCCAAAGCCCTGTTATCGGAGAATCCTGAAGTTGCAGAGATGCTGTTGGCTGAATGGTCCCAGGTGTTCCCAAATCGGTTTTATTTAGAACTGGTCCGAACGGGTCGAGTCGATGAAGAGTCTTATATTCAGGCCGCTGTTCGCTTAGCAGAAAAGAAAGGTGCGGCTTTGGTCGCCAGTAATGATGTACGATTTTTAAAGCGGGAGGATTTCGAAGCGCACGAGGCAAGAGTTTGTATTCATGAAGGACAGACGTTAAACGATTCGAACCGTTCCCACGCTTATTCGGAAGAGCAATATTTAAAATCAGCAAGTGAAATGGTCGCCTTATTTTCGGATTTGCCGGAAGCGCTCGAAAATAGTGTGGAAATAGCCAAACGATGTACTTTAGAGTTAAAACTGGGGAATGTTTATTTACCGAATTACCCCGTACCGTTGGGATCGACCATTGAACAAAGTTTAATCGACGCTGCTGAAAAGGGGTTGCTGACTATTTTTGGAACCAAACCCATTCCCACTGCGTATCAGGAACGTTTAAAATCCGAATTGTCTGTTTTAAATTCCATGGGATACGCAGGATATTTTTTGATTGTGGCCGATTTTATTCAATGGGCGAAAGAGAACAAAATCCCCGTGGGCCCAGGTCGTGGTTCGGGTGCAGGTTCTTTAGTGGCGTATGTGTTGGGGATCACGGGTTTAGATCCTTTGCAATATGATCTCTTGTTTGAGCGATTTTTAAATCCAGAACGGGTTTCCATGCCAGACTTTGATATTGACTTTTGTATGGATGGTCGCGATCGCGTCATCGATTACGTCGCCAATACCTATGGAAGAGCTGCAGTTTCACAAATTATCACTTATGGAACGATGGCTGCAAAAGCGGTCATTCGGGATGTCGGTCGAGTGTTGGGGCATCCGTATGGTTTTGTCGATAAAATTGCAAAGCTCATTCCCTTGGAGTTGGGAATTACTTTAGAAAAAGCGTTGAAGCAAGAAGAAGCGCTAAAGCAGCGTTATCACGAAGAGGAAGAAGTCCGAAATCTGATTGATTTGGCCAAAAAATTAGAAGGGATTACGCGAAACGCCGGGAAACATGCCGGAGGTGTGGTGATCGCTCCTTCAAAATTGACGGACTTTACACCGCTTTATTGTGATGCCAATGATGGAACGTTGTTAACTCAATTTGATAAAAACGATGTAGAAAGCATAGGGTTGGTGAAATTTGACTTTTTAGGGTTAAGAACATTAACCATTATCGATTGGGCCATTCACACCGTTAACGAAATTAAAAGACAAAACCAAGAACCAGAGATTGAGATCCACTCGATACCGCTCGATGACGTTAAAACCTTTGATCTGTTGCGGTCTTGTAACACGACAGCCGTCTTCCAGCTGGAATCTCGTGGGATGAAAGAATTGGTTAAACGCTTGCAGCCAGATAACTTTGAAGAAATTATTGCCTTGGTGGCGTTGTTTCGACCCGGACCGTTGCAATCGGGCATGGTGGACGACTTTATTAATCGCAAGCACGGTCGCGCAACGCCAGAATATTTGCACCCTAAATTAGTGACGATCTTAAAACCCACGTATGGCATTATTTTATACCAAGAACAGGTGATGCAGATTGCCCAAGTATTGGCGGGATACACCTTGGGCGGGGCAGATTTATTACGTCGGGCCATGGGGAAAAAGAAGCCAGAAGAGATGGCAAAACAACGGGTGATTTTTGTTCAAGGTGCCATCGAGCGAGGGGTCGAAGCGGAAAGGGCCAGCACCATTTTTGACTTAATGGAAAAATTCGCGGGTTATGGGTTTAACAAGTCCCATTCGGCTGCCTATGCGTTAATCACTTATCAAACGGCTTGGTTAAAAACCCATTATAAAGAAGCTTTTATGGCGGCGGTGTTATCCTCGGACATGGCGCACACTGACAAGGTTGTGATTTTCATTGATGAATGCCGTCGGATGAAAATTAAACTTTGTCCTCCGGATGTGAATCGCAGCCTGTTTAAATTTTCGGTGGATAAGAATAAGGCCATTGTTTATGGGTTGGGCGCGATTAAAGGGGTGGGTGAAGCGGCCATTGCGAATATTGTCGAGACAAGACAAACAAAGCCTTTTCAAGATTTGTTCGATTTCTGTGCTCGTGTGGACACACGTCGCGCCAGTCGGCGCGTGATAGAAGCGTTGATTCGTTCGGGTGCTTTTGATTGTTTTGATCAGGAACGATCCTACTTAATGGCCAATGTAGAAAATGCCATTCACTCTGCCGAACAATTAACGAAAAATCGGAATCGGGGTCAAGAGGATTTATTTGGGGATTCCTTTTCAGAAAGTGATATTTTGATCAAAGCCAAATCCAATACTGTAGAGCCGTGGTCAGAAGCCGTGCGTTTGCAAGGGGAAAAAGAAACGCTGGGCTTATATTTAACCGGCCATCCTTTGGATCAACACGAAGCAGAGCTCTTACATCTCAGAAGCTCGGTGATTCGGGAGCTGCGATTAGATTCAACGCGTCGTTTTAGATTAGCGGGAATCATTGTGGGATTAAGGACTTTGATCACAAAGAAAGGCGACAAGATGGCTTTTCTGACCTTAGATGATAAAACGGGTCGGCAAGAAATTGCCATATTTTCGGATCAATTTCGCGAGAACAAAGATATTTTAGTCAAAGATAATTTGGTGATCATCGAAGGAGAGATCAGTATTGATCACTTTACGGGAGGTTACAAAATGCGGTGTATGGATATTATGGGGTTGGATCAAGCGCGATCAAAAGTGGCTCGATATCTCAAAATCGTCGTTTCAGCCAAAGTCTTAAATGAAACATTTTCCACGCGTTTGATGGAGGTTTTTAAATCGCATCAAGTAACCCAGGGTTGTCCGGTTCAGATAGTCTATGAACGAGAAGAATCTGAAGTGACTTTGCAATTGGGACAAGGCTGGCGAGTCAGCCCGAAGCAAGTGTTATTGGATTCGCTAAAAGCCATCAAAGGCATAGAAGCCGTGGAAATAGGATACTGATATTTTTGTCAGTTCTGTCATTTCTACTCATTTTTCGGTAGTCTGATAGCATCCATTAAACGCCCATAGAGTTAATCTGATGAGTTTAAATTATTTAGAGTTCGAGCGGCCCATTGCCGAGTTAGCGGCCAAAATCGAAGAACTTCGGTTGGTGGGAACGGACAACGTCATCAATATCCAAGAGGAAATTTCGCGGCTCGAAAACAAAAGTAGAGAGCTGACTGATTCTATTTTTCGTTCTTTGACGGCTTGGCAGATTGTCCAGCTCGCAAGACACCCGTTACGCCCCTACTCCTTAGATTATATTGGTAGAATTTTTACCGATTTTGATGAATTACACGGGGATCGGGCCTACGCCGACGATAAGGCATTGATCACCGGTTTGGCCTATTTAGACAATGAACCAGTGATGATCATTGGCCAACAAAAAGGGCGAGATACCAAAGAAAAATTAATGCGCAATTTTGGCATGATGCACCCCGAAGGCTATCGTAAAGCCTTACGGATGGCGAAATTAGCCGAGAAATTTCGAATTCCAATCATTACATTGATAGATACGCCGGGTGCTTATCCGGGTGTGGGTGCCGAAGCGCGTGGACAGAGCGAAGCCATTGCGCGAAATTTATTAGAGTTAGCAGGGTTAGAAGTGCCGGTTTTGTGTGTCGTTATTGGCGAAGGTTGCTCGGGTGGCGCACTGGGGATTGGTGTGGGGGATCTCACCCTCATGCTGCAATATGCTTATTATGCAACCATCTCACCAGAAGGATGTGCAACCATCCTCTGGAAAAGTGCTACAAAAGCGGAAGAAGCTGCAGAAGTGATGGGGATCACTGCCAATCGCCTGCTAAAATTAGGGCTGATTGATGATATTATTCCCGAACCTTTGGGCGGTGCTCATCGGAACATCGACGAAATGGCCGAAAATCTTAAATTGGCCTTAACGCAAGGTTTGCGCACCTTAAAAAATTTACCCACCGAAAAATTGCTGAGTAGACGGTATCAACGATGGATGGCAATGGGGATCCAACCCTAACACTCGAAACATTTAAAACCGAAATACAAACGTTAACCTCTGCAAAACGCTTATGGGTTGCCTATAGCGGGGGCTTAGATTCTCACGTTTTGTTGGATTTGTCCGTGCGGGCATTTGCAGAACAACTCGATTACCCAGTCAGTGCTTTACACATTCATCATGGCATTCATCCCAACGCCGATCATTGGGCTCAACACTGTGAAAGGATCTGTGAAAATTTCGCCATTCCCTTAACGGTGCTTTGGGTCGATGGCAATGTTGTGGATGGGCGCAGTCCGGAAGAAGTGGCGCGCGAAGCACGCTTTGCGGCGTTCGAAAATTTTTTGGGAAAAGACGATTGCCTTTTGTTAGCACATCATGAAGAGGATCAGGCAGAGACCATTTTGTTACGGTTATTTCGTGGTAGCGGCCCATTGGGATTAAGTGGGATCCCCAAAAAGTCTAGAGTGGGCGAGAGTGAATTAATCAGGCCCTTATTGGCGGTGTCTCAGGAAACCATTAAACAATACGCCAAGGTGCGGCATTTAAAATGGATAGAAGATGACAGCAACCATAACACACGCTTTGATCGGAATTACCTGCGCCATGAAATTATGCCCTTGTTGCAGAGAAGATGGCCCAGAGTCGTGCGTTCGATCAATCGCGCGGGAACATTGTGTTTCGAAACAGCGTCCGCGGTACAAGTGTTAGCCATGCAAGATTTGGAAACCGTACGGGGAGAGGATGCGCATTGTCTCTCGGTCTCTCGTTTATTATTACTGGAGCCGGTGCGGCGCCGAGGGGTATTACGTTTTTGGCTGCAAGATTTGGGCTTTACCTTGCCCAGCCGTGATCATATTGAAAGAATTGATCGCGAAATGTTAAAGGCAAAGCCAGGCTCTCGCCCTAGATTAAAGATCAGTTCGTATGAAATCAGGCGTACTCGAGACCTGCTCTCGGTTGTGTCGCTCTCGATTGGGGGAATACATTTGAACTCTCCCTCTTGATCTGTTAAAGTTAAATCCCGTCTACACCCATTTTTATTTACCATTAAGGATCAAAATGACTCGGTATATTTTTGTGACGGGCGGCGTTGTGTCTTCTTTAGGAAAGGGTATAGCAGCTGCTTCTTTGGCGGCGATTCTAGAGACCCGCGGCTTAAAAGTTACTTTACTGAAGTTTGATCCCTATATAAACGTTGATCCCGGGACCATGAGTCCTTTCCAGCACGGTGAGGTCTATGTCACCGATGATGGCGCCGAAACCGATTTGGATTTGGGTCATTATGAGCGCTTTATCCGGACCACCATGTCTAAAAATAATAATTTTACCACGGGTCGTATTTATGAGCAGGTGATTGCGCGAGAACGCCGAGGCGATTATCTGGGTGCGACGGTTCAAGTAATCCCGCATATTACCGATGAAATCAAACGGTGTGTTTTAGAAGGAACCCAAGCCTTTGATGTTGTTTTAGTCGAAATTGGCGGAACCGTAGGCGATATCGAATCTTTACCGTTTTTGGAAGCGATTCGACAATTACGCATTGAATTAGGTTCCCAGAAGACGGTGTTTATTCATTTGACGTTGGTGCCGTATATCCCAACCGCGGGAGAAATCAAAACCAAACCGACGCAACATTCTGTGAAAGAACTGCGTTCCATTGGGATCCAACCGGATGTATTAATTTGTCGATCAGAACGAGAATTTCGCAGTTCGGAGCGGAATAAAATTGCTCTTTTTACCAATGTCGAAGAGCGTGCTGTCATTACTTCTCCGGATATGAAGTCCATTTATGAAATCCCCAAAATGCTGCATGAACAACATTTGGATGATTTTGTTCTAGAAAAACTAAATTTAAGTGCACGCCCGGCGGATCTCAGTGAATGGGAACAAGTGGTTAAAAAGCAGGCAAATCCAAAAGGAGAAGTTCGGATAGCGTTTGTCGGAAAGTACGTGAATTTCACCGATGCTTATAAATCCTTAAATGAAGCCTTAATTCATGCTGGGATCCAGACAGAAACTCGCGTTAAAGTCGATTACATCGATTCTGAAACCATTCATTCTAAAGCTTCTCCTGCCTTAAAAGAGATCGATGCTATTTTAGTGCCTGGCGGATTTGGGGAGCGGGGTGTCGAAGGAAAAATCATTGCTGCACAATACGCTCGAGAACACGGTATTCCCTATTTAGGGATTTGTTTGGGAATGCAAATTGCGGTGATTGAATTCGCTCGGCATTTGGCCAATATGAGTAAAGCGAATAGTACTGAATTTGATCCCGCAACGGCCTACCCGGTGATTGCCTTGGTGACCGAGTGGATGAATCAACAAGGAGAACGCGAAACTCGGGGTTCTGAGAGTGAGCTCGGGGGGACAATGCGACTCGGGGCTCAACAATGTCGTCTTATTCCAGGTAGTCTTGCGGAAAAGATCTACCAAAAAGAGATCGTTAAAGAGCGCCATCGACACCGCTACGAAGTGAATAATCGCTTATTAACCGCGTTAGAAGCAGTTGGATTAAAGGTTTCTGGTCGTTCCATGGATGGTCATTTGGTTGAAATGATAGAGATCCCAAACCATCCTTGGTTTGTTGGTTGTCAATTTCATCCCGAGTTTACTTCTACGCCACGAGATGGTCATCCGCTCTTCACTCATTTCATTCGAGCGGCGATTCAACAGCGAAAAGGGGATTCTAAATGAAAGAAGGTTTGATGCAATTGTGTGGAGCGCCGGTTGGGGATCGTCAGCGGTTTTTTTTAATAGCCGGTCCTTGTGTGATTGAAAGCGAAGCCTTAGCACTCGAAACAGCGGGCATTCTGCGGGAAATGACCGATCGATTGGGTATTCATTTTATTTATAAATCTTCCTTCGATAAAGCCAATCGAACTTCGCATGAGAGTTTTCGAGGTCTGGGGATAGAAGAAGGACTGCGTATTCTATCGTTGGTGAAAAAAACCATTGGGGTTCCTATCTTGACGGATGTCCACGAAGACACGCCTTTGGATGAAATCAAAGAAGTCGTTGATGTTTTACAAACCCCGGCGTTTTTGTGCCGCCAAACCGATTTTATTCAACGCGTGGCCAAGACTGGGTTACCGGTTAATATTAAGAAGGGTCAATTTTTAGCGCCCTGGGACATGAAACATGTGGTGGCTAAGGCCAAGCAAACGGGAAATCAGTCAATCATGGTTTGCGAGCGAGGTGTTTCTTTTGGCTATAATAACTTAGTCTCGGACATGCGGTCATTGGCTATCCTTCGAGAGACTGGGTGTCCAGTGGTGTTTGATGCAACACACTCGGTCCAATTGCCCGGAGGCAGTGGTTCTGCTTCGGGAGGGCAGCGAGAGTTTGTGCCAGTTTTAGCTCGAGCAGCGGTTGCCGTTGGGGTGGCAGGATTATTTATGGAAACGCATCCCAATCCTGATAAAGCTTTGAGCGATGGACCGAATGCTTGGCCCTTAGATCAAATGGAGCGATTATTAACCGTGCTGTTAGAATTGGATGAGGTTATCAAACATGGCAGAGATTAAAGAGGTTCGTGCGCGAGAAATTTTAGATTCTCGAGGAACCCCAACCATTGAAGCCGAAGTTGTATTATCCTCAGGTGTGATTGGACGTGCGTGCGTGCCGTCAGGGGCTTCAACGGGCCAGCACGAAGCCGTCGAATTAAGGGACGGCGGGACACGGTATCGGGGCAAAGGGGTCTTAAAAGCGGTTCACAACGTCGAGCATGAAATCCGAGATGCGGTGTTGGGGCACGATGTCCGTCACCAAAAAGGAATCGATGAAATATTGATCCGTCTAGATGATACGCCCAATAAAAGCCGATTGGGTGCGAATGCGATTTTGTCGGTTTCAATGGCTGTTGCCAGAGCCGCATCCTTAGCAGTGAATGTTCCTTTGTACCAATATTTGCATCAGGGGCACACCGGTTCTTGGCAGTTGCCTGTGCCGCTCATGAATATCATTAATGGGGGTGCGCACGCCGATAATACCCTCGATATTCAGGAATTCATGATAGTTCCTGTTGGGGCTCCGACTTTTAAAGAAGCGGTGCGTTATGGCGTTGAGGTATTTCAAACGCTTAAAACGATTTTAAAACAAAAAAAACTCAACACGGCTGTGGGTGATGAGGGTGGGTTTGCACCCGATTTGCCTTCTAATGAAGCGGCCATCGAGTTAATCTTGACCGCCATTGAAAGTGCTGGCTTTAAGGCTGGCAAAGATATTTATCTGGCACTGGATTTAGCCAGTAACGAATTATTAGAGGATAATCGCTATCATTTAAAATCCGAAAATCGTTCTTTTTCGGTGGAAGAATGGGTAGCCTATTTAGCGCAATGGGTAAATCGCTATCCTTTAATTTCTCTCGAAGATGCCATGGGAGAAGAAGATTGGTCTGGTTGGAAATTATTGACCGAATCACTGGGAAGTCGAGTTCAAATTGTGGGCGATGATATTTTTGTGACGAACACAAAATTATTGCTGCGTGGAATTCATGAAAATGTCGCCAATTCCGTGTTAATAAAACCGAATCAAATTGGAACCCTCACGGAAACTTGCCAGACGCTTCATTTGGCCAAAGAATCGAAATACACCACGATCATTTCGCATCGTTCGGGCGAGACAGGAGACGATTTTATTGCCGACTTATCGGTTGCTACAGAGGCAGGTCAGATTAAAACGGGATCGTTATGCCGTTCCGATCGAGTAGGCAAATATAATCAATTAATGAGAATTGAAGAGCAACTGGGCGCTAGTGCGCAATATGCGGGCTTGTCTCCCTTTATTGGCAAAGAGTCGCTCCGAACATGAAAAAATCGATTCTCACGTTATTAGTAATGATATTTTTGGTTTTACAGTATCGTCTTTGGGCGAGTGATAGTAATGTATTTGATGCGCTTCGCTTAGAAAGAGCCATTCACTCTGAAAAAGGAGGAATTGCGAAATTAGAAAAAAGAAACGAATTGTTGGATAGAGATGTGCAAGCATTGAAGATCCATCCCGAAGCATTAGAAGACAGAGCCAGAGCCGAATTGGGGATGATTAAAAAAGACGAGACCTTTTGTTTGGTGGTCGAGCCGGCGCGTTAATCAGGATCCTCGCAGATGCTTAATTGCACAAGTATTGCACTCAACCAGCCACAACAACAAATAGGTGTCACAATTAGCATTTCAAGCCATTATAAATATGAATATCTTTAATCTTTTCAAAAAGAAGAACAAAAACTTCATTAAAGCGTTTTACAAACGGTTTTATCCCAAATGCTGCAAAACCCCTGTAAAGCTCAGCAGATAATTAATGCTTTGATAATCGCGGGGGGCGATGTTAATCGCTTGGATAAAGACGGCAATACCGCTAAAACCCCCTGTTTAGAGTTTGGTTTATAACCCAATGAAACAATATGCCACTTGACCCATCATCGAAGGAGATAGCAAACATATAATTTTTTCGGGCAGTCACGAAAGGCTTTATCTGTTGTTCGGTGAGTACAGTGTTCTAGAAGTTCTGTCCATCCTAGCCCAAAAATTAGCATATTTTGTTAGGTAAATAGGTTTATCTGTCCATTAAAGGATTTTTCTTACTTTTCCGCTTAAAATGCATATTTTTTTGTGAAAGTTTCTTTTGCAGTTTAGAACTTAGTATTCATCTCTTTCATGAAAAAATAAGTCTCCATACAATTCTTTATTATTCATTGTAGCCCACATCGATTAAATCTTTACAAAAAGAGAACGCTATGGTGTAATTTGTTGGAGTTTATTGGCAAATTTGTCTCATTTGTCCTGACATGTTCCATATGTGGGGTTAAGGAAGTGAGTGGTCGCCTATGAATCCTTATCAATTAAATTTTTGCGCATATAAATATGCAGAGTCTGCGCACTCTGAAATTTTATCACTCTGTGATCCACTTCTTACGTTTGGAATCAAAGTTTTTGCCTATTTTAGATTTTTTAATGACGGTAGGTATATTTATTTATGTAACAACTTAGAATGGATCGAATTTTGTTTACAAAACGTACATAATAATGAGGGTACGTCTTTAGGTGAAGAAATAACCCATGTTCCAAAAGATAATTACCATTGTTTTCTATGGCCTATTAAAAAAAGTGATTACTTAATGTCTGCTCTTTATGAATTTAACATTTGGAATGGTCTTAGTATCTTTAAACAAAGGGAAGATTCAATAGAACTTTGGGGTTTTGCAGGTGACAGAAAGATAGAAGGACTACAAAATTTTTATATTGAAAACATTGAGATTCTCAAAGATTTTACTTCTACTTTCAATATGAATGCGTCAGAAATTATATCCCCTAAAAAAGATTGTCTTGCCATTTATAAAAATTTTAAGAAGCAAGGACCTGTTTTAAATGAACAGGAAGAAGAAAAAATAAGAGCTTTTATAAAAGCAACACCAATCCATAAGTACCCCATTATATTTGGAGAAAAAGAAATTTATTTATCTGATAAAGAAATACAATGTGTTAATTTACTTTCTTCTGGAAAAAATGCAAAACAAATTGCTTCGAATCTTAAACTGTCTCCTAGAACTGTAGAAAAACATTTTGAAAACATTAAGAACAAAATAGGCTGTGAATCTAGAGATATCATTATAAAGACTTACAAAGAAAGCATTCTCAATTGGTTATAGGACAATGTTGAAAAACATGAATGAAGAGCAAAAATCCTATTCTTATTTTAAAATAACAAAAAAGCTGGCATTGCCATTGAGCCTGATAAATATAAAAACTTTTTTCTATTTTAGGGCATATAGAAATCACAGTTTTTTTATTCTAAGTAATGAACAATTTGTCTTAGATCATTTTGCTACCAGCAATGATATTGGTGAGCACCTTACTACCGTTATAAATGGGACCACTCCTGGGAAGATATTAGTTAATTTATGGCATGATAAAGAAGATAATTTCTTAAATGTTTTCTATAAATTGAAGATTTGGAACGGGATTAGTATATCCCTCTGCTTGAATGATTATGTGGATGTTTTTGGATTCGCCAAAAACATAAATGATGAAAAAAACGCTAATTTTTATTTAGAGCATTTTTGTTTGTTGAAAAGATTTATTATCTATTTCAGACTAAAAGGAAGAAAAATAATTGATAGTTTTAGCTTGAATTATACAAAGAAATTTTCAAATAGCATAAAATTAAAAAACGAATACAATAATAGATTGGAATCAATAAGACAATTTCGCAAACTAATAACGCCCGAAAAATTGGTGGTTCGCGATGGATATTTAAGAAAAACAGAATTGACACGGCAAGAAACCGCATGCTTACTTCTACTCTTAGAAGGAAGAAGTATGAGAAAAATTTCAGAAGAATTAAAAATTCCAATGAAAAAAGTAGAATCTTATTTGGAAAATATAAAAATCAAGACTGGATCTCATACAAAAACATCACTTCTATCAAATTTTTTCAATAATCAAATATATCAATCAAGGGCATCTTATGATCACTATAGACATTAATGAGATTAAAAAAATACAAAACTTTTCGGATGTAAGAGATTAGAATAAATTTCATAATCCGAAAAATCTTTCGATGGCAATTGTCTGTGGTATTTTAAGGGAGACTTGCCTATCACTAATAAAATTGCAATAAACAATGAAAAATATCTGGTCGATCTTGTAAGAGGAAAATACAAAAAATACGACCGTCATCCAACTATTTGGTGTTAGTTTCAATTGACTATTTTTCTACGTATTTTTTCCCTACTGGTAAGTTTCCATTGACGTTATCTTTACAATAATAAATTAGTTAAGACTCAGATTTTATAAATGATCTGACTTCTAAACCTATTTTAGAGAATGAGCCAATTTGAAGCTAGGCATTCGAATTAAATGGAAACAAATGCAATTGGAGGATTTATGAAGGGATTAGAAATTAATACAAATAGCCTCAACTGTTTTTTAGTCAATGATAAAAAAGTACAACTTGTCAACAAACACTTAGAATCTTCTGGGATTACATTAACTAAGAGGGAAGCCGAATGTTTTTATTTACTTGCACAAGGAATAACCTCAAAAAAAATAGCCAAAGTGTTAGATTTGTCACCACGCACAGTAGAAGAGTATATAATCAAGATTAAGAATAAAATTGGAGTTTCTTACAAATGGGAGTTAAGCATGAAGGCTATGCATTTAATTTTAGAAACCTACGGACAAGATTTCTGAAACTGGTGTTCTGTCGGCTGTGTTGCAATAAATTGGCGGTTTTGTGAAAATCAACTGTAAAGCCCCCGTCAACGCCTCCAATTAAAAGTAGAAACTAATCATGCTGACTGACCCATCTGCAAAAATAAGGCCATTGGTGTCGTGGGCTATAGAAAAATGGTCATATTCGCAATGATTTGTATGGAGTACACCGTTCCACGGTGCGGCTATCAGTGATGCCAAGCAAGAAATTACGGAATTATTAATGCGATTAGCCGAGAGTCATAAACGATGGGGTTTTGGTTTGATGTTTAGATGGATGCGTCGCCAAGGTTATACCTGGAACCACAAAAGGGTGTATTAAATATACTGTGAATTAGCGTTAAATTTACGAATTAAGCCCAAAAGGCGAGTACCTGCTAGAGAACCAGTGCCACTGCATCAACCTATCAAGCCTAACGCATTTTGGTCGATGGATTTTATGTTAGATGCGCTTGTTTGTGGTAGGAAATTTAGAGTATTGAATGTGCTTGATGATTTTAATCGTGAATCGCTAGTAATTGAAATAGATTTTTCTTTTAATAGCAATTAGATATAGAAATCGTAACCTTGGTTGACAGCTTAATGGTGTAGGATTATTTTCTATTGAATCGTTTAGGATCGAACTCTTTTCCTTCAGCCAGTTTTGATAATGGCGCTTTTTTTCTACTGCGTAACCCATTTTCATAGGGCAGATCCACCAGTTGCTGATCGACTGCCTTTCGAAAGCCATCGACCGCTTTTTCGTAATCATTCAGAATGACTTCAATGGATCTATTTCTCTTCATGGGGTTCCTCTATGGCCCGAAGCTCAGCTCTCAGTTTGTCCGCGTTATCTTTGAGATGGCTCAGTTCTTTGGGCCTGTCATGGTTGAAGTAATATAAATTTAACCGATCGTGTAATAAGGTTAATCGGGTAATTTTCTTTTGGAGTTCTAATTTTTGTATATTTTTTGTCATTTCCAGGAATTTTTCTTCTGATCTCAGTGCGAATAACGAATTTTTGTTTTGTTTTTGTTCTGCCGTTAACACATCGATGGATTTTTCCAAAGTTTCGATTAATTTTCCTTTATCTAAGATGGCTTGCGTCACGACAGCCACATAATCATTTTCGAGTTTTGCCAAGATGTTTAACAAAGGAACCAGATATTGGGTATAGTGTGTTTTAATTTTGAGCAAGATTTGATTTTGATCTCTCTCATGGGTTAAATCTGCTAAAGTTTGCGTGGTTCTCATGATCCGTTCTAAATCCTCAAATCCTTCGGTGACAGAACGCAGATATTCCCCTTTAAGCGGGTGTTGACTAAAATCCGATGAGAGTATTTTGATTTTGTTTTCAATAAATTTTTCAATGTATAAACTCCATTTTTTAATTTCCGCTAAAATGGTCTCATTTTGACCGTGCAAATCTGTTTTTTTCTCCCAATCTTCTAGGTGAATTTTAAATTCAACTCTTAATTGTTGAGTAGCTCTGCTCATTGTAGGGTCTCAATGTTTGTGGTCTTTAGTCTTAGAGGAGAATTTTGCCGTGAGGTTTCATTTGGCAAGCGGTATACTGAGAATAAGACAAAAAAAGACCGGATAACTGAAAATAAGCACAGGTAATAAATGGAGACAGAGGATAGATTTACCACCCTTCGCCGGCAATTGGTCCAAACGCTGCGTCGAGAGGGGATCCAAGACGAAACGGTGTTGGCCGCCGTGGAGGCCATTCCGCGTCATTATTTTGTCCATCAAGCGTTTATCCGGGAGGCCTATGAAGATGAGGCATTACCCATTGAATTGGAGCAAACCATTTCTCAGCCCTATATGGTGGCTCGAATGACCGAAGCTTTATGCCAAGGGGAGCGCTTGCAGTCGGTGTTAGAAATTGGGACTGGGACGGGTTACCAAGCGGCAGTCTTATCGCAATTGGTAGACACCGTTTATAGTGTGGAACGGATCCAATCCTTGGCGACCAGTGCCAAATATCGTTTAAAGGGGTTAGGGATTGAGAATGTGCTGGTTCGTTGTGATGACGGCAATCAGGGTTGGCCGGAAAAGGCGCCTTTTCCGGGTATAATGGTCACCGCGGCGCCGACTAAAACCCCTCTGGCGTTATTAGAACAATTGGCGGTGGGGGGCAGAATGGTCATTCCAGTGGGTGAGCGTGATGATCAGCTCTTGTGTTTAATTACTCGCCACGAAGATCGCTTTGAACAAACAGTTTTGGAAAGAGTTAAGTTCGTTCCTTTATTGCCTGGATTACAATAAATGCAGTTTCCTTTTTTACTCAAGTGGTATGACAAAATTTTAACTTGGTCAAAGCATCCAAAAGCTCCCTTTTACTTGGGGGTTTTGAGTTTTATTGACGCTTCTCTTTGCCCGATTTCCCCCTTATTTATGATTTTATCAATGAGTTTCGCTGAGCCGCAACGTTCTTTTTATTTTGCGCTGATTGCGATTGTTGGGTCTTTTTTTGGCGGTATATTAGGATATATGATTGGGCTCTTGGCTTATGAAGTGATTGTATATCCGTTTATTCATCTGATGGGTTATGTCAAATACTATCAAATGGCGCTTCAGTGGTTTGATGCTTGGGGTTATTGGGCAATTATTATCGGTTGTTTTATGCCATTTATGCCGTATAAAATTTTTACCATTGGTGCTGGCATTTTACAATTAAATTTCCCCGGATTTTTACTGGTATCGCTCATCGGGCGAGCCGGCCGATTTTTAGTGATTGCGGCGATCATTCGCTGGGGCGGCCCGAAGGTGGAACCCTATCTTCGACGGATGCTCACTCAATTATCAGAGTCTGGCCGTTAATCCCAAAGATTTTATCCCATGGCCGTCAGAATGATAGGCCCAACATTCCGGTGGCAGTACTCCTGGACTTTTCACGTGACAAAAAATAGTTTCATGAGTGTGACCGAATGGTGCTTAAGACCTATAAGTGCAATGAACAGTCAGCAATGTTGCGAGCAAGCGGAACCCTCAACCGGCAGCAACCCCCTTTGTTCTTTCGGGAACGGACATCCTGTCCTTGACGCTTCTTACCGTCCATGGTTGCGACATCCCTCACAAACAAAGGGAGGTGCTGTCAGTTTATGCTTCAGCTTTAAAGGTTTACCGGGCGGCGACTGATGGGATTGCTGTTGTGGTATCCCTGTCCTTTAAGTATGGCCATTCTAGAGAAGGGTCTTTCCCGCGAAAGCGGGAATCCAGAAACAGCAGAACGACATGGGTTTCAACAAGGAATACAACAGTTCCCTAAGAATATTTCAGAAAAATTTCCTCTAGATCTCGTGATTACTCTTCCGAAAGCACACTGAATTCTTTTTTTCTTGGCTCGTTTTGAGAGTTTCCCATTATTCTGTTGTAAAAAATTAATCAACAAATCAGTTAAATGCTCTGGCATATCAAATCTTTCAGTAAAAACTGTTTTGATTAGCCCCGTTTTTTGAGGGGGTTCATTTGTTTTCGGCAAAAAAACTTAGTGGTATTGATCTACGTTAAGATAACCTAATTTTTAAATTAAAGATCTTATAAAGTATTCTATTAATTTATAATTATTCTTGAGAAACAAACAAGGTGAGTGCAACTCTAGAAGAACTCCGCGCTGATAATGACATGGCTTGGAAGCAGATTTTAAGCTTTCATTTAAAAGATTTTGTCGAGTTTTTTTGGGAGGAAGCTTATCATGACATTGATTGGGCAAAGCCGTATGAAATATTAGAGCAGGAATTAATGGCTTTGGGTCTCTCCGAAGAAATTGGCAAGCGGTACGTTGATAAACTGTTTAAGGTTTTCTTAAAAAATGGGCAAGAACAGTGGCTTTTGCTCCATATTGAAGTGCAGCACTCCAGAGATGATAGCTTTCCTGAGAGGATGTTTAGCTATTTTTACCGTATTTATGACCGATATCACCAAGACGTCGCTAGCATGGCAGTTTTGGCAGACAAAAACAAAAACTGGCGCCCCAAGCAGTATTATAGAAGTGTCTGGAAGTCTGAAATTTGTAGAACCTATGAAGTTATAAAGTTAATCGACTATGGGTCAAAAATAGAAGAATTACGAAGCCATCCTAACCCCTTTGCCCTGGTGGTTTTGATACAATTGGTTGCACTAGAAACTAAAGCAGGTGACGAGAATAGATTTCTGACCAAATTAGAATTTTTTAGGTGCTTACACCAGTATGGGTGGCCCATCAGCAAAAGCATGGACATGTATCGATTTTTGGATACGCTCTTGAGCTTAAACCCTAAATTTGAGGTAGAATACTTGGAGAAGGCCAAACAAATTGACGAGGAATTTCAAATGAATCTGACATTAACTGCAGAACGACATGGGTTTCAACAAGGTATCGAGCAAGGGATGCAACAAGGTGAGGCTCTACTGTTAACGAATATTTTAAAGGCTAGATTTAAAGAATTGCCAGAAGCATACACTAAAAAAATCAATAGTGCTGCTCCAGATACTTTAAATCAATGGGCTATTAACTCTGTGAATGCCAAGTCTTTAGAAGATGTTTTTAGGCAATAGTTAGAATTAGTATTTTTAGTACGCGGCTCAAGTCTCCGAATTTCATAGGCAAAAATTGTGAAAAATATAAGCTGGACCGTTCAATCATCCTTATTATCAAAGTTTACGCCATGGGTTCTATTAATAAACTTCAGGGCAAGTGCCTCCTGTGCATAATTAGCGGTACTGGTGTTGGCGAAGACGCGGACAGAACCGCCATAAATGCAAATTTTCTTCGTAATGTGGAAGCGTTTTTCCAGTCTAGGCGTCCGTTTGTGCAGGACAGTAGTGTTGGTATCTGACACCAATGCTGCTTTTTAGAGATTCCCATTCTTAGTCGGTTTCCATTCAATAAACTTGAGGCGTGGAAGTGAAAAAGCTTCAAGAACTTGTTTATATTCACCAATACGTTCTAATAAAACAGCAGATCTTGGTAAAATTATTTGCTTTGGTGAAAATTCTTGGTCCGCAAGAATGTGATGCATCAGGTAACGATGTAACCGTCCATTTCCATCAGCAAGCGGATGGATATAAAAAAATCCGAAAGAAATTATTGCTGCTAATACCACAGGATCCATCAGTTTTACTTTTAAGAGTCGTTGATAACTGTCAATTAACCCACCCATTAGTTGAATCAGATCTTATGGACGTGTGGAGATGTGATCAGAGAGTGGAATTTGTGTTGTTCGATCATGAACTCCAATAAATCCGCCTTCACCTCGCAACCCTAAAAAGACAAAACGATTATCTTCGATTAGTATGGCCTCTAGGCGTTCTATTTCTTCAATGGACAGTTGGTGAAGACCTGCTTCTCCGATAACTTTCCCCCAACGTTCAACCCGATTTCGGGTGGGTTGCTCTTTTTCGATTTCAAAAGAAGCACGCGAATCTTTGAGCAATAAAAAAGCTGCAGCTCGGCTGGTAATATCTTTATGAACGGCCTTTATTTTTTCAAGAGCGAGTATGTCTAGTTGAAGATCAATAAACTTTTTTAATTTTTTCTAGTGTTCGTGTCTGACACTGAGGAATCCCCACGAATTATTTTGAGCTATTTTTATGTATTTTATGGCAATAAGTGTGAATTTCGTCATTGCGAGCGAAGCGAAGCAATCTAGAAAAAAATATGGAACATTGTGGATTGCTTGGCTTCGCTCGCAATGACAGTTGTAACCATTTTATTATTATATATTTTTTGCAGGGATTCCTCAGTGTCTGTTACCAATGTTGCTCTTCTGATAGATGGGCATGGAACTAAAGCGGGGGGAAGATAGTCACATTAAGGGAACACAATAAGAATTAGCCAACAACTTGAAAATGGGTGCTCAGGAAATGATTGTGGAATTGAGCAAAGTTTCCCAGGTGGTATGGAGTTTCAATGAATTCAATTAATTAAGAGAGGGGTATATACATGCTAACTCCGAGTGACAATCCAGTTCTGTCTAATGTTCCGCCGGAATACCGTTCGGCTTTTTCTGAAGCTTTAACCAGTGGTCGTTTGGTTTTTCCTGAAGGTGTATGGCCTCTTCAATGGGTTGACGACGATGCTATTAAAAAGACTATAGTTCCGTTTTTATTGGCAAATCCCCAAGTGACAGAACTTGAGGTTGTGAATCAAAAAATTGGTCGAGAAGGTGCGCGAGCATTAGCGAGTGTCACGACGTTAAAAACCTTGAATGTTAGGGGTAATCAAATCGGTGACGCAGGTGCACGAGCTTTAGCTGGCAGCCGGTCTATCACAAACTTGAATGTTGCGTATAATCAAATTAACCCCGATGGTGCAGAAGCGTTGGCTGGCAACCAGACGATAACAAACTTGTGTATTTTGGGTAATCACATTGGTGACGCAGGTGCGGCAGCTTTATCTGGCAGCCGGTCTATCACAACCTTGGATGTTGCGTATAATCAAATTGGCCCCGCAGGTGCGGTAGCGTTGGCAGGCAGCCGGTCTATAACAAACTTGAATGTTTCCAAGAATAAAATTGGTGACGGAGGTGCAGAAGCCTTGGCTGGCAACCAGACGATAACCACCTTGGATGTTAACGGTAATGAAATTGGTGACGCAGGTGCGGCAGCTTTCGCTGGCAGTCAGACGATAACCACCTTGGATGTTAGTTATAATGGAATTGGTGCCGCAGGTGCGGCAGCTTTGGCTGGCAACCAGACGATAACAACCTTGAATGTTCGGGCTAATCGAATTGGCGGCGAAGGTGGGCGAGCTTTGGCTGGCAACCAGACGATAACAACCTTGGATGTTGGGGCTAATGAAATTGGTGACATAGGTGGGTCAGCTTTTGCTGACAACCAGACGATAACCACCTTGGATATTAGCGATAATAATCTTGATAACATAACTGCTTCGCTAATTTCGGTTCGCAACAAGACGATAAGAACCTTGGATATTGGGAATAATGAAATTGGTGACATGGGTGCGTTAGGTTTGGCTGGCAGCCAGACGATAACCACCTTGAATGTTTCGGGTAATGGAATTGGCCCCATAGGTGCGCAAGCTTTTGCTCGCAACAAGACGATAACAACCTTGGATATTAGTAGTAATAATATTGGTGACGTGGGTGCAGAAGCGTTAACAACAAGTCAGTTTC
>JABDFC010000017.1 GCA_013286785.1 Gammaproteobacteria bacterium
CCACTCTAGCAGCAAGAGAGACAACAATTACCCAAGTTGAAGCTCTAAATACAACACAAGCCCAAACTTTAACTTCACAGGCTGAACAAATCGCAGCATTAATGGCACAATTAGCGGCGGAAAGACAAAGAGCGGAACAAGCCGAAGCGTCGCTATTTGTGCAATTAGAACAAAACGCGGCCCTTAGAGAACAACAGCAATTAAAGGTTTCGGAACACAGAGGTTTGAATGGTACGGCTAGCGCTGTTCCGGCATCTCAACCTTTCTTAGGATTTAAATTTCGTGCTGCACCTGCACCCCTTGCCAATGGCAGTGGATCCATACCTCCGGCTAATGGTTCAACTTTCACAGCTCCGAGACTCGGAGGTGGGAGTAGTGCGGAACAGTTTGTAGCCGTGTAGTTTGATCTGCGTCTGGCAACAGTACTGAAATGAACACTTTGATGGTGGGTCACCCCTTTAGTTTTTCTATTCTTTTCCGATACTAAAGATCATGAAAAAGTTTTTTGCGTCGATTTTTTTAATATTAGGGATCCTATTGGCAATCGAATTAGGGATTTCTTACTATGTTGCGGGTATTGTTGAACAAAAATTCAAAGATTCAATCGATCTACTCAATGGTAATGACGTGTTTTCAATTGACTTGGTTTATTTCCGTAAAGGAGCATTAAGATCGACTGCAGTTACACATATCAGATATAAACCCTTTGAAAATGCCAAACCCATTGAAGTTAAGCATGTTTTTTATAATGGCCCTCTTATTTTCACACCTTCCTCGGATAAACTATTCCAATTTAAGATGGCGATTGTAAACAGTACTCCTGGTGAGTTGCCAAAATCGGTTTCCTTGCCTTTTACGAGTCAGGCAATCATTGATTATCGCGGCGGGATAGAATTAACTGCTGCTGGAAATGCATTTAGTGTGACCCATAACCAGTATATGATTAAAGGGACAGGGTGGAGCTTTCGTTCTCTTCTCGATAATCAATGGCAAAATTTAAATTCCGAAGTTGAATTTCCTGGGATAACCGTTGATTTGATGGGAACTAATCTAAATTTTCAAAAAATAAAGGCGACATTCGATCAAACGATTACGTCAGAGGGTGACTGGCCTGGAAAAATATCGATAGCAATAGACAATATTTCCGATAAAGCATTCCTTTTTGAATTGAGCAACGTGCAGTTTATGGTGAATGAAACCATCAAATCGGAGTTGCTGGATTTTGGCTGGAATTTGGGTTTTGAGTCATTAAAATTAGCGAATACACCCTATGGACCTTTAAGTTTGGATTTACAACTGAATCACCTCGCGATGGTTGTTCTAAAGAAATTGTCTCAGAAAAGTTCTGGCGAGCCTATTTCGGATGAAATGATGAGCCAACTGTTGCAACACAGTCCTGAGATTATTGTGAATAATGCTTCTCTCAGCTTACCCGGCGGCCAGATTGATTTATCAATGAATTTTAAAGTCGGTGGCTCGGATATCAAACTGCCAATTTCTAAAGAAATGATTGAAAATACCTTGGAAGGGGATTTCTCTCTGAGTATTCCAAAGGATATGCTTAAAGAATGGTTATCTGCGAATATTATTAAAGAACTAGGGCAGGATGTCAATTATCAAAAATTAGATCCAGATCATAAAAAACAGTATTTAGAACAACAATTAGCTTTAAAACTTCAGAAGTTCAGTCAAGATGGGATTGTAACTGAAAAAGACAAAAACTACCTAATAAAAATGTCAATCAGTAAAGGAAAATGGACAGTTGATGGTAAAGAAGTGACTCCACCAATCTCTTGATTAATTTGTTTCGAGTTCAACCAGTTTTTGCTTAGCCAAGTCTATCACGCTCATTGGAACTCCAGCTAATTGTGCTACTTGAATACCATAACTCCGATTTGCGGCACCTTCTTGAACGTTATAAAGAAAGACTAAGGTGTCTTCATACTCAACCGCATCTAAATGAATATTCGCTAATGAAGGAAAAATGGTTGGCAATTGAGTCATTTCAAAATAGTGGGTAGCAAATAAGGTACAAGCCTGAACCGTGGATGCTAAGTGAGAGGCAATAGCCCATGCTAACGATAGACCATCGAAGGTGCTAGTCCCTCGGCCAATTTCGTCCATCAAGATCAAACTGTTTTCAGTAGCCGAATGTAATATATGGGCGGTTTCAGTCATCTCAACCATAAAAGTTGAACGCCCTCCACTGAGATCGTCCTGGGCACCAATTCTGGTAAAAATTTGATCAAATTTACCTACTTTTGCGGCCTTTGCTGGGACGAAGCTACCCATGTGGGCCAGTAAGACAATTAAAGCGGTTTGACGCATATAGGTAGATTTACCGCCCATATTGGGGCCGGTAATGATTAGCATTCGACGTGAGTGGTTTAGAGTTAAATCGTTTGCTACAAAGGGAACGGTTAATGTTTGTTCAACGATGGGGTGCCGACCTTCTTGGATATGTAGCTCATTAGAATCCAATAATTCAGGCCTTTGCCAATTCAGTGTTTCAGCTCGCTCGGCAAGACAAGCCAATACATCTATTGTGGCCACAGTTTGTGCTGTCACTTGAAGCGCAGATAACGACTCTTGGATCTGAATCATAACAGC
Source organism: Gammaproteobacteria bacterium (assembly GCA_013286785.1). Classification (GTDB taxonomy): domain Bacteria; phylum Pseudomonadota; class Gammaproteobacteria; order UBA6186; family Azoamicaceae; genus CADEGZ01. Next base: position 2,611 of record JABDFC010000017.1, read on the forward strand.
TTCATATAAGTATTTTTCTCTAGCCAATGCTCGTTCACGACTGGAAAGGATTTTATCTTCAAACTCTTTGAGCTCCGGGGTAATATAACGCTCGGCATTTTTAAGCGTTTGGCGTCTGGTGTAGTGTTTTGGTGCAAGATTAGCTTGTCCACGGCTGATCTCAATATAATAACCGTGGATGCGGTTGTATCCGACCTTTAACGTAGATAAACCAGACTTTTGGCGTTCTTCGTTTTCTAATTTAATTAGAAAGTCTTCGGCATGCTCACTTAAATTTCGGAACTCATCCAACGCTTCATCGTAGCCATTCGCAATAACACCGCCTTCTCGAACATGGTTGGGTGGGCTGTCGACAATCGCTGTTTCTAATAGCACACACAGTTCAGGAAATAATTGTAGCTTGGAAGAAAGGCTGGCCAATAAAGGGTTTGAATAATGGTCGATCATCGCTTTCAATGTTGGCAGGTTTTTTAATGCCGTTCTTAAGCGGACCAGATCTTGGGGTCTGGCAGAAAGCAGGGCAATTCGGGATAAAATTCTTTCCATGTCACCAATCGATTTGATGGATTCTGCTAATTCAGAGAGATTTTTTTGTTTTATTAACGTACTAACGGCATCCAGTCGCTTGTTTAATGTCGTATGGCACAGCAAAGGACGTTGCAGCCATCGCGATAACAGACGACTTCCCATTGGAGTAGAAGTCTTATCTAAAACGGCTAATAAGGTATTGGATTGTTTCCCTTGCAATGTTACAGCCAATTCAAGATTTCGACGGGTATTTTCATCCATTTGGATGTGTTCTCTGGGGTTTTCAACGCTGGGTTTTTGGATGTGAGGTAATTCGTTTAATTGGGTTTCTTTGACATAGTGTAATAAACCACCTGCTGCGCAAAATACAGCGCGTTGTAAATGGCAACCGAATTCAGAAAGATCTTTCAATTTGAAATGGTGTAATAGAATATCCTTTGCTGTGTCGAATTCAAAATTCATGTTCGGACGAATTTGAATACAGGTATTTTGTTGTAATTGATCAGAATGCGGGAAAGTACTGTCTATGAGTAGTTCAGCAGGATTTAAACGGCTAATTTCGTGCAATAATTCACTGAATTGAGAGACTTCCGACACTGAAAATCGACCGCTGGTTAAGTCTAAACAGGCGATGCCAAATTGTCGATCGAGAGAATGAATTGCGACAATTAAGTTATCTTGTCTCTCGTTTAATAAAGCTTCGTCGGTTAAAGTTCCAGGAGTGAGAATACGAACCACTTGGCGTTCAACCGGTCCTTTGCTGGTATTGGGATCACCAATTTGCTCGCAAATCGCAATGGTTTCTCCCAAACGGACTAACTTGGCGAGGTAGCCTTCAGCAGAATGATGTGGTACACCAGCCATGGGGATAGGTTTTCCAGCAGATTGGCCGCGGCTTGTTAAAGTAATGTTCAATAAAGCAGCAATTTTTTTTGCGTCATCAAAAAATAATTCATAAAAATCGCCCATCCGATAAAATAAAAGATGATCTGGGTAACGAGTTTTGATCCGAAGATATTGTTGGATCATGGGTGTGTGTTCGGTTGTTTCAAGTAAATTGCTTGGGCTCATTAATCCTTCTCCACTGAATAGATAAGATCACCACCCATGCCTTCGGTTCCTGTTTCAACACTGGCGGAAAAACTGGGGGTTAATGCATATTTTAATCGGACCGTACTGATGGGTTCTAAGACACTTTGAAGGTACTGAAGATACAGTTTACGTGAGAGAGATTTACCCAAGACTAAAACGGTATCGGTAGCACCTTGAGTTGTGAGCGATTTATGGGTTTCACGAGTTTCTATATTAAATTCTTCCAGCCCAAAGTTTTCTTGTAGATGCTCAATCACGGGGTTAGCACTTCCTGCAATTAAGAACGCGGTTTGCGACAGCAGTTGTCGTTCGGTCTCGCTTTCAGCGGTCGAAGTGGATCCAAAGCCGAGCCTTGATAAAATTTCAGTACTCTGTAGATTTGCATTTGAATAGGGATAGAGTATTGGCTTTTGCAGAGTTCCTTGTACATAGATCCCCACATCGGAAGCATTAGTTTCTTGCATTGAATTTTTTTGTACGATACGTATATCTAATATGGGATCATTTAGCAAAGTCCCAGAGGGGAATAACAAGTAGCCCCGATTGATGTATCGTGTTGCCCCTTGTAAGCGGTATTTCCCTTCTTTGATAGTCAGTCTGCCGGTGCCGGATAAAAGTCCGTCAGGTCGCTTATCAATGGCAAGCTTACCCCCAATGATTGCATCAAGACCATAGCCCTTGAAGTGCAGGCGATTTTCTGTTGTCACATAGAGACTCGGAACAACTTTTAAGGTAGAAATTGTGTCGTTGATTGATGGATTAATAATAACAACATCCCTTGAGACAGCGATGCTGTTTTTCTCATCTTTCAGAATAATATTGGCTTCTAAAATGGGGACCTCTCCTTCAATGTATAAGGTATTCAAATGATAGTGGATGGCAAGCTGGGGAGAAGCGGCTATTTTGATACTATTGGTATTGTATATTTGGATATTTTTACCCAGTAGCTCACAAGAAAAATCAGGACCATTTTTGTGTTCGTAAATTCCATTTAATTTAAATTGACCATTCCCTGAGGTTCCTGAGGCGATTAAGGTGAGAGCCCCAGGAATTTCGCCTGATATCTCAGCATTAATGTTTTTAATATAAACAGCTTGTTTGGGTATTAAAAACGAAGCATTCTTTGAAAGGGCTAACAATTGAAGAATAGGATTTTTAAGGGTTCCTATAATATTACCTGTAATATCTAGGTTAGCCTTTAATTTTGAAATTTGTGGAAAAAATACATATAAAAAATTAATATCTCCAAAGGTTCCAGTCAGTGAGCCTTGTAAAGGTTGATCTAAGATTGCTGCAAAAGGTTGTGTGACTGGCAGATAGAATTTTCCGGTGATGTGATTATGATCGTTTTCATTAAAATCAAATTGAGTCCAAAGCACCCCATTATCTAATTGAACCGTAGCCTTTCCTCCTTGGAAGGCCAGTTTGCGCTCTTTGTTTTCTGGTGTGATTAGGGTAAACACCCCAGGAAAAAGGTTAAAGTCCCCTTTTGCATAAAGGGGCTCATTTGGCTTTTGATAAATCGTGACTATGGTCGAAGCTTTGCCTTTTAGTTTGGGGTGTTGAATAGGTAATAAAGGAATTTCAAGAACGGCTAGGAGACCTTCTTGTTGGTCCCAATTAGCAAATGCTGTTGCCAGTACGCCGGTGTGATTTTCAAACTTGAGTTCCTTCACGTAAAAATTTTGTGCGTTTAAATTAAATTGAGCAGGTGCCTTTAATATCCAATCGCCATTAAGAGAAGAGGTTAGAAAGGCGTTGGTAATTTCACCTTGCCATTCAGAGTAATTTTCTTTAGAACTAAGAACCCCGTCTATCACGGCTTGAAATGAATTTTTAGCGTTAAGAGAAACAATCCAGTTCATTTGATCTTTATGTTCAGTAGAAGGCGAGATTTTTAGATGATTTTCGCCCAGTGATAGCATGAGATTTAGAGGGAATAATCGTTGGTTGTCAATTTTAATTTTTGCCCTACCATTTAACGGTAAATCAAGCCAGGAGCCGTTTATGTTGAGAATTTCCAATGAGAATTGATTGAAGTTATTGGTTGCATTCAAATTACCCTCAATCTTAGATATATAGATTGGTTTGGCTGAATGGTATTTTATTTCTAAGAGGGAGTCGGTTGCTCGAAAATAAGGAATTTGTATTCTTTGGTTGAAGAGTTGAAAGACTTGTGGTTCCAGTTCTGCAGTTTTCGCGGTGAATTTGATCCCTTTTGACTCGTAGCTTAAGCCTTCCAGCTGAATTCCGTTAATCCAGGATCCTGTGATCTGCAGAGTTGTGAGCGTCCCTGGCATTAGCCATTTGATGAAAGTAAAAGAGGTTTTTAACCCGGAGTCTGTTGCTAGCAGCCATAGACTCAGTGCACAGAGAACGGCTAAGGGATAAAAAATTTTTCGACCGATTAATTTCCAAAACATATCATTAGTTTATTACAAATTCATCCCAAATGTGAGGTGGATACGAGGCCTATGTTTTCCTTTTAGCATAGGTCTGGCAACGTCGAAACGAAGTGCGCCTAGCGCGGTTTCGTAGCGTAGCCCAACTCCTGCTCCGGTAGCGAGGCGTGATTTCCAGTGATTCATTGCATTACCACTGTCGACGAAAATGGCTGCACCGATGTTTTTGTATATTCTTCTTTCCAGTTCTGCACTGCCAACGAATAGATATCGTCCCCCAATAACAATGAGATTTCCATTTCGATCGGCTTCTTTTGGCCCTAATGAATTATAACCATAGCCTCGTACAGTTTGATCACCGCCAGTAAAAAAACGTAAGCTTAATGGAATAGAGACACTACTTGCATCGGAGGCCGCCATAATTCCTATGTCGCTGCGAAGTATCAAACGAGTAACTTCTCCCATCGCATAAATCCATTTTATTTGAGTTTTACCTTGAACCAGATTGGTACTAGAAAAAACTGTTTTAAGACCAGATTTTAGAGTAAAGGTAATTCGGGTACCGTGTTGCAATAATGATGTTTTGTCAATGTTGGTCCAAGTAAAGCCAAAACCAGGCAATAAAAAGTGGGATTGTTTTTTTGGATCAGACGGGAGTTCACGAAAAACTTCCGATAAGTAGTGCAATCCAGTGATCTGCTCAAATTTTCCTCGTTTTTGAATACGAGTTACACCAGATTCGTTACGTAGACTGTATTTACCATCGCTATATTTTTCTTCGGTCACTTGAGTCCCGAAGGCGGTTCGATCGCTGGCAGGTCGCTTCCCAGGAATCGTATATTGAGCATTTAATTGGTTTAATCGTTTTGAACCTCGAACATTGACATTAATGCGATGGCCAGGGATATTTAATCTTCTTCGCTCCCAGCCTAACATTCCTCGCATATCAGTGTCGGTTGAAAAACCAATACTGGCAGTGTATTTATTTTTGGGTTTAGGGGTTAAGCGTGTGTTTAAAGGGACTGCATAGTTTTGGGTTTCATTTAGCAGAGGGTCAATTCGTACTTTAGAAAAAAGATCTGTGTCTGTTAAAGCTTTTTGGAAAGCTAAGAGTTTCTCGACGGTATAAGGGCTTCCTGGGGAAAATGGAATGTAGCGTTTTAAATAATCCTCAGGATAAGGGGAAGAAGCGAAAGTAACTTGTCCAAATTTATACTGAACCCCTGTATCGAGTTCTAAGATAATACTAGTCTGATTGAGTCTAGGTTCCAATCGAATTTCGTTTGTGATGTAGATAGCATCTAAAAAGCCAAATTGCAGAGCTTTACCGAGCAAACTTTGTTTAAAGCTTTCATAACTGTTGTGATTAAGTTGTGTTCCTCTTTTTAATGGACAATGTTGGATCAATTTTAGAAGTTCAGGGTGATCTTTGCCAGATCCTTTTAGCGTGATCCGGACAGATTGAATGAGAACGGGTGGTCCAGTCTCGATGTGATACCGGATTTGGCCTCCTTTGGAGGTCGGTTTTACTTCTAAGCGTGTTTCAGAGTGATAATACCCTAGAGCTTTTAAGGTAGCAGTAATTTCTTCGATACCTTGTTGGGCCAATAGAGTGATTTGGTCTGGAGGCATTTCGGGTTCAGTACTAATGGCTTTAATGCTAAGATTGGCTAAGACGAATATTTTTTGTTCATTGGTAATCCCGATGAGTTCTACCGACCAATTATTGTTTGAAGACCAACTAATTATTGGGGTAAACACCAAAAGAAGCAAAACGATAGAACGTAAGGGAAAATTCGTGAGCCGCATAGTTAAAATAGTATGACATAGTGCGTATTTAACGGGAAGTATAATAGCCGCGATTTACTCTATTTATCTCGAAAAATGCAGGGTTAGTCTTGGAAAAGCGATTTGTAAGGCATTTCCTTTAGTTCGTATAATCACTTTATTGTGGATTTTCAAGACTGAGTAGGCCAGCATCGTAATCATAGGCAAAGATTTCAGCATAACGCCCCCAATCAATGATAATGCGTAATAGCCGTTCAGCTTCGTCTTCTGTTAGAAAGTCTCGTAATTCATCGAGAAAAATATTCTGAGAAACGCGGTGGTTGGGGTTGTTATCGAGCACTTCTCGAATATGTTGGGCCAACGGGATATATTTTAGTAAGTGTTTGGCGAATAAATTTTTACGCTCTAATATATCGGCAGCGGCGAATTTTATACCGGCGTCTAAACGGACCAAATCACCGTTTGAAATAGTTGTGAAATGGAGCATGTCTAATACTTCGGTCAGTGGAAACAAACTATTGATATCTAAATGAAGCTCATCCGCCAGTTGTGGAAGATCAATCTTATCTTCTACTTCGTGATCTTCCATGGACTCTAGGAGCCCGATTAATTCCGAAACACTGACTTCAGGAAGACGATAAGCATATTCAGGATGTAGAATGGTCGTTTTAGCATGAGTTTGAGTCACTTTTGCTCGTTCACTGATGGTCATTAGTGTATATATTTTATCGAGTAATTGTCGAAACTCATCGCTTTGAGGATCCCTTGGGAGTGATAAATGAACGGGTATCTCTGCTTGTATATGTCCTGGATCCGTTGAGAAAATAATAATTCTATCGGCCATTAAGACAGCTTCTTCAATATCATGGGTAACAATCAGTATACTTTTGGTCCGAGTTCTTTTATCAGTCCAAAGCTGTAGTAAATCATTTCTGAGATTTTCGGAGGTTAAAATATCTAAAGCAGAAAAAGGCTCATCCATCAACAAGAGTTCCGGTTCAACGACTAAGGCTCTTGCCAATCCGACTCTTTGACACATTCCACCGGATAGTTCTTTAGGATAAGCCGATTCAAATCCATCTAAACCGATGGTATCGATCGCATTTAAGGCTTTGGGCCTTCGTAATTTACGAGGCATTCCTTGGGCTTCCAGCCCCAATTCCACATTTTCAAGGACTGTTAACCATGGCAGTAACGCAAAATTTTGGAAAACCATCGAGATGCCGTGGACCGGACCTTGGACTGTCTTTCCGCGAAAATAGAGGGAACCTTCGGTCGGTGTCACTAGCCCTGAAATAATTCGGAGTAAAGTCGATTTTCCTGAACCTGATTTGCCCAATAAAGCAACAATCTCGTTTTCATGCAAAGTGAAATTAATGTCGTCTAGTACCAGTAATTTTTTTCCTTCCGGATTGGTAAAAGATTTTTGTACGTTTTCTAAACGAATTAGAGGTTCGTTAGACATTTTTTACTCCATGGTAAAGCGTGAGGCAGCATAATTGTATAGCCTACGCCAAACTAAATGATTTATCACCAGTACATAAAAACTCATGACTCCGATTCCCAATGCAATTCGTGGAAAGTCTCCGCTGGTTGTATATTGGGATATATAACTTCCTAGACCTGTAGCAACCAATTTATGGGGTCCCCATTCCAAGACATCTGCGACGATACTGGCATTCCAGCACCCTGCAGCGGCGGTGATACTGCCTGTTACATAGTATGGAAAGGTGGCTGGTAATGCGAGGCGTTTCCACCACAACCAATTTTTTACCCCTAAATTTTTAGTGACGAGCCGTAAGTCATTTGGGATTGTGGCTGCCCCGGCAATAATATTAAATAGGATGTACCATTGAGTGCCAATCACCATGAGTGGGGTTGACCAAATTTCAACGTTTAGATGATACCGAATGATCACGGTAACAATCAGTGGGTAAATCAGATTGGCAGGGAAGGCGGCCAGAAACTGAATGATGGGTTGAATAAATCGACTGGCCTCTGGGCGCAAACCAATGAGGATCCCGATTGGGACCCAGATCAAGGAAGTAATTATGATGAGTATGGTAACTTTAAGACCCGTAATCATTCCGAGAAAAAAAACGTGACGTATTTCAACGCAAGAGACGGCTTTCGTAATAAAGTTCCAGAGAAGTACACTGGAACAAATGACGCCGAACACGAGCAAGCCGTTCCAGAACCAAATGAATACTTTTGAGTAGCGAGTGTGTAACGTGCTTTTATGCAGTGAAGGCATTTTGCAATGAGGGGAGTTTAAACAAAATTCTGATATTTCACGACAAATGATTTGAATAAATTTTAACCAATTGGTTTTGGTTAATAATTGATATACCCATGCACGAGGAGGGTGAATGTCGTCGACTCGATCCATTTTAAATCGTTCTCCCCATGTGAGGAGTGGCCTAAATAAAAGTTGATCATAGAGAAAAATCACAATCAACATGGCGATGATGGCGTAGTACATCGCTGGCAAGTTTCCTTCTGTAATGGCAACTCGTATATAAGATCCAATGCCAGGTAACATGATTTCTTGATTGGAGACCGAAATAGCTTCGGATGCCACCACAAAGAACCAGCCAGCCGACATGGAAACCATGGTGTTCCACAGTAACCCGGGTATGGCATAGGGTACTTCAATGCGCCAAAATCTTTGCCAGAAAGAGAGGTGAAACATCGCGGCTGTTTCGTAGAGCTCTTTGGGAGTTGTTCGCAATGATTGATAAAAGCTTAAAATCATGTTCCAAACTTGAGAAGTGAAGATGGCAAAAATAGCGGCACACTCTGGCCCTATGAGACTGTTGGGGAATAGTTGGATGAAAAGTACGATGGTAATGGATAGCATCCCCAAAATGGGCACAGATTGTAAGATATCGATGAGAGGAATAAGCAGCTTTTCGGCTTGTCGGCTTTTTGCCGCAATGGGTGCGATGGTAAAAGTCACTAAGAACGAAAAGAGCAGGGCGATGAACATGCGCAGAACGGTTTTTGCAGCGTATCCTGGTAATGCACTGGGATCTAATGAAATCGGTAAGGGATGCCCCACTTGATAAGGTGCTTTCATCTGGGTTGCGGCCCAAGCAAGGGCCGCGAAAACCCCTAGTATCAGGAACAATGCGATGATGTCCCATCGATTTGGTTTTGAACCTATTTCTGCCTCGGGGGCTTGGTAATAGCTTATTTGACGCATCATCAACCTTCCGGGCAGAAATCAGTTAAGGATTTGGCGGCGTTATCGCTCTAGAGTCTTAGACCGCTTCTTCCTCTTCTTCCCAGCTTAACGTACCGCCAGTTTGGTATTCTGTGACACGAGTTTCAAAGAAATTCTTTTCTTTCTTTAGATCCATCATTTCGCTCATCCAAGGAAATGGGTTAGTGACGCCTGGGAACTGTTCGGATAAGCCTATTTGAATGAGGCGGCGATTTGCGATGAATTGTAGGTAGTCTTTGAACATTGCAGCGTTCAGGCCTAAAATACCTCGCGGCATGGTATCGATGGCATATTGGTATTCTAATTCGACGCCGGTTTTGATCATGGTAATAATTTCAGTTTGGAAAGCTTGGGTCCAGAGATGGGGATTTTCAAATTTAATTTGGTTGATAACATCAATCCCAAAATTTAAATGCATGGACTCATCCCGCAAGATGTATTGAAACTGTTCGGACGTTCCTATCATTTTATTACGGCGACCCATAGAGAGTACTTGAGTGAACCCGACATAAAAGAACAAACCTTCAAAAACCACGTAGAAGGCAATCAGATCTCTTAATAATCGCTGGTCGTTTTCAAGGGTCCCAGTCGAAAAATTGGGATCGGTTAGACTTTGAGTATAATTCAGTGCCCAAGCAGCTTTTTTAGCAACAGAAGGGATCTCACGATACATATTAAAGACCCGTGCTTCGTCCATCCCGAGACTCATGATCACATGTTGGTATGCGTGAGTATGAAGCGCTTCTTCGAATGCTTGTCGCAGAAGGTATTGTCGGCATTCCGGGTTGGTTATATGTCGATAGACGGCCAAGACCAGATTGTTGGCAACTAAAGAATCGGCAGTTGCAAAAAAACCTAAGTTTCGTTCAATGATTTCTCTTTCATCGGCAGTGAGTCCATTAGGGCTTTTCCACAGCGCGATGTCAGCAGACATATTAATTTCATTGGGCATCCAATGGTTTGCGCAGGCTTTTAAATATTTATCCCAAGCCCATTCATACTTGAAAGGAACCAATTGGTTGAGATCAGCAAAACAATTAATAATTTTTTTATCGTCAACACGAATGCGAGCAGCGCCAAATTCTAAGGATTCAAGGCCGGTGACTTTCGGTGCGGCAACAGATGCTTCGGACATAATATAATCTCCTTGGTAATTTTTCAGTGTTATTGGCAAGCTTCGCAATCTGGATTATCGATCGAACAGGCCATAACTGTTGTTTCGTTCGATGACGATACGGCGTTTAAAGTCCCTTCGTTGATGGTGGACTTTTCAGCGTCAGTAGCGCCTAAGCTGCGTAGGTAATAGGTTGTTTTAAGACCCCGTAGCCAGGCAGTTCGGTAAAGAATGTCTAATTTTTTCCCAGAAGGTGCGCTGAGATATAAGTTAAGAGATTGTGCTTGATCAATCCATTTTTGTCGTCTTGAAGCAGCTTCAATTAACCATTTGGCATCTATTTCAAATGCGGTGGCATATCGAGATTTTAAATGGGCAGGTATTCTTTCAATGGAACGAACGCTGCCATTAAAGTATTTCAGATCCTTTACCATCGTTGAATCCCACAAGTCTAGCTTTTTTAAATCATGGACTAAGTAAGGATTGATGACGGTGAATTCACCTGACAAATTCGATTTAACAAATAAATTTTGATAGGTAGGTTCTATGGATTGAGAAACCCCGCAAATGTTTGAAATGGTCGCAGTGGGTGCAATGGCTAGAACATTAGAATTACGCATTCCAATCGTTTTAACACGTTGCCGCAAGCCGTTCCAATCTAAGGTTTGACTTCTGTCTTGGTCTAAATACATACCTCTCGTTTCTTGTAGACGTTCTATAGAATCAATGGGGAGGATGCCTTTACTCCACAACGAGCCCTCAAAAGTACTGTACACGCCGCGTTCCTCTGCTAAATCACAGGAGGCTGAGATGGCGGCATGGCTCACGTGTTCCATGGTACGATCAGCGAATTCAACGGCTTCTTCTGATTCGTAAGAATATCCAACTTTGTACAAGGCATCTTGAAAACCCATAATTCCCAGTCCGATGGGACGATGGCGCAGGTTTGAACGCCTGGCTTGGATGACTGCATAGTAGTTGATATCAATGACGTTATCTAACATGCGGATTGCAGTTTTCACTGTACGGTGTAATTTCTCGACATCTAAGCCTTTCTCAGTCACGTGTTGGGCCAGGTTAATGCTGCCTAGGTTGCAGACGGCAATTTCGTCGACCGATGTATTGAGTGTAATCTCAGTACATAAATTAGAGCTGTGAATCACCCCAACGTGGGATTGAGGTGAGCGAAGATTACAGGGATCTTTAAAGGTAATCCAAGGATGACCTGTTTCGTATAACATCCCAAGCATTTTGCGCCAGAGTGATAGGGCGGAGATTTTTTTGTAGACCTTGATTTCGCCTTTTTCCACCTTATTTTCATATTGAATGTATGCTCGCTCAAATGCATCTCCAAAGAGGTCATGAAGTTCGGGAACATCGTTTGGGGAAAATAAAGTCCATTCTTTGTTTTCAACAACTCGTTTCATGAAAAGATCAGGGATCCAGTTCGCTGTGTTCATATCGTGCGTACGACGGCGATCATCTCCCGTGTTCTTGCGAAGTTCAATAAATTCCTCGATATCCAAATGCCAGGTTTCGAGATAAGCACAAAGTGCCCCTTTACGTTTTCCGCCTTGGTTGACCGCTACCGCTGTGTCATTTGCCACTTTAAGGAAAGGAACAACCCCTTGTGATTTACCATTGGTTCCTTTGATATGAGCACCCATAGCACGTACGGGTGTCCAGTCATTACCCAGTCCACCAGCATATTTCGATAAGAGTGCATTGTCTTTAATAGCATTGTAAATTTCAGATAGATCGTCGGGCACTGTCGTTAAAAAACAACTTGATAACTGCGAGCGAGGCGTTCCGGAATTAAACAGTGTAGGGGTTGAACTCATGTAATCAAAGCTTGAAAGTAGGTCATAAAATTCAATGGCGCGTCTTTCCTTATCCTGTTCTGCAATGGCGAGACCCATTGCAATTCGCATAAAGAAAACTTGTGGTAATTCGAAGTGAATACCATTACTGTGAAGAAAATAGCGATCATACAGAGTTTGAAGTCCGAGATAATTAAATTGAAAGTCGCGTTCTGGCTTTAATGCTCTTCCCAGCCGGTCCAGATCAAATGTTTGCAATTTGGCGTCTAATAAATCTAATGAAATTCCTTTTTGAATAGTCGTTGCTAATGTTGTTGCATATTGTTTGGCCATGTCTGCTTGATTTTTAGGTGTTGGAAGAATTAGATAACGTGAGGCTTCTGATTGAAGGTTTTTTAACAATAAGCGAGCGGCAACAAAACTATAATTGGGTTCTTCTTCAATTAATGTTCGAGCACTCATAATGAGGGCTTGGTGAACATCTTTTATATTCACACGATCAAAGAGGTTGCGCAATGTATCTTTGATAATCGGTTTATGGCTGACTTCGCTTAAGCCGGAACAGGCCTCAACCACGCTGGCTTCGAGAGTTGCAATGTCTAGAGGCATTTGGGTGCCATTTTCTAATGTGACAGATAAAGAAATTTGTGAAGGCTTTTCTGTGGCGTGTCTTTGTTCTCTGAGTTTTCGATGTTCTTCTCGGTATAATACGAAGGATCGGGCTACTTGATGATACTCGTGCCGCATCAGGGCTAATTCAACTTGATCTTGAATGTCTTCGAGGTGAACGGTTCCTCCGTCCGTTGGCAGGCGACGCGTCAGAGCGCGCACGATTTCTTCGGTTAATTTCTGAACAATATCCGCAATACGAGATGAACCAGCAGCGTTGTTGCCTTCTACGTCCCAGAATGCTTTTGTGATGGCCAGTGAAATTCGGGTGGGATCAAAGGGGGCTACGGTACCATTTCGGCGGATCACAGTGAGAGTCCCGGGAATGAGCGGTGTCGTTGAGGTTATTGTGGGGGTATTTGGTGAATCGACATACATAGGGGGTCTCCAAGTTTTAAGTTGTCTAGCTATTGATAGGTAACCCAATATATTGTGGTCTAAATTCAATAGAACACACAACATATATGTATTTTGGGATAACGCGCCGAATTCGTCAAGTGTATAAGCTGTGGATAAAAGATGATTTTTAAGGTGGGTGGCAGGACAAAAAGATCTCTACCCTACACTTTATGATAAAGCATAAGAAAGCAGAGAGGCAGGATTTAATGAGTGACTGAAAAGTGTTTGTTAGACAGTTTCTAACCAGTTTTTCAAATAATGGCTTTGTTGCTCAATCACTTGGGGATTTTTTAAAGTCAGTGTCAGTAAACTCGTTCCTTGTAATCCAGACAACAAAGAAAGTGCTAAGGTGTGAGATTTTTCTCCTTTACCCATTTCTTTAAACTGGACTTCACACCAGTACAACACATCTTTTAATAAACCCGCTGCAGCACTTGAGATTTCTCCGCTTTGCTTGCAAAGCTCTTGGCACAAGCTCCCTAACCAATCTCCAAAGGAAGCAGCGTCGATGCCTTGAGTTGCATTATGTTCAATGAGCGATGTTAAGCGAGCTTTATGGTTTAGAGTATCCCAAGCCAAAAACTGAGCTTGGATAGCCTGGCGGCGGCGCTCAATGACGGCCAACACAATCGATTCTTTCGATTTGAAATAATAATAAACATTTCCGAGAGGCACTTCAGCCAGTGCAGCAATATTTGCAAGGGTTGTCACATTGACACCTTGTTCATAAAATAGCTTATCGGCAGCCTCGATTAGGCGAATTCGTTTATCGGTTCTCTTATTCATGATAATGGTCCTCTCTTTATATATCTCTTAACTTAAATTAGTAAGCTGAACCAAGTCATTATACGATGATTGATGCATAGTTCAATACTGTACAAATGTTCAAATGCTAACTTATTTTGAGTAGCTACACCTAATTAAATGCAGGGGGAATCTTTTCAGGTTAATGTGCTTGTATCTATTCAGTTGGTCATTCCCGCGAAAGCGGGAATCCATTGTTTTTATAGGCTTTTTTCTGGATCCCCGCTTTCGCGGGGATGACATATCTCAAAGGTAACATGTTAATTTTAAAGAAATAAAAAAGTAGCTGAATAGATATATGTACTTTATTTATTATGGTGAGTACTTCTGTATAATAGACAAATTGTTAGGCCACGTCTGTCTAGGCGACGTGGAAATCACTTCAGACGAAAAGGTTGTTTTTCTATGAGTAAAATCCCAATGACCGTGGCAGGCGCTGAAAAATTACGTGAGGAGCTTAAGTATTTAAAATTGGTTGCCAGGCCAAAAGTGATCAATGCGATCGCTGAAGCCAGAGGGCATGGCGATTTGCGTGAAAATGCAGAATATCACGCGGCCAAAGAGCAACAAGGCTTTATCGAGGGAAGAATACGGGAAATTGAAGGGAAGTTATCTAATTGCCAAGTTGTTGATTTAACAGGAATTACGAATGTTGGTAAGGTTGTTTTTGGTTCGACTGTTACTTTGATTCATTTGGATTCCGATCAAGAAATGGTGTATCAGATCGTTGGAGAAGATGAAGCAGATTTAAAACTCGGTAAGATATCCATTACATCGCCCATTGCCAGAGCAATGATTGGTAAGCATGTTGGGGACAATGTCGAAGTTCAAGCGCCGGGAGGCAACGTGAGCTACGAAATAGCTGATGTTATTTACAGATAAAATTATTTCTTTCCAACTTTCTTCTGAGATTTACGATAGAGTATGAAAATATTGCCAATGATTTTTAAGCACTCAGCATTGACTTGCTGAGCGAGTTCCTCAGCAATGAGCGCCTTGTTCGCTTTATCTTCTGAGCCCGGTAGTCGAACTTTAATCAATTCATGATCAAAAAGAGCTCTATCAGTTTCGGCTGCAACCGCTTTTGTAAGTCCCTGGTTGCCTATAATAATAAGAGGGTGCAAATGATGAGCCTCGGCGATGAGCGCGCGCTTAGCAGGCTTCGTGAGTGACATAATTTTTGTGACTCCTTATAATATGTATCACTATTCTAACGTATATTGATAAGAGATGAGAACAGGAAGCAAGCCAAGATCCAAAACAAAGAGCAGTGGACGCTGGTTAGAAAGACAGCATTCAGATCCTTATGTTCAACAAGCCAAAGCGCTAGGCTATCGTTCGAGGGCCGCTTACAAGTTACAAGAAATACAAGAAAAAGATAAAATATTCGCTAAAGGTATGACGGTCGTGGATTTAGGGGCTGCCCCAGGAGGGTGGTCACAAATGGCTGTTAAGTATATAGGTCAAACCGGAAGTGTCTACGCACTCGATATTTTGCCTATGGAACCGATAAACGGGGTCGATATAGTCATTGGGGATTTCCAACTCAGAGAAGTCATTGAAGAATTGATCACAAAATTAAAAGGGAATACTGTGGATCTTGTAATTTCGGACATAGCCCCCAATATTAGTGGTATTGCTGCCGTTGATCAGGCACGCTCGCTACAGCTGGCTGAAGGGGTTTTTAGTTTTGTAGAGAGAGTGTTGGTAAAAGATGGAGTATTATTAATTAAGCTATTTCAAGGTGCTGGCTCAGAGGAATATATAGCCAGCCTTAAGGGAAGATTTAACCAGGTCGTGATCCGCAAGCCTAAGGCTTCGAGAGCCGAGTCTCGGGAAGTTTATGTATTGGCAAAAGGTTTTATACCAGCATTCAATAAGGGGCACACATTTTGAACGATATGCTTAAAAATCTCATATTATGGTTAGTGATTGCGCTGGTGCTCATGTCAGTTTTCAGTAATTTTGGCCCGCCCCAAAAACAAGTTACAAAACTTGCCTATTCTCAATTCCTAGACAAGGTTAAGGCCGGGGATTTCAAACAAATCACGGTTGAAGATCAAAATATTAGCGGAATGACTCAAGACGATAAACCGTTTGTTACTTATGCACCGGTCATGTCGGATTCCGTTTTGAAAACCTTGGTGGACAGTGGTGCCATGGTTCGAGGTAAGCCGCCAGAACAACCCAGTTTATTAATGAATATCTTTGTCAGCTGGTTCCCCGTTTTTATCTTATTCTTCATTGTTTGGATTTTCTTTATGCGACAAGTACAAGGCGGCGGGGGTGGTCGTGGTGCCATGTCGTTTGGTCGCAGTCGTGCCCGTCTTCTTGGTGAAGATCAAGTGAAAGTCACTTTTGCAGATGTGGCTGGCGTGGATGAAGCGAAGGAAGAAGTCGCAGAACTGGTCGAATTCTTACGCGATCCTGGCAAGTTTCAAAGTTTGGGCGGCAGAATCCCTCGAGGCGTGTTAATGATTGGCCAGCCAGGGACTGGTAAAACATTGTTGGCTAAGGCGATTGCGGGAGAAGCAAAAGTACCCTTTTTTACCATTTCAGGTTCAGATTTTGTGGAAATGTTTGTGGGCGTTGGTGCTTCTCGGGTGCGTGATATGTTTGAGCAAGCCAAAAAGCAAGCGCCGTGTATCATTTTCATTGATGAAATTGATGCTGTTGGACGACATCGTGGGGCTGGATTGGGTGGTGGCCATGATGAACGCGAGCAAACCCTTAATCAATTGCTGGTGGAAATGGATGGATTTGAAGGGAATGAAGGGGTTATTGTTATTGCGGCCACCAACAGACCGGATGTTTTAGATCCAGCCTTGCTACGTCCCGGTCGTTTTGATCGCCAAGTAGCTGTCGGTTTACCCGATATCCGTGGACGAGAACAAATCTTAAAAGTACATATGCGCAAAGTTCCTATTTCCGATAATGTCGATGCACGCGTTATTGCGCGCGGGACACCGGGATTCTCTGGAGCTGATTTAGCAAATTTAGTGAATGAAGCGGCACTTTTTGCGGCGCGTATGAACAAACGAACAGTCGAAATGGCCGAATTTGAGAAAGCGAAAGATAAAATTTTAATGGGCGTTGAAAGACGTTCGATGGTCATGGGTGAGACGGAACGTAAATTGACAGCGTATCATGAGGCGGGACATGCGATTGTAGGGTTATCCGTGCCAGAACATGATCCCGTTTATAAAGTCAGCATTATCCCCCGTGGCCGAGCTTTAGGGGTGACTCTGTTTTTGCCAGAGGACGATCGCTACAGTTACAGTAAGCAACGATTAGAGAGCCAAATAGCCGGGCTATTTGGGGGGCGAATTGCTGAAGAATTAATTTTTGGTAAAGAAAGTGTCACGACGGGTGCGTCTAACGACATTAAACGCGCAACCGATATTGCTCGGAACATGGTAACGCGTTGGGGATTATCAGAACGCCTAGGTCCTCTCACCTATGGAGAAGAAGAGGGTGAAGTATTTTTAGGTCATTCGATGAATAAACGCAAAGATATTTCTGATGAGACCGCCCATGTCATTGACGAGGAAATTCGTTGCATTGTCGATAGAAATTATGAATTAGCAAGGAAAATTTTAGTAACGAATATCGATAAGTTACATATTATGGCTGAAGCCTTATTAAAATATGAGACCATCGATAGTGAACAAATTAAAGATGCCATGGCAGGCATTTCACCTAGAGAACCTTCTAATTGGCATGATAACCAAAAAGGGGGCCAATCCAGTAAAACGCAACCACAAGCGAGTGTGACTCGATCGGACCCCTCTATTGGTGATCCGGCTGCCAGCGAACCCTAAAAAAAGTAATATATGAAAAAATATTTTGGTACAGATGGTATTCGAGGACGTGTGGGGCAGCCGCCTATTTCTGCGGATTGGATCTTAAAACTTGGATGGGCAGTTGGAAAAGTGCTGGCCACTCACCCGTCAAAGCGAAATCAGGTTCTGATTGGAAAAGATACTCGAGTTTCAGGATATTTACTGGAATCTGCCTTAGAAGCGGGATTGTCTTCGGCTGGGGTAGATACTCTGTTGTTAGGGCCCATGCCAACACCTGGGATTGCTTATTTAACCCGAACGCTACGGGTGAATATTGGGATTGTTATCAGTGCGTCTCATAATCCGTATTACGACAATGGCGTCAAATTTTTTTCATCGGAAGGGATGAAATTGGCTGACGATCTCGAATGTGCGATCGAAGCAGCCATGGAAGAAACTTTAGTGACAGTTGATTCTCGAAAATTAGGGAAAGCGGTTCGGGTTCGTGATGCAGAAGGACGTTATGTAGAATTTTGTAAAAGTACATTTCCAACTTTCCTGGATTTACGCGGTATAAAAGTTGTTATTGATTGTGCTCATGGAGCAACCTATCGGATTGCCCCAGGTGTTTTTCGTGAATTGGGGGCATCCGTCTTTGAAATGGGTGTTACGCCCGATGGTTTTAATATTAACGATCAATGCGGTTCTACTTATCCAATCCCCTTAGCAAACAAGGTTCTTGAAGAGAAAGCACATGTAGGGATTGCTTTGGATGGTGATGGGGATCGAGTGATTATGATCGACGAAACAGGCGCGGTCGTTGATGGCGACGAATTATTGTTTATTATTGCGAAATGGTATGTTGAAACCAAACGCTTAACGGGAGGCGTTGTTGGTACTTCTATGAGTAATTATGGCCTAGAGTTGGCATTTAAATCCCAAGGGATCCCATTTTGTCGTGCCGCCGTTGGGGATCGCCATGTTTTAGAAATGCTTAAAAAGAATGCCTGGAATCTCGGGGGAGAGTCATCAGGGCATATTATTTGCTTAGATGCGAATACAACGGGAGATGGTATTGTTTCTGCATTAAGGGTGTTAGCCGTTATGGCATTTACGGGTCGTACTTTAAAAGAATTGAGAATGGGAATGACAAAATTGCCACAAATTTTGATCAATGTACCTGTTGCAAACTCTCGGATTAATTTGGCAGATAACCCTAAAATTGAATTTGCCCTTAAAGTTGCCGAAGACAGGTTAAGTGGACATGGTCGAGTTTTGCTTCGTCCTTCTGGGACTGAATCAGTCGTGCGTGTGATGGTTGAAGGTCAAAATTCAGACATAATACAATCTGTTGCGGAAGAACTGGCCGAGGCGGTCAGTTCCTCGGTGTGATTGTTTTCAGATTATTTTTTTTGCTCTTTGGAGCAAAGAAAAGCAGAGGCAATCAACCCAAAGCTAATAGCGCCTGTGATAATTCCAGGAACCGTTATAAAAATATCCATTAACATAATGCAACCTAATGATCCGATTGCGTAATAGGCACCGTGTTTTAAATATAGATATTTCTTAATTGTGCCATGGTGTACCAAAAATAAGGTAATCGATCGAACAAAAATAGCACCAATGGCTAGGCCGATTAAAATGATAATGAGGTCTTGGGTGATAGCAAAAGCGCCGACAATACCATCCAGTGAAAAGGATGCGTCTAAAATTTCTAAATATAAAAAAGGTATTATTCCTTTATTGGTTGAAGATACTGCTTTTTGATTTAAATAATTTGTTAAGTAAGTTAAAATTGTAAAGAGTGCGATGGCGACTAAACCACTGATGATCATTTCTGCCCGATGTGCATGGGGAATAAAGGTTTGTAGTGTGAATAGAATAATGAGAGCGAAAATCGTTTCGGAAAACTTAAATCTATTGAAGCGCATGAATATTTTTTCAATTGGGTTTAGCCAGTATTTTTGAGTATTTTGATGAAAAAAGAAGGAACAAGAAACCAAAAGCAAAAACAGACCCCCAAAAGTGGATGTCAATACGCGACAATCAATTAATTGTTTGGAATAGTCCCCGGGCGACTGTATTGCCAAGAGGAGGGCATCTGACAGATTTGAATGGGTTAGCAGGGCTACAATACAAACGGGTAAGACCAATCGAATTAAAAAAACCGCTATTAATATTCCCCAGGTAAAAAAGCGTCTCTGCCAGAGTGGTTGCATGGTGTGCAAGATTGAAGCGTTTACGATGGCGTTATCAAAAGACAAGCTAATTTCCAAAATCGCCAATAAAACAGCGAAAGAAAGGGCAACAGCGCCACCCCACCAAAAGGCCAGAGTTAAACCCAGTAACGTAAACAAAAGCGAAAATTTAAAGTATTGCATGATAGAGAGAGGTTAATGCCTACTTTTAGTGTAGAAAGAACTTTGTGGTAGTACAACTTGGTGTACAAGGATGATAATATATCAGTAAATCTGTTGGCATATGGAAACCGAAGGGGCTTTAGGATGTTTAACCCGAGCTTAAAAAATAATTTATTATGGTTAGTTTCATTACTACTAATTAGCTTTACTTGTTTAGCCCAGGATATTGTGTTGTGGCATAGTTTAGATGGGCCGTTGGCTGAAAAATTTTCTGAACTTGTGCAAAAGTTTAACCAAAAAGCGTTACAAGCAAAATCGACCGCTAAAATTGTTCTGAGATATAAAGGAGAGTATGAAAATACCTTAGCATCTGGACTGAAAGTGATTAATACGGCCGATGCTCCCCATATTTTGCAAGTTTATGAAGTGGGGAATTTAATGATGCAGGCCCACCCCGGTGCTTATGTTTCTCTGGATAATTTGCCCAATAAACCGAGCCCTAACTTGGAGAAAGATCATTTTATCACTGCGATTGGAGATTTTTATCAAAGCCGTCAACACAATGTAACGGGGCTGCCTTCTTTGCCGTTTAGCGCTGCTTCTATTGTATTGTTTTACAACAAAAACGCTTTCAAAGCGGCCGGATTAGATCCTGAAAAACCTCCAACGTCATGGGAAGAGTTTGAAAAAATTGCCTATATCTTAAAAAAACACGGGGCAAAAAACGTTTTAGCATCAGGATGGTTAGTCGGGCATCATATTGAACATTTGGGTGCCTGGCATAATCAAGCCATCGCGACAAAAGGGAATGGCATCGATGGTGACGATGCAAGATTGGTGATCAACAGTGATTTTTTTATTAACCACCTAAATAAACTGGCTAATTGGTATCAGATGGGCATATTCAGTCTAGACTTTAGGCATAAGGCGGAGCAAGCTTTTGCGAATAATGAAGTCGTTATTTTAACGCAAGGCGCTAACCGACTATCCCATTTAGAAAGGCAAATAAAGGGAAAATTTGAAATCGGGGTTGGTGCTTTTCCCTATTGGGAAGCTGTTGTGTCTGAACCTTATAACACTGCTCCGGGGGGGGCGTCATTTTGGGCTTTGGCGGGCCACAATCCCAAGGATTATCCCATCATTCAGAAGTTCTTTGAATATTTAGCCAGTCCTGAAGTCCAAAATGAATGGCATCAAAATACATGCTATATGCCAGTGGTAAAGGGCGTGGAGATTTTGGCTGAAAAACAAAATTTTTATGAGAAAGGTTTGATCGGTAAAACGGCAAGAATTGCCCTCGATTCATTTTCGCGTCGTGCTCCATCACAGTATTCTCGCGGGATACTCTTACCAGATTATTCTAACATTCGCGAGATCATTGTCCAGGAAATGAAAGCAGCCATTAGAGGGAATAAAAGTGCTGCCGAAGCTTTGGAACGAAGTGTGGTTTTAGGAAATGCAATTATTGAGGGTAAACAAGTTGAAGCCAGTTCACCGTAAACCTTGTGTCATTGCCAATTGGAAAATGCATGGATCCCGCCAAATGCTCGAAATCTGGCTAAAGCAATACGTTTCAGGTTTACCTGAAGAGAACCCGGTTGAAGTTGTTTTATGTCCCCCTGCCGTTTATTTATCGGAGGCTCGGCTTTACCTTAACCAGCTTGCAAAGAAAGGGAGAATCCAATTGGGGGCTCAAAATAGTTATGCTGAAATGACCGGTGCTTTTACCGGCGAAATTTCTCCGTCGATGATTCGTGAAATGGGCTGTCACTATGTGTTAGCGGGGCATTCTGAGCGTCGCCAAATTTTCTCTGAAGATGATACACTTATTGCAAGAAAAGTATGGGCAGCGTACCATGCAGATCTGACCCCCATTATATGTGTTGGTGAAACAACTGAGGAGCGGAACCAGGGGAAGACACTCGAGGTTATTTGCCGCCAGTTAGCGGCGGTATTACCCGAAGAGCAGCTTCGGTTGGATCCAAGAGTTATGGTTGCCTATGAACCTGTTTGGGCAATTGGAACGGGTTTAACCGCAACGCCTCTGCAGGCAGAGGAAGTTCATGTTGCTATTCGGGAGTGGTTAGCGGCACGGAATCGAAAGGTTGCCAATGAAGCCCGCCTTTTATATGGCGGGAGTGTCAAACCTGGCAATGTGAAGGCATTGCTGATGCAACCTAATATTGATGGCGTTTTAGTGGGCAGTGCCTCATTGAACGCGCAAGAATTTTTAAGTATTTGCATGGCTTGTAGACAATAGAGAGAACGGTATGGAACAAATTATCCTAATAATTCACGTGATTGTAGCGGTTACCTTGATTGGATTTATTTTGGTTCAACATGGGAAAGGGGCTGAAGTGGGCGCGTCCTTCGGAAGCGGGGCATCTCAAACTATTTTTGGGAGTCAAGGTTCTGGGAATTTTTTGACCCGAGCGACAGCAATTTTGGTCACGGTTTTTTTTATTACCAGTCTGACCCTCAGCTATTTGGCCGCAAATCACGCTAAGCCAAAAGATATTGATGAATTGATTAAAAAAGCTGAACAAAAGACTGTCCCCCTAGAGCCGGATAATGATATTCCCAAAATTCCGAGTAACTAGGGTTTAAAGCAGTTTAATGCCGAAGTGGTGAAATTGGTATACACGCCACCTTGAGGTGGTGGTGACGCAAGTCGTGCCGGTTCGAGTCCGGCCTTCGGCACCAGATCTTCCGAGTTATTCGCTTTTAAATTTATCGGTGACTAATAATTTAAGTCGTTGACCGATAGATTTTTCTGGCTTTCTAAAAGGGCTAGAGAGCGTTTGATTTAAATCTAATTTTTTAAAACGCTCACTTTTTTTTCTGACTGTCATTGGATTGACGCGTATTTTCATTGACCGTATCCAACGAAGCACTGCTTGGTTGAATTGCGAATCAATCGAGCGCTTTTTTCGGACGAGATCAAACTTCAGACAGCGCATTTCGTGCTGTAATTGCTCGTTTAAGCTTACTCCCACCATATTTTTTTTAGCCTGATAATGCCATTTTTGTAAATGATGAGTTGCCAAGTGGGTGAGTTCGCCCGTCTTTTGTTTAAAAGGGGAAGGTTCTCTCTTAAATTGTGACATGGTATTTAGCTCCTCAAAATGAGCTTACTTGATAACTATAAACATAGCACACTTCATTTGAAAATTGTGACATAGCTCATTTGTAATCATTTTTTATAAGTCACCGATCAATAAATTAGGAGTAATATCAAGTAAAGAGTGGCTAGCCCGTAAGATAATGTTTTATACTGAAAAACGAAACGTCGGGGTTAGGTTCAGCATGATTCAAGAATACTTGCCAGTTTTATTTTTTATCGTCTTAGGATCATTGTGCGGGATCATTCCCATTACTCTAGGGGCGTTATTGGGGCCTAGGCGGCCCAATCCGGCTAAAAACTCTCCCTATGAATGCGGCTTTGAAGCGTTTGGCAGCGCTAGAATGAAGTTTGATGTCCGCTTTTACTTAGTTGCGATTTTATTCATTATTTTCGATTTGGAAATGGTCTTTTTATTTCCCTGGGCGGTTGCATTAGATCACATTGGTTGGGTCGGCTTTTGCGGAATGGGTATTTTTCTTTTGCTATTAACCGTGGGTTTTATTTATGAATGGAAAAAGGGGGCTCTAGAGTGGGAATAGAAGGGATACTCAAACAAGGCTTTGTGACAACCTCGGTTGATTCCCTGGTGAATTGGGCAAGAACGGGTTCTTTATGGCCAATGACGTTTGGTCTGGCCTGTTGTGCCGTTGAAATGATGCATGCAGGAGCCGCCCGATATGATTTGGATCGCTTTGGGACTATGTTTAGACCCAGCCCTCGCCAATCGGATGTCATGATTGTCGCGGGAACCTTATGTAATAAAATGGCACAGCCTTTACGCAAAGTTTATGATCAAATGGCCGAACCTCGTTGGGTCATTTCAATGGGATCTTGCGCCAATGGGGGTGGTTATTACCATTATTCATATTCGGTTGTGCGGGGTTGTGATCGCATTGTGCCCGTCGATATTTATGTGCCGGGGTGTCCTCCTACTGCAGAAGCCTTGGTTTACGGGATTATTCAACTGCAAAACAAAATAAAGCGCACCAATACGATAGCCAGAGTTTAGGAACATTCACATGTCAGACTTGCAAACCTTGTCTTCGCAAATACAAGATACTTTGAAAGAAAAAATTGTTTCTTTAAATATCGCTTGTTCGGAATTAACGATTGAGATTGAGGGAAAAAATTTACTGGAGATCTGTCAAATTTTACGTGACGATCCCTTGTTTCGTTTTGAAATGTTAATGGATTTGTGTGGCGTGGACTATTTACATTATGGACTTTCAGAATGGACGACATTTTCGGCTACTAAAACGGGTTTTTCTCGCGGGGTAGATGCCATCTCTGCAGCTCCAGAGTGTGCTTCACGTTTTGCGGTGATTTATCATTTACTTTCCGTGTCACACAATCATCGTTTACGAGTGCGTGCCTTTGCAGTAGGGGATCCCCCTATCATTCCTTCTGTCATGAGTATCTGGAATTCTGCCAGCTGGTATGAAAGAGAGGCTTTTGATTTATTTGGCATTTTGTTTGCAGAACACCCTGATTTGCGTAGAATTTTAACGGATTATGGTTTTATTGGCCATCCCTTTCGTAAAGATTTTCCACTCATTGGCAATATGGAAATGCGCTATTCGGCAGCAGAAGAACGGGTGGTTTATGAACCAGTCAATATTTCACCTCGAACGTTGGTGCCGAAAACCATTCGTAATGATAACCGGTATAGCGGGGATAAAAGTTAAATCATTATGGCAGAAATTAAAAATTACACCATTAATTTTGGACCGCAACACCCAGCGGCTCATGGTGTATTACGCTTGGTTTTAGAAATGGATGGGGAAACGGTTAAACGCGCCGATCCACACATTGGATTGTTACATCGTGCCACAGAAAAATTGGCAGAAAGCAAGCCTTATAATCAAAGCATTGGCTACATGGATCGATTAGATTACGTTTCCATGATGTGCAATGAACATGGTTATGTGATGGCCATTGAAAAATTATTAGGGGTCGAAGTTCCTGTTAGAGCACAATATATACGGGTTATGTTTGATGAAATTACTCGTATTCTAAATCATTTATTATGGTTGGGTTGTCATGCGCTGGACATAGGAGCCATGACAATGTTTTTATATTGCTTTCGTGAGCGGGAAGATTTGTTGGATTGTTATGAGGCAGTCTCTGGTGCAAGGATGCATGCCACTTACTATCGTCCAGGTGGGGTCTATCGTGATCTGCCAGATAAGATGCCAAAATATAAAGTATCACGTTGGCATAACGAAAAAGAAGTTGCCAAATTAAATGCCAATCGACAAGGTTCGCTTTTAGACTTCATTTGGGATTTTACCGAGCGGTTTCCCCAACGTATTGCTGAATATGAAACTTTATTGACGGATAATCGGATTTGGAAGCAACGGACCGTTGGGATTGGCGTGGTTACTCCGGAGCGAGCACTGCAACTTGGTTTTTCGGGTCCAATGTTAAGAGGTTCAGGCATTGCATGGGATTTGCGAAAAAAACAACCCTATGCTGTTTACGATAAATTGACTTTTGATATCCCGATTGGCACAACCGGTGATTGTTATGATCGTTATTTAGTGAGGGTAGAAGAACTTCGTCAATCCAACCATTTGATTCAACAATGTGTAAAGTGGTTGCGGGAAAATCCTGGGCCTGTTGCTGTAGACAATCATAAAATCATTCCACCCAAACGAGTCGAGATGAAAGAAAAGATGGAATCATTAATCCATCACTTCAAATTATTTACCGAAGGTTTTTCTATTCCCCCAGGGGAAGCATATGCGGCGGTAGAGCATCCTAAAGGCGAATTTGGTGTTTATCTGGTGTCAGATGGAGCCAATAAGCCTTATCGGCTTAAAATTCGCGCGGCGGGATTTCCTCATCTGGCGGCGTTAGATGAAATGGTTCGGGACCACATGTTAGCCGATGTTGTGGCAATCATTGGTTCTCAAGATATTGTCTTTGGGGAGATAGATCGATGACGGTTGTTTTGTCGTACAAATCTAAACAAGCAATTGATGAATGGTTAAAGAAATTTCCCGAAAATCAGCGTCAATCAGCGGTATTGTACGCCTTAAGAATTGTTCAAGATGAAAACTCGGGTTGGTTAACGGAACCGCTGATGGATGCCGTTGCAGCTTATCTTGGTATGCCTAAAGTTGCGGTTTATGAAGTTGCGACTTTTTATAGTATGTTCGATTTAAAACCTGTTGGTAAATATAAAGTTTCGATTTGTACTAATATTTCTTGTTTATTGTGTGGTTCGGAACCAATAGTCGCGCATTTAAAAAATCGTTTAGGAATAGACTTTAACGAAACGTCGAAAGATGGTCGATTTACGTTAAAAGAGGTTGAATGTCTCGCGGCCTGTGGGGGAGCGCCCGCGATGCAAATCGGACAAGTCTATTATGAGAATTTAACACCCGACAAAGTTGATGCTATTTTGGCTAAATTGGAGTAGGGTTGATGGCTAATGAAATTTGTTTTCGCACTCTCCATCTGACTCCTTCCTGGAGCCTTCAATCCTATGAAAGTGTTGGCGGATATCAAGTTTGGCGCAAGATTTTAAAAGAAAAAATTAAGCCGGAAGTCATTATTGATGAATTAAAGTTATCGGGTTTGCGGGGTCGTGGTGGGGCTGGTTTTCCAACCGGGCTAAAGTGGAGCTTTATGTCACGGAATAGCCCAGGCCAAAAGTACATCCTCTGCAATTCAGATGAAGGGGAGCCAGGTACCTTCAAAGACCGAGATATTTTAAGATTTAATCCGCATCAATTAATTGAAGGAATGGCGATTGCGGCTTATGTGATGGGTGCTACCGTTGGATATAATTATGTTCGCGGTGAATTTTATGAATCATTTGATCGGGTTGAAAAAGCCTTAGAGGAGGCTCGAGGCTTAGGGCTTATTGGACAGAATATCTTAGGAAGTGGTGTTAATTTCGAATTGCATAATGTGGTTGGGGCTGGGGCTTATATTTGTGGTGAAGAAACAGCTTTAATGGACTCCTTGGAAGGTAAAAAGGGTTTTCCTCGCTTCAAGCCGCCTTTTCCAGCCAATTTTGGCCTTTATGGTTGCCCGACCAATATTAATAATACCGAAAGTTTTGCGTCAGTTCCGGTCATTTTGCAGCAGGGTGGAAAATGGTTTTTAGAATTGGGGAAACCTAATAATGGTGGCTGTAAGATATTTAGTGTTTCTGGCCATGTGAATCGACCAGGGAATTATGAGGTATCATTGGGTATTCCTTTTGCAGAATTATTATCTTTAGCAGGAGGTATTCGGGGTGGCCGCCAATTAAAAGCGGTGATCCCTGGGGGATCTTCGGCCCCTATTTTCTTTCCATTTATTTCGATAAAAGGCATCTTAAAATATCCCCCAATCCACTAAGCCTTTTTTACCATGCATTTCTGGTGTGTAATGTGATACTCAAATTCATCTCTAAAATACTTAATAAAGCTTCGTACCGGCATTGCAGCAGCATCGCCTAAAGCACAAATGGTTCGTCCCAT
>JABDFC010000018.1 GCA_013286785.1 Gammaproteobacteria bacterium
GGGGGATATTTTTTGCTTGGATTGAATAAATGGCTGCCTGTAAGCGGTATTCAACGGCTTGATAAGGGCCAGTTTCTCTCGCTAATTCGATGTAGCGAGAAGCTTCTTTGGCTGCATCAGCGGGCGACAAGGGCGGGCGAGATAAATTAGTTGAACACCCGGCTAAAATTGCTAGAACCAATAAGACACCACAGTGCCTACAAAAGCGTGAGAATATCCTTTCCATGCCTATTAAGGTACGGTATTTTGCCAACAATTTCAAATGATTCCTGGTAGGGGCAAGATCCATGGTATATTTCAACTCCGATTCAGTTTAGGGCTTAAACATGGTAAAAGCAGGTGAGATCTCTATTGTTGCCACCCCGATTGGTCATTTAGACGATATGACTATTCGTGCCGTTGGCGTCTTAAAATCTGTGGATCAAATTGCAGCGGAAGATACTCGTCACAGTCAGCGTCTATTAGCCCACTTTGGGATTGAAAAACCCCTAGTGGCTTTGCATGATCACAATGAGCAAGAAAAAGCGTTGATGTTAATTGAGAAAGTTAAAGTGGGCATGAATCTGGCCTTAATCTCGGATGCAGGGACACCTCTGATCAGTGATCCGGGATATCATTTAGTACGTTTAGCGCATCAACATGGGATTCGGATCGTGCCGATTCCTGGCCCTTGCTCGATTATTGCCGCTTTGTCTGCCAGTGGGCTACCCACGGATCGTTTTATTTTTGAGGGGTTCTTACCGGCAAAAGCCGTGGCACGGCAAAAACGGTTAATGGAATTAGAACCAGAATCGCGAACGCTGATTTTTTTTGAAACCCCTCATCGTATCTTGGAGAGTTTGGCAGGGATCATTGCTGTATTTGGCGCTCTGCGAGAAGCAACACTGGCGCGTGAATTAACCAAAACTTTTGAAACCATTCGCACAGATACATTATTGTCACTGTTGAATGGGATAAAAACTCACACGGTACAGCAAAAAGGGGAATTTGTGTTGATTGTGGCGGGTAACACGACTGCATCTAAACAAATATTAACCCTTGAGGCAGAGCGTATCTTAAAGACATTGTTAACAGAGCTATCGGTTAGTGACGCAGCGCGATTCACGGCTAAGATTACCGGGATTCGTAAGGCGCTTTTGTACGAGTATGCGTTGAAACAGTCTTTAACTTAAGCTGCTTTTTGCTTAGTTTCTTCTTAACCGGTTTTGCATGTTTAAAGGGTTGTCTTAGTTTTGCCACTTTAGAGTTTTTCTCGAGCTTCAGAGATTTTTTAGGCTTTTGGACATCTAATAATGATTCAAAAAACTTGACCGCAGTCTTAGAAGAAAATTTTGATTCTCCATTATGCAATACCACGATCCCGATTTGGTGCTCGGGCATTAAGGCAATAAAATTGGTAAATCCCTTCACCCAGCCAGCATGAAAAACCAGTTTATGGTGAGCAAAATCGACAACCCGCCAACCAAGGGCGTATCGGGCATTTTTGATCAAATTTGCTGGCCCTTCGTAAGTGCTTAACGAACTTTGAGTAGGAACTTGCGGGGTTTGGATCCGGGTTAAGACCCGATGGCTAATGATCTCTGGGTATCCACCCAATTGTGCTTTCAAAAAGATTGCCATATCTCGAATGGAAGAATTAATGCCGCCAGCAGGAGCAACGTTGTAATATCCCTGAGAGTAAGTATTGCAGGGGATCAAAGCTCCATTTTTTCCTTTGACGTGGGGAGTCGCTCGATTATTGGTTCGCATCAGCCCAGAGAAGGTACTGGAAGTATTGGTCATGTTGAGAGGCTTCAATAAGTTGATGTGTAATGAGTCTTTAAAAGATAAGCCAGTTGCTGATTGGGTAATGTCACTGATCAAACTGTACATAGCATTGTGATAGTCATATCTTCTTCCGACGGGAGTCCTAACAGGCGTATTTTGGAGCGCTTTAAGAATACGAGAAGGGGGGGCGTGTGATTCAATGAGATTATTAAAGCCTCCCCGAGGGACACCGGTAGAGTGACTCAGAACATGTTTAATTTTAAGAGAGCGAAAAGAATGGGTGCTGTTCAGAGAGAAGTCGGGCAAGTAGTGATTCACCGGATCGTCTAGTTTCAGGTACCCTTTATTCTCGAGAATGGAAGCAAGCGTTGCAGCGACGGGTTTAGAGACAGAGCCTAATTGAAATACCGTATCTAAATCAATTTTTTCTTTCTTGCCTAAGGTTTTAACCCCATAGGAATTTATGAAGATGATTTTGTTGCGGTAGACAACTGCCACGGCACAACCAGGGATCTGTTTTTTTTGAACTTGGCGCTGAATATGCTGGTCGAGTTTGATCAAAGCGGATTCTATCGTTTGGCTGGGGTTACAAAAGCCAGGGTTTGGTCCGATTAAGCCCCAGCAGATGAGTATAGCTAACCCCCCGTTCTTGATTTTACGGGAGGTAATAAAGATGGTATTGAGATAATCTAATTTCCCCATACCGATATTTTAGCATGGATTATATTTGCATTGGTGAACCAATTTTCGGTATCCTTTGGGTGGGAGTTGGCTAGACAGTCGCTTTATTCTTTGGGAGTAAAGAGGAAAGTCCGGGCTCCAAAGGGCAAAGTGCCAGGTAATGCCTGGGAGATGCGAGTCTACGGAAAGTGCCACAGAAAATAAACCGCCTTTTAAAAAAAGGTAAGGGTGAAAAGGTGCGGTAAGAGCGCACCGCGTTGTTGGTAACAAGAACGGCACGGAAAACCCCACTTGGAGCAAGACCAAATAGGAACCTAATAGTGCGGCCCGCACTGGGTTCGGGTAGGTCGCTTGAGCCAGAGGTGACGAATGGCCTAGATGAA
Organism: Gammaproteobacteria bacterium; assembly: GCA_013286785.1. GTDB lineage: Bacteria > Pseudomonadota > Gammaproteobacteria > UBA6186 > Azoamicaceae > CADEGZ01. The sequence continues at coordinate 2,832 of JABDFC010000018.1, forward strand.
TGACTGTCCACGACAGAACCCGGCTTATCAGCCGACTCCTTTTTTTGTGACTAAGATAAGACGAGTTTTGGCAAGTCTATCGTATAAAGGTAAGTGTTGCCGATCCCAAAGTGCCCACCAGAGGCCGATTCCGCCCAGCAATAAAGTCAGGACAGCGAAAAATGCTCTGATTGTCGCTTGTGAATAAGAAAGAGGTTTGCCTGAGGTACTGATTAAGCGCAAATGCCAGGCAGCCATCCCAGTGGTTTGTCCTCGATATCCCCAACACCCTATAAAAAAGCTTAATCCAACCAGGATAAGAAACCATTGATAGTATCGGTTACCCACCTCAATCGTGTTGCCGTGGGTGAACAGTAAGAAAAAAAATGTTCCGAGGATAAACAGCGAAATGACTAAAAAGGTGTCGTAGATCATCGCAGCCAGTCGCCGAGAGAGAGAGACCGAGTAAATATAAGAGAAGGAGGGTTCAGTCTGTGGTTTAATTTGTGAGCTGACGTACTTTATTTCTTTAGCCATATTAAGGACTATGGGTTAGATGAGTGGTGCCGGGAGAGAGAATCGAACTCTCACGATGTCACCATCACCAGATTTTGAGTCTGGCGCGTCTACCAGTTCCGCCATCCCGGCCAGAGATGAAGGGGGAAGTTTACCAAATTACCCAGCAGTCTCCAACCATTTTTATTTGGGGGTGATCCATGATACATTCTGTAGTTCGATTTGCTCAAGGTTTTGTTTAGTAACTTTCTGAGACTGTCGGGTATTTTTAGTGCATTTAGGGGGATTAGAGATGAAACAATTAGGTTGGTTATTACTGTTCTGTGCTTCACCGATTTTAGCGGATGCCCCAGCTGCTGCAAGTGCCATGGGCTCTAATGCCATGACCCAAGGGTTATTGTTAGCCGGGTTTTTTCTCATCTTTTATTTTATGTTTATTCGCCCACAAAATAAGCGTGCTAAAGAACATCAACAGTTGGTCACGAATTTACAAAAAGGGGACGAAGTGATTACCACGGGCGGTCTTCTGGGGAAAATCACCAAAGTTAACGATAACTTTTTTGTGTTAATGATTGCCGAAGGGGTAGAAGTCCCCGTTCAACGGCAAGCCATTGCAACGTCAGTTCCCAAAGGCACATTGAAATCGATTGCCTAATGACCTTACTTAGATGGGAAGACAGTGAAATTTTGTTTTCCATTTAAAGCAAGAGGGTGATGGAGTAAAAGAAATGAGACAGACGGTCGGGCCTGCTACCTTTCCAAAGTGGAAATATTATATTCTTATCATTACGCTAATGATTGGTTTCATTTATGCAATCCCGAATCTTTTTGGAGAAGATCCTGCCGTACAAATTTCCGGTTTAAAGGGTCAAACCGTGAACGAAGAGACGGTGCGAGCCATTAATCAATCTCTGGAAGAGGCTCACTTAAAACCATTGTCAATGACGCTTGAAGAAGACAGTGTATTAGTTCGTTTTCAGGATCCTGAGAGCCAATTAAAAGCAAAAGAGATCATTAGCAAAAGCCTAGATCAAAATTATAGCGTTGCTTTAAATTTGGCCCCGGTTACCCCTTCTTGGTTAGTTGCGATTGGGGCGAAACCCATGAAGCTTGGCTTAGATTTAAGAGGGGGCGTTCATTTCTTAATGAAAGTCGATCTAGAGTCCGTGGTTGCCCGGCGAATGGATGGTTACACGGCTGAAATTCCAAAATCCCTGCGTGAAGCCAAAATCCATTATAAAAAAGTAGACAGGATCACTCCTGAAAAAATAGAAATGGTGTTTGCAACAGCGGAAGATCTTCGTCAAGCCACAGCCTTTTTACAAAAGCGATTCCCAGAATTATTTGTTAGTGCAAGCGAGTCATCGCAGTTGTTGAAATGTGATGCCAGATTTTCACCCGACGCCTTACAGGCCATTCGAAATGAAACTTTAGATCAAACCATGTCCACCTTGCGCAATAGAGTGAATGAGCTGGGGGTTGCAGAAGCCATTGTTCAACGGCAGGGGCTAAATCGGGTTGTTGTTGAATTACCAGGGATCCAAGACACGGCTTACGCCAGAGATATTTTGGGGAAAACAGCAACCTTGAAATTTCTTATGGAAGATCACGAACATAGTTTAAAAGACATGCTAAATGGTCAGCCCGTCATAGGATCGAAGTTATTTTATGATCGCTACAACAGACCTGTATTATTGAAAACTCAACCTCTTTTGACGGGGGAAGCCATCGTTGGTGCGAGTACTTCTCAGGACAGGGATGGCCAACCGGGGGTATCCGTTCGGCTAGGAGGCGATATTGCCCTCTTTTCTAAAACGACGCGAGAAAATATTGGCCGCAGAATGGCGGTTGTTTATGTGGAAGTCAATGATAATAAAACGACAGAATCCGTTATCAGTCTTGCAACCATTCAAAGCGCATTAGGGAATAATTTTCAAATTACGGGGCTCTCCTATCAAGAAGCACGGGACTTGGCACTGCTGTTAAGAGCGGGAGCATTGCCGGCGCCTCTTTCGATTGTTGAAGAAAGTATTGTGGGCCCGAGTATTGGGCAAGATAATATTCGAATGGGGATCATTTCGGTTGGGGTAGGTTTAGGACTGGTTTTGATTTCCATGGCTTGTTATTACAGTGTATTTGGTCTGATAGCCAATCTCGCTTTAGTGGCAAATTTGATTTTACTGGTTGCATTAATGTCAATCATTGGTGCAACTTTGACATTGCCTGGCATTGCGGGAATTGTGTTGACTTTGGGAATGGCAGTCGATGCCAACGTCTTGATTTTTGAGCGGATCCGTGAAGAATTACGTTTGGGGCTTTCACCCAAAGCCAGTATTCATCGTGGATTTCAGTTTGCCTTTGCGACGATTATTGATTCAAATTTAACCACTTTAATTGTGGGTATGATTTTATTTGCGGTTGGGACAGGGCCTGTTAAAGGTTTTGCTGTCACCTTGTGTATTGGTATTTTAACTTCATTATTGACTGCGACTACGGGGACTCGAGCCATTGTAGAATTGCTGTATGGTGGTCGTTCAATGAGACGAGTTAGAGTGGGGATTTAGACATGGAATTTTTTAAAAAAGAAACTCGTATTGATTTCATGGGGATCCGCCATTATACCGGTCTCATCACGGTCATACTTTGGATCGTTTCACTGGGCGTATTGATTACCAAAGGCTTAAATTTCGGTCTAGACTTTACGGGTGGTACGCAAGTAGAAGCACGGTTTCAATCGGCGGTATCGCCTGCAAACATCAAAGAACAACTAGAACACGAAGGTTTTCGGGGTATTCGGGTCCAACAATATGGTTCTACACAGGATATATTGATTCGGATCGGAAATGGAACAGACGCACAGGGGTTGCTTGCAGCCGGGCAAGATGACGCAAATGGCGAAGCATCGGTTGCAGAACAGCAAGTTGCCACTCGGGTGAAAGAGACCTTATTGAAACAGAATGCCGGGGTGGAAATTCGTCGGACAGAATTTGTGGGATCTGAAGTTGGGGAGCAACTAGTAGAGCAGGGGGGAATTGCGGTACTTGTGTCTATTTTGGCAACCATGCTTTATATTGCGTTGCGTTTTGAATACCGGTTGGCAGTAAGTGCTGCAGTTGGTTTGACCCATGATGCTGTGCTGATACTCGGCGTTTTCTCTTTCTTTGGCTTTGAATTTGATTTGGCAACTTTAGCATCGGTCTTGGCTGTATTGGGGTATTCGTTAAACGATACCATCGTGGTTTTTGACAGAATTCGAGAAAACTTCCGAAAAATTCGCAAAAATACGCCAGTTGAAATTGTAAACCTTTCTATCAATCAAACCTTATCGCGAACAATCATGACTTCCGTCATGACATTATTGGTTGTTTTAGCGCTGCTGTTTTTTGGGGGAGAAAGTTTATTTGGCTTTTCTATGGCATTTTTTGTGGGGATTGTCATTGGGACCTTCTCATCGATATATGTTTCGGGGGCATTGGCATTATGGTTAGGGCTAACGCGCGCTGACTTATTACCTAAAGCTAAACCTGAGTGGGAAGGGCCATAGTTAGTATAAAATGAGCAAGCTGTTAAAGTTCATTGTTAATTCAGATTTAAAAATCATTGTTGGTCTTCTTCTAGGAGTGTTGACCGGTTTGTGGGACAATCCTGTCCTGAATCAAGCCGTTTCCGTGGTTTCCGAAATTTTTCTTAATTTATTAAAACTTGTCAGCACACCGCTCATTTTCTTATCGATTGTTTCAACCGTGTCTGGCATGAAAGATAGTGGGGCATTTAAAAATATTGGGAAACGATTAATCAAATACACTTTACTCACAACCTATATTGCAGCCTTGGTCGCGTTGCTGCTTTATCTCATCGTCGACCCATCGGATTCTCTTGCAGCGAAAAATTGGACGCAACTCCCAGCTGAATTCGAAAAAGGGTATCTCTCCCACCTCGTTGAATTGTTTCCTTCTAATATTATTACGCCCTTTAGCGAACATCAGGTCATTGGAGTGTTGTTTTTGGCTGTTGTATTTAGCCTAGCGAGCTTAGCGCTCCCGAATGAACAGCGCACGGTTTTGCATGAATTATTTTCCAGTTTATATGCCTTGATTATAAAGGTAACCTCTTGGATCATTTATCTCATCCCTCTTGCAATTTGGAGCTTTATTGCTTTATTGGTGAAAGAAATGCAAGGAGGCGAATCCTATAAACCGCTTGTTTGGTATTTGTTGACCATTGTGGGTGCCAACCTCATCCAAGGGCTGATTATTTTACCGTTAATGGCAAAAATGAAGGGGGTTTCTCCCATTGAATTAGCGAAAAATATGATGCCTGCATTATTGTTAGCGTTTTTCTCGAAATCTTCGAGTGCCACTTTGCCTTTGACGATGCGCTGTGCAGTAGAAAGAGCGAAGCTGCCTAAAAAATTAACCGATTTAGCATTTCCGCTCTGCACTGCTATCAATATGAATGGCTGTGCCGCTTTTATCTTGATCACGGTTTTGTTTGTTTCCATGAGTCATGGAATGCATTATTCATGGCTAGAAATGGGCGTGTGGACTGTGATCGCAACAATTGCAGCGGTTGGCAATGCGGGGGTTCCCATGGGATGTTATTTCTTGGCGACGGCGTTTTTAGCGGCCATGAATGTTCCTTTAAACTTCTTAGCCGTCATATTTCCTTTTTATGCAATCATTGATATGTTAGAAACCATGTTAAACGTTTGGTCCGATTCTTGTGTGGTTGCCGTGGTAGAAAAAGAAACCAGACAAGTGTTTGAGGAAGAAAATACAGCGGTAGCCGCGTCTCCAATACCCTAATAAAATTCTTAGAGTTGGACAGAATGTGGACTATTTGAATCGTTTTGAATGATCAGGGATAATTCACTGTATACTTTTCGTGTGCCAGCAATAATGTTACCGCTTTCTAAAAAGCCATTTTCCCCATTATAATCTGAGACAAAACCACCTGCTTCGCGAACGATGATAACACCCGCAGCGATGTCCCATTCTTTTAAATCGGATTCCCAAAATCCATCTAGACGACCCGATGCGACATAACAAAGGTTTAGAGCGGCAGATCCAATATTGCGCAGATCAGCGCCTTGTTTAAAAAGGGTATCAAATATCTTTATGTGAGAAAGTTCCTGTGCATTCCCTTCACGATCATAACCGGAATAGGCAGAGCCGATTAAAGATCCTTGTAGACTTTCGCGACTGGAAACGCGGATCCGCCGATTATTCAGTTGGGCTCCACCGCCACGAGAGGCTGTGTATAAATCTTGGCTTAAAGGATCATAGATGACGCCATGTTCAATATGTCCTTTTTGTTTGATGGCAATAGAAACGGCGAATTGTGGGAATCCATGGATATAATTTGAAGTACCATCTAAGGGATCAATGACCCAGGTAAATTCATTTCCCGGATGATAGCCGCTTTCTTCTCCTAAGATACTGTGATCTGGGTAGGCTTTTTGGATGGTGTCAATGATTGCTGATTCGGCAGCTCGGTCGACATGGGTGACAAAGTCATTTTTTCCCTTTTCGTAAATGGGGATTTTATCCAATTGTTCTAAATTGCGAACAATAATGGTGCCTGCTAGGCGAGCCGCTTTAACTGCAATGTTAAGGTATGGGTGCATAGTTCTAACTAATTTGTGAGCGAATTCAGGGTATTTTATCACAAGTCATCTTGAAGAGCACTTAACCGTATCATGAGACCTTGCAAATACACCTGATGTCACGCCGGAGTGCTAAATTGCTCTGCAAATGGGAATGAATTTGTTATGATAACTCAATGTTTGAACAGGTAAAAATCGTTTTAATCAATACAACTCATCCCGGTAATATTGGTGCAGTTGCTAGAGCCATGAAGAATATGGGCTTTAGACAATTGTGTTTGGTAGCACCCAAACATTTTCCTGCGGATGAAGCGACAGCTAGGGCGAGTGGGGCGGACGATATCCTCGAGCATGCGACCCTAGTAGACTCATTAGAAGAAGCCTTGGTGGGTTGTCATTGGGTGGCGGGTTTAAGTGCCCGACAGAGAAGAGTGGCGTGGCCTACCCTTTTGGCGAGAGACGCTGCTGTGAGAATCAGCCAGGAAATAAAAACCAAACAGAACTTACAGGTTGCCTTGCTTTTTGGGCAAGAACAGAGCGGTTTAAGTAATGAAGAAATGGCTCGATGTCATTTCCAAATCACCATTCCTGCGGATTCAGATTATGCTTCTTTAAACCTGGCGCAAGCGGTTCAAATCATCACTTATGAATTGCGCATGGCTTTTTTAGCCGATACAGCTCGGGTTGCAGGGGCAGAATCAGGAATATTGACGGCAGCGGAAGAGATAGCAACCGCCGATGAAATGGAATCGTTTTATACCCATCTAGAAGCAACACTGATCCAAATTCGTTTGTTGAATCCCGAGTATCCTGGATATTTAATGGCTCATTTGCGTCGCTTATATAGTAAAGGTGGGATTACAAAAACAGAGTTAAATATATTGCGGGGGATATTGACGGCCACGCAAAAAATGGTGTAGTTTATTATATGACTCAAAACAGGCCTATCTACCTCGATTATGCAGCAACAACCCCTGTGGACCCCCGGGTAGCAGAGAAGATGCACTATTGTTTAGCGTTAGAGGGGCCTTTCGGTAATTCAACGTCTCACCATTCATTTGGACAAGAAGCGCGGCAGCTCATCGAAGGGGCACGAGAAGCGGTCGCTCATTTACTGCAGACCGTTTCGCGCAATATTATCTTTACCTCCGGTGCCACCGAGGCAAATAATTTGGCAATTAAAGGGATAGTCGCGGGTTACCCGGATCGAGGCAAACATCTTATCACTTGTCGCACGGAACATAAGGCAGTCTTAGATGTTTTTCGTTACTTAGAAACCCAAGGGTATTCAGTGACTTATTTAGATCCTAAGCCTAACGGTTTAGTGGACTGTGATGTTTTAAATTCAACGATTCGAGCAGATACGGTTTTAGTTTCGATCATGCATGTCAATAATGAAACCGGAGTTATCCAAGATATTAACCGTATTCTGCAAACGACTCGTGAGCGAGGCGTTTTTTTGCATGTAGATGCAGCTCAAAGTCTCGGAAAAATTGCGATTAATCTGCAGCAACTGCCAGTGGATCTCTTGTCTTTTTCAGCGCATAAATTTTATGGACCTAAGGGGATTGGGGGTTTATATGTGGGAGATAGCCCACGCGTTCGATTAGTCTCCCAATCACACGGGGGTGGGCAAGAACGGAAGCTGCGTGCGGGGACCTTAGCAACTCATCAGATTGTGGGAATGGGTGAGGCGTGTCGATTAGCGGCCGAATTAATGTCCGACGAAAATAGAAAGATTCAACAATTTCGGGATCAATTCTGGCAAGGGATCGGTTCGGTTCCCGGACTTTATTTGAATACAGAGGAATGTTCTGTCGTGCCGCACATTTTAAATGTGCGGTTTTCTGGATTGTCGAAGGCAGTTTTATTGGAGCGATTACAAGGGCTTGCCATTTCTTTTGCCTCGGCTTGTAATACATTAGATCTGGAACCCTCACATGTCTTACGAGCGATGGGGTATAGTGAAGAAGAGGCACGCTCGTCTATTCGATTTTCATTTGGTCGATTTACCACCGAGTTCGAGATTCAGAAGGCCATTACTTTAATTCGAGAGCGGTTTATAGGGGGATTATGTGAGTGAAATTCGTGTGACTGACAGTGCAGCCGCCCATCTTCAAAAGTCATTGCAAGGGCAAAATGATGCTTTGGGTGTTCGCGTGGGGGTAAAGTCTTCTGGTTGTTCAGGGCTCTCTTACTATTTGGAATTGGCTAAAGCCATTCATCCTCAGGATGTTGTTTATCAAGTGAATGGGCTCCAATTGGTGGTGGACAGCGCTGGATTGCGACATTTAAAGGGGATGGAAATTGATTGTATTCGCGAAGGGTTAAACGAATATCTCAAGTTTAACAATCCCAATGTCAAAGGAACGTGTGGGTGTGGGGAAAGTTTTAGCGTTGAAGAATAAGTTTTCTTTCTAAATAACGAGACAGTATAGCAAAGTTCGACTATAAATAATGGCATGAACCCAAAAATGACTGTCTTGGACGCTGCTGTTTGCCTTAAGAAAAATAAGGGGTGGATCCTGTCGACTTTAGAAGAACGACAGCTGCCTTTTATGAAGGCCAATCAACAAATTTATTTTTCCCATGATACTGCAAAAGCGTTATTTCAATTTAGCTTTAAGCCACAGCTCATCGTTTTTCAGATTGTTAAAGGGGGTACAGGCAAAACATCTTTGGTCTATGAGTTTGCGGTTCGCTCCAGCTTATATGGGGCCAAGGTTTTGTGTATTGATATGGATCAGCAAGGAAACTTGACGCACGCCTTTCAACAGGATGCAGAAGTTGTTCCAGTGATGATAGATGTCCTTGCCGATAACCATCCTCTCGAACAGGCCATTATTCCTGTAATGCCGGGCATTGATTTAGTCCCGAGCCGTTTTGAGAATTCTCTATTGGATGAAGTATTAAGACAGAAAAAATTGCCTTTAGGATCGGTTTATCGCGCTCCATGGCAAGCCTTGAAAGGACAATATGATCTCATTGTGGTGGATTGTCCGCCGAGTTTAGGCCAATCTGTTGCTGCTTCTGCATTGGCAGCAGACTGTTTATTAGCCCCTGTCACGCCGGAAAAATTTGCGTTGTCGGGTTTAGATATTGTCTATCAGTCGGTGGAAGAATTGCAAAGTTGTTTTGGAGTATCCATTGATTTTAGAATTGTTTTGAACAAATTTGAAGCAAGAACAACGCTTTCACAAAATGCTTTACGTTACTTGTTAAATCATCCGGATTATGAAAGTAAGCTTCTGAAACATTACATTCGATTATCGCAAGAGTTTCCCAAGGGGATTGCCAATGGCAATTCTATTTTTGAGAGCCTTAAACCGACTTCTGCCAAAGAAGACTTGGATAAGTTGACTCAAGTTTTGTTGGGGATCTCGGGTGGAACGTCGCAAAGTGGATCTTTAGACGCTCGCCGTTTGACAAAATCTTCTGCAAAAATCCCCTCTCATTCCCTCTGACCGAAAAACCGTGAAGCTTCACGCATTCAAAGGTTTTAGGGGGATTTTGAAGTTTGAAAGAATAACAACTGACATATTTTTTATCATAAATTAAAATCGTAGCCGTCCCCTGACTTAAGTTACTGTTTCCACAATAATTACTTAAACTTAGTAGGTAAGCTTTCCTTGACAGCTTATGGTCAGGTTACTAAAGTATAGATATGTGGGCAAATATGGGATAAAGTGGGGAAAATTTTTTGGGAGCCGGCGGTGTTTCGAGGGGTCAATTCAATTCAAGTGGATGACAAAGGCAGGATGGCCATGCCGACTCGTTATCGCACGCGTATCCAAAGCGAAGCCGAAGGAAAGCTGATTGTGACAGTGGATACCGAAGAACGGTGCTTACTGCTTTATCCATTACCCGACTGGGAAAGAATCGAAAAGAAAATTGAAGCACTCCCGAGTTTTAATTCAGCAGCCAGAAGAATTCAACGATTACTGATTGGGCATGCCACAGAAGTGGAATTAGATAGCCATGGCCGAATTTTATTACCGCCGCCATTGCGAGAGTACGCAAGCTTGCAAAAAAGCATTATGTTAGTCGGTCAAGGAAAAAAGTTTGAAATATGGGATGAATTGCGTTGGCAAGAAACCCGTGAAGATTGGATAAAAGTGGGATTAGACAATAACGGACCGTTACCGCCAGAACTGGAGGTCTTGTCCCTGTGATGCACGCATTGGAATATCAAATGGTTATAGAGCACCACCCGGTTATGTTACAAGAAGTCCTGCAGGGATTAAACATTGATCCGGCTGGCATTTATATTGATGCCACGTTTGGTCGTGGGGGACATGCTCGGGCCATATTAGAGACGTTAAACCAACAGGGCCGTCTATTGGTGTTGGATAAGGATCCCGAGGCCATTCGAGTCGCAGAAGAACTCAGTCAACAAGATGATCGGCTGATCTCTTATCAATCTTCTTTCTCCCATCTTCAAACCCTTTGCGAAAAAGAAGGCATTGTGGGTCGTGTCAAAGGTATTTTAATGGATTTGGGTGTTTCTTCGCCGCAATTAGACACAGCAGAGAGAGGATTTAGCTTTAGGCTCAATGGACCGTTAGACATGCGCATGGATCCGACGTGTGGGGTGTCAGCGGCCGAATGGTTGAATGAAGCTGAGGAACAGGAAATTGCGTGGGTCCTTAAGTCTTATGGGGAAGAAAAGTTTTATCGACGAATTGCTCGCGCTATTGTTGTAGCGCGAACGGTATTGCCATTGGAAACGACACAACAATTGGCTGAGATCATCGCCAAAGCGAATCCTGCCTGGGAAAAACACAAGCATCCTGCGACACGGTGTTTTCAAGCAATTCGGATCTGGATCAATCGCGAATTAGAGGATTTAACCGGTGCGTTAGATCAAGCTTTAGCCGTTTTGGCTGTGGGGGGGCGCTTAGCCGTGATCAGTTTTCATTCGTTAGAGGATAGGATTGTAAAACGTTTTATCCAAAAACATGAAAAGGGGGATGAATATCCTCGTGATCTTCCCATTATGGCGCGCGAATTACACCCAAAATTACAGCGAGTGGTGCGTCAAATGAAACCCTCGTTGGTTGAAATTGAACAAAACAGTCGAGCCAGAAGTGCTGTATTAAGAGTGGCTGAAAAAATAGGTGATTTATGACAAAAAAACTAAAAAATTCTGTTTTCAAGATCCAAACCATTGCAATTTCTGCGATGTTTGATCGACAAATGTTGGGCGTGCTGTTACTCGGGAGTTTGGTTTTGTGTTCAGCAATTGGAGTGGTTTATACAAAATATTTAAATCGGAGTCTCCATATTGAATTGCAACAATTACAGGATTTGCGAGATAAATTGCACATAGAATGGACCCAGTTGTTATTAGAACAAGGAACACTGGGGTCGGATGTTAGAGTAGAGAAGGTGGCACGGGAGAAATTAGACATGATCCTGCCTTCTCAAAATCAAATTATAGTGATAAAACCATGAAAAAATATAAAGGTAGATTTGTTTTAATTGGGATGGGCTTGATCGCAGTTGTCGGAGGGTTAGTCTGGCGTGTGGTGACTTTGCAGGTACTAGAGCAGAACTTTTTACGAAATCAAGGAGAGATTCGGACTATTCGCGTTGTCGAAACCCCGGCTTATCGTGGAATGATTGTCGATCGGAATGGAGATCCCTTAGCAATCAGTACGCCAGTGAATTCCATTTGGTTAAATCCCAAGGAATTTGAAGCAGAACACCCTCAATTGCTTGCATTGGCGGCAACCCTCGATATGTCGGTTGAGGAAGTCTTAGATAAAGCGGAACGAAATCAAGGACGAGAATTTGTTTATTTAAAACGCCAGGTTGCACCGGCTCTGGCAGATCACGTAAAACAACTTGAGATTCCTGGGATTCATTTAAAGTCAGAGTATCGGCGTTTTTATCCAGGCGGGGAAGTGACTGCTCATGTTTTAGGATTTACCGATCTCGATGAAAATGGGAAAGAAGGTTTGGAATTAGCCTACGATGAGCATTTAAAAGGAGTTCCTGGAAGCAAACGGATCGTGCGAGATCGACGTGGGCGGGAAGTGCAAATCATAGAAGGTTTGCAAGAAACCCAATCAGGGCAAGATGTCATATTAAGTTTAGATCAACGTTTGCAGTATTTGGCCTATCGTGAATTAAAAGCAGCCGTGACTTCCTGTGGTGCGATTGCAGGATCGGCGGTTGTTTTAGATGTACGAACTGGCGAAGTATTGGCAATGGTCAATCAACCTTCATTCAACCCGAATCAACGGGTTAAATTGCGAGCGGATGGCAGATACCGCAATCGAGCAGTGACTGATCGCTATGAGCCAGGTTCAGTGATGAAAACATTCAGTGTGGTAAACGCCATGCAAAATGGAGAAGTCACGCCCACGACGTTGGTGGATACTTCCCCGGGTTGGATGACAGTTGGTCGTCATATCGTTAAGGAAGATTATCATCGAAATTTTGGAGTCATGGATATTGGGACAATTTTGCAAAAATCGAGCAATGTGGGGATCAGTAAATTAACCTTGTCGTTGCCCTCAGACTTTTTATTGGATACCTATGCCAAATTAGGTTTTGGGAGCACAACCGGAAGTGGATTTCCAGGGGAAAGTGCAGGGACGTTAGTAAAGCCGCCTAAGCATGCTTCCTTCGTGCTTGCGACCATGGGCTTTGGTTATGGTATGGATGTGACCCCTCTACAATTAGCACAGGCGTATGCGGTGTTAGGGGCCGGCGGCATTAAACGATCGGTCACCTTTCTCAAACAAAAAGAGACTCCCCCCGGCACTCAAGTGATTGATACCGTTGTCGCACGTCAAGTGGTAGAAATGTTGGCTGGCGTCGTAGAATATGGCAGCGGCAAGAAAGCAAAGGTGGTTGGCTATCATACTTCAGGTAAGACTGGGACAGCCCGAAAACTGAATGCAGAAGGACGCTACATGGAAAATAGTCATATTGCGACCTTTGCAGGATTGGTTCCTGCTTCAAATCCTCGGTTTGCGATTGTGGTGATGATAGACGATCCGCAAACTGGATTGTATTATGGGAGTCAATTGGCAGCACCGCTTTTTTCCAAAATTGCAGCGGGGGCTGTTCGTTTATTCAATGTTCCACCCGATGATATTGATAAAGATGGATTACGAGTGGCGCAAGCTGTAACCGGGACTCATGAATGAAATAATGGTTAAAGAAATCAGTCTAGACAGTCGCCAGGCAAAGCCTGGCGATTTATTTATGGCAGTTCGAGGTTTAACGGTCGATGGACGCGATTATATTGAGCAAGCCATCGAAAAGGGTGTAAGTGCAGTTTTATTCGAGTGCGACCCAGAGACTACTCAATGGCAAAGCCTGGTTGGAATGAAAGAACGAGGGGTACCCGTCATCCCAGTGTCTCATTTAAGAAAGATCATGGGGCCGATTGCCGGGCGTTTTTTCGATGACCCGTCAAGAACAGTGTCTGTGATTGGAGTCACAGGAACCAATGGCAAAACGTCAACGACGCATTATATCGCGCAATTGTTGGGTTTCATTCAACAAAAGTGTGGCGTTATTGGAACCTTAGGCAGTGGATTTTTAGATAATCTCAATGAAACCTTTTGTACGACTCCGGATGCCATTGCGGTTCAAAGAAAATTGGCGGAATTTAAACAAGTGGGAACCAAGACGGTTGCCATGGAAGTGACCTCACATGCGCTGGATCAATATCGTGTCGAAGGCGTTCAATTCCGTACGGCGGTTTTTACCAATTTAACACGCGATCATTTAGACTATCATGCGAGTTTTGCAGAATATGGTGCAGCAAAGCAAAAGTTGTTTTTAGATTTTCGACCTGAGAATAGCCTGATTAATTTAGATGATGAATTTGGTCAAACCTTAGCGATGAATCCCCTGCTGCGTCGTGCTGATCGCAAAGTGATTGGTTATACGATCAATGCCCACCTAAATAGTATTCGCGAAAAATTGGATGGACTGATTGTCGCAGAAACCATGGTCTTAGATGATAACGGGATAGAAGCCTTCTTGAAGACCCCCTGGGGAGAGGGCTCATTGCGTTGTTGCTTATTAGGACATTTTAACCTCAGCAATGTCTTAGCAGCTTTGGGTGCAGCTTGTTTAGAAGGGATGCCATTCACAACAGTATTAGAAGCTGTTAAATCATTAAAGCCAGTGAACGGACGGATGATGCGGTTAGGAGGACAGAACGCATTGCCATTAGTGGTTGTCGATTATGCGCATACTCCGGATGCATTAACACAAGTATTAAAAGCCGCTCGGATCCATTGTCGAGGAAAGTTGTGGTGTGTTTTTGGGTGTGGTGGCGATCGAGACCGGGGCAAACGCCCTCTCATGGCTGCAGCCGTTGAGGAATTTTGCGATCACGTGACTGTCACTCAGGATAATCCTAGAACGGAAAATCCGAACCAAATCCTGGAGGATATTTTACTTGGATTTAAGCAGCCAGAAAGAGTCAACGTAGAATCCGATCGAAGGTTGGCCATTCATACCACTATACAGAGTGCAAAGCCAGAGGATTGTATTGTTGTCGCTGGGAAAGGCCACGAAGCCTATCAAATCATTGGAAACGAGAAATTTCCGTTTTCTGATGCTTTGGAAATTCAAACAGCCTTAAATAGGATTAGCCAATGAATGGATTAACTTTATCGTATGTCGCCAAAGCCATGAACGTTTCCTATTCCGGTGTTGATGCAGCCATTAACAGCGTTCAGACCGATAGTCGTTTTGTGTCACCCGGAGATTTATTTGTTGCTATTGTGGGTGCTAAGGTAGATGGTCATCATTACGTAGATGAAGCCAAAGCGAGAGGCGCAGTGGGCATTGTGGTTAGCCGGCCCATCCAGACAGAGTTACCCACCTTGCAAGTTTCAGATCCCGTTTACTCTTTAGGAATTTTGGCAAAAACCTATCGTCAACAATTTAATATTCCAATCATTGCACTGACGGGAAGTTGCGGTAAAACCTCGGTCAAAGAAATGATAACCAGTATTTTATCGGAAGATTACGCAGTACTGGCAACAAAAGGCAATCAAAATACTGAAATTGGCGTGCCTTTAACGCTATTACGTTTACAACCTGAGCATCAGGTCGCCGTTGTCGAAATGGGGGCGAGAAAAAAAGGGGACATCGCTTATTTAATGTCGCTCGTTAGCCCTTCGATTACTCTCATCACGAATGCGGGTGTGGCACATCTTGAAATTTTTGGGTCTGAGTTTGGCATCGCAAAAGCCAAAGGAGAAATTTTTTCTGAACTGAAGCCCACTGGAGCAGCCATTATTAATCTCGATGATAAGCATGCAGATTATTGGCAAGGGTTGATCTCGGTGGAACAAAAAGTGGTGACTTTTGGTATTAGTCACCAAGCCAAAATTATGGCTAAAAATATCGTGTTAAATCCCAATTTTTCACAGTATGACTGCGAAACCGATATCGGCTCGATTTCAATTCAGTTACCTGTTGCCGGATTACATAATGTGATGAATGCATTGGCAGCAACGGCGGTGGCCAGAGCATTTGGTCTTTCTTTAGCCTCCATCAAAAAAGGACTAGAGAAGTTTTCGACGATAACGGGCAGATTGCAAATTAAATCGGGTGTCAATGGTGCTCGCATCATTGATGATACTTACAATGCAAATCCAATTTCGATGCGAGCCGCACTGGCCGTATTATCAAAGTACCCAGGACCAAAAATATTTGTGATGGGAGATATGGTCGAGCTGGGTGCCAATACTGTGGAACTCCACCGGCAGATTGGCCATGAAGCGAAATTATTGGGGATCCAACAATTGCATGGTACTGGCAATCTAACCAAAGGTGCCGTGGAAAGTTTTGGCCGAGGTGCTGTGCATTATGCGAGCAAAGCGGAACTTCTTTCTGCGATCCAATCTGAATTGAAACAAAATGTCACCATTTTGGTAAAAGGATCTCGTGGAATGAAGATGGAAGAGGTTGTGTCTGGGTTAATCACCAGCGAACAGGAAGCGAACCTATGTTAATGTGGCTGGCGGAATTTTTAACAAATTATTATCGTGTGTTTAGTGTCTTTGAATACATTACGTTACGTTCTATTTTAGCGGCACTAACGGCGTTTGTGATTGCGCTCTGGATTGGATCTCCGATGATACGTTGGCTTTCTCAATACAAGGTTGGTCAAGTTGTTCGAAATGATGGCCCAAAGAGTCATTACTCAAAGGCAGGAACTCCCACAATGGGTGGGGCGATGATCTTGGTTGCCATTGCAGTCACAACACTTTTGTGGAGTGATTTAAACAATCGTTATGTTTGGTTAGTGATGGCTGTCACGTTGGGATTTGGGGTCGTTGGGTGGATAGATGATTATCGTAAATTGGTTCGAAAAGATCCCAAAGGATTGCCGGCTCGATGGAAATACCTTTGGCAGTCGGTCTTAGGACTGGCTGCGGCATTGTATTTGTATAGCAAATCAGTGAGCCCTGCAGAAACGAGTCTTTTGGTTCCTTTCTTCAAAAATGTGATGATCCCTTTGGGTGGATTCTACGTGATCCTAACGTATTTTGTCATTGTTGGTACCAGTAATGCCGTTAATTTAACCGATGGATTAGATGGCCTAGCCATTATGCCCATTGTGTTGGTAGGAGGCGCTTTAGGGATCTTTGCCTATATTACGGGCCACATTAAATTTGCCCATTATTTAGCCGTTCCCTATGTGCCAGGTGTGGGAGAGCTGACGGTCTTTTGTGGTGCTTTAGTAGGAGCCAGCTTGGGTTTCTTATGGTTTAATGCCTATCCTGCTCAAGTATTTATGGGAGATGTGGGTGCTTTAGGGTTAGGGGCAGCGTTAGGGATTATTGCCGTCATCGTTCGACAAGAGCTGGTGTTATTTATCATGGGTGGTGTATTTGTGATCGAAACAGTCTCGGTCATGCTACAAGTCGGTTCGTATAAGCTGAGAAAACGGAGAATATTCAAGATGGCTCCTATTCACCATCATTTTGAATTACTAGGGTGGCCTGAACCTCGGATTGTGGTGCGCTTTTGGATCATGACCGTCGTGTTAGTCTTATTTGGTTTGGCAACCTTGAAACTGCGTTAGTACAAAAAAATGAGTGCTCAGAATTTTCAAACACCAACAGATACCGTAGTCATTGGGATGGGTGATACAGGGTTATCCTGTATCGAATATTTTACGGCACGCGGCATCCCTGTTTCGATAATCGATACCCGAAAAGAACCGCCAAAACTGGCAGAATTTAAAACCCAGTACCCGACTGTTGCGGTCTACACTGGGGGATTTCCGAAGGAGGTTTTGGCTAAGGCCAAGTTGGTGTTGTTGAGTCCGGGCATTCCCAAAGATCATCCCGACTTGATGAGCACCGTGTCGCCAAAGGCTGAAATCATTGGAGACATCGAATTGCTTGCGCGGAATATCACGGCTCCTGTGATATCCATTACGGGTTCTAATGGGAAAAGTACCGTAACCACTTTAGTGGGTGAAATGGCAAAAGAGGCCGGGTGTCGAGTGGGAATAGGGGGTAACATAGGCGTGCCTGCCTTATCCTTATTATCTCCCGAAACCGAACTGTATGTATTGGAATTATCGAGCTTTCAATTAGAAACAACCTATTCGCTCCATTCCAAAGCTGCAACCGTCTTAAATCTTTGTCCTGATCACTTAGATCGTTATGCAAATTTGGAAGAGTATAAAAATGCAAAACTCAGAATTTACGAGCACTGCGATCAAATCATATTCAATCGAGACGATCCCATTTTGCCGGAAAAACCGAATGACTCAGTACAATTTTTGAGTTTTGGTTTAGATAAACCCGAAGCAAATCAATATGGATTGATCCAATCCGAAGAACTGTGGTTGGCTCGAGGCGAAGAGCGATTATTGCCGACCGGTGAATGTCGGATCTTTGGTCGGCATAATATGGCAAATGCCTTGGCAGCACTGGCTTTGGGAGAAAGTGTGGGTTTGCCTTTAGATAAGATGCTGTCTGCAATCAAGTGTTTTAAAGGCTTAGCGCATCGTTGCGAATGGGTTCGAGAACTTCGCGGGGTGCAATGGTTTAATGATTCCAAAGGGACAAATGTCGGAGCAACGATAGCAGCTTTACAGGGATTGGGTTCGCATATTCCGGGGAAATGGGTATTAATAGCCGGCGGCTTAGGTAAGAATGCCGATTTTAGGCCATTGGTTTCTCCCATCCAACAGTATTGTCGCGCAGTAGTATTACTGGGAACATCGGCTTCAGAACTGTTCGAATTACTGCATTCAACAGTCCCTTGTTTCTTGGTTAAAGACATGGAAGAAGCGGTTCAAACCGCAAGTCTGCAAGCCAGTCCTGGGGATGGCGTTTTATTGTCACCTGCGTGTGCCAGTTATGATATGTTTCGTCATTTTGAAGAACGTGGCGATGTTTTTAAGGCAATGGTTCGAGATCTTTTATAAAATTTGTTTTTGGGGTGATATCACTATTTATGTTAATGAAAGTCGTGACGGCCTCCTTTCTGGGGGTCAGGGGGTATATCATTATTCCCTTCCGCAAAAGGATTCGTGCTTTTTGCCGGAGTCTGTGGTAAAGGTTTTTGAACAGGACCGGGGGGTGAAGCTTTTGATGCTTCTGCGCCTCGTCTATAAAGGTGATGCATTTCTCTTGAGGCATTGCTTGGGGATGGTGACCAAGATTCGTTAGTTTCACTAAAAGGGTTTGTGTTGACTGTTAATGTTCTTTGAGCCCTGCCAGATAAATCGACATACTGTGTCCCAGTATTCGCTGATACATCGGCACTTGTGGTTGGTATTGAATTTGCTAAGGCTTTACTCATCTGTTTCATTTGCTCGGATTTAAGCTGACTGGGAACAGTTTTCAGTAGATAATCAGATATGTTTCTCACATGTGGATCTTTAGTGCCCAGGATATTTAATTCAACTATTAAACCGTTATAACTCGGGGTATTTTCTTTCTCTTTACTTAAACTCGTTAAAATTCTTTGCAGTTCTATTCTTTGACGCATCGGTATTTGTTGAATCTCAATAATGGCATCGGCTTGTTTCAGGGCAAGATCTTGAGCATTCGGCAGCCGTGAAGGGTCTTTCGGAATTGCAGCTGGAGTGGCTTGCAATGCTCGAGTTTGAGTTGAGGGTGAAGGTGGGGGGCTTCGAAGTGCTTTTTGTGCTTCTATCTGAGGTAGTTGAGGATAGTTTTTTTCCACCAAACTTTCAATAGTCTTATAGGGAGTCGTAGATTTCAGTGCAGGATCATCGGATTGATAGCCTTCTGCTGTTACTTTTATTTTATGATGGACGAATGAAACAGCTTTAGTTTGGGGGTCGGTCATTTTGATTGAAACAGCCAACGTATGATCATCCTTATCCGTACCTCGTCTAATCACATAGTGGTTAGGGTTTTGATTACGAAGTAGATATTCCTCTGCTTGAGCGCGAAGTGACTTCGTTTGATTGGGTTCAGTTTTCAGGAAACGGTGAGAACTCGTTAGTTTCTCATAATATTGATTTCTATTACTAAAGTAAGTAGTCATGCCTTCTATGTTGGGGAACGAAATTGTTTGACCAGGAGCCAATTCGACTTTATATTCTGTTGCGTTGGTTTTAACGACGCAGTGAGTAAACCAGTCTTGACCAAACTCATCTTTTTGTCTGATAGACAAAGCAATATCAACTCCATTTGATTGGGGCCTTAATATGAATGACCGATTCTGGTTCTGAAGAAGATACTCTTCAGTTTGTTGGCGAAATGATGTGGCACTCTTTGTATCCAGAGCTTTGAAATGAGGTGAATTGACTAAGTTATCATATTTCGCTTGTTCCTGAACAAAATAAGAGCTATATTTTGCCATTTCTTCAAAGGTTTTGAATGGGTATCGATGTCCTCCAACCTGAATTTCATAGCCTATTTTTGGATCATATTTTACTGACCAGCTCTTGATTTGCTGAACCACACCATTTCCATCTCTGACCGGGACATAAAAATAATCAGCTTGAGTCCCATTTCCGCGCACATACTGATAGCCTTGCTTGTTTGCAATGAGTTGAATACCAATATTTATCTGGCGGATTTCATTAGAAATTACTTGAGCATTATTGATGTTCGGGTTGTTAAAAATATGAGCATGGATTGGGGGATAAAATCTTGCGATCTCAGCGATGGTCGTCGATCGATTGTTTGGGTTTGTTTCCAATGCTTGAAAGAGTCGAGCTAAATATAATTGTTGTTCTGGTGTAAATTTTGCAAATTCCTGAAATTGTTTATTTCTTAACTGAGCAACCGGATCGTTAATGTCAGTAAACATCGCGTGTATGTCCTTCATATTTGCAAATTTGGGAAATCCAAGACTACTGTTGTCTGTTTTAATAGACTTTGGTTCGGCTTAAAAGTTCCTTAGGCAGCAGTCCCCACAATTAACCGGTCCATACAGTGTCCTTGGCAAGGTAGCCTTTAGAGGTGATGCATCTGCAGTTTCTTTGAGGGAGATACACTGAGATATGTCATCTCAGATTATTTGTAGGGACAAACTGTGGTAAAATTTCCAGCGAATTAACCTCAAGAAATGTTAGAGATAAAGTTGAATAACTCATTTTTTATTGTAATGGCCTTGTCTACTTTTCTGCTTTCCATCCTGTTGGTTTGGCTGTTTAGACGGTTTGCCCTGCAGCGGGGATTGTTAGATATTCCCAATGCCCGTTCGGCACATCAAGAAAGTGTGGTGAGGGGAGGAGGCATTGTGTTCGTATTACTTTGGGTATTAGAGATGGGTTTAGCCTGCCAATTTTACCCATCCGCTGCTAAGACACTCTGGGTTTTCTTTCCGATGGCTATATTGATGGCTTTACTGGGACTTTGGGATGACTGCCGGGGTCTCAGTTCTAAAAGGCGTTTGGTGATCCAAATTTTGATTGCCTGTAGTACGGTCTTTTTACTGGGCGGTGCTTCATCACTTCATTGGAGCAGCACTACCCTCATCTCTTTAGGGTGGTTGGGATCTGCTTTGGCCGTTTTAGCGTTGGTTTGGTCGACGAATCTATTTAATTTTATGGATGGCCTAGATGGGTTGGCAGCAACCGAAGCCTTGTTTGTTTTTTGTATTGGCGGGATTTTGTTTTGGTTAACTGGGGCTCTCGAGATGGCATATTCTGCTTGGATTTTGGTGGCCAGCCTCGCGGGATTTTTAGTTTGGAACTGGCCCAAGGCACGAATCTTTATGGGGGATGCCGGAAGCTATTTTCTGGGTTTTCTCATCACACTTTTTGCATTAATTGGAGATAGAAAGTACCAACTTCCTATAACCATTTGGATTATTTTATTTGGCACCTTTTGGTTTGATGCCACGATGACGGTGATAAGGCGTTGGTATTACAAAGAAAACGTTGCCATTGCCCATCGTGAGCATGCCTACCAAAGATTACATCGTGCGGGTTTTTCACCCCGTCAAATCTTGGGAGGAGTCATTGTCCTGAATGGCATTCTGGCCACGATAAGTTTAGGTGTGTATTTTGAACCGGCACTGAGTGGTTGGGCTTTGGGCTTAACCTTAGTTATTTTATCAGGTGTTTATGGTGCCATAGAAAAGGTAAAACCAATGGTGAGCACGATATGATCCAAGGATTATTGCAAAAAAAGAGTCGTTGGATAGCTATTTTACACGATGTCCTGGTTATTCCATTTGCGTGGTTTGGCGCCTATTGGTTACGGTTCAATTTAGATGGTATTCCAGATGAACCCTGGTTGATTGGGCTTCACTTTTTACCCAAAGTGATGATAGTGCAAACCATTGCTTATTGGTATGTGGGACTCTATCGGGGCATCTGGCGTTTCGCTTCAATTCCCGATCTCATCCGAATTGTTCGAGCGGTATTAATAGGATCTGTTCTAGTGTTTCTCCTGGTGTATTCTGCTATTCGGTTTCAAGGATTTCCTCGCTCGGTATTACCTCTCTACGCCATGTTGTTAACCATATTTTTAGGCGGTGCGCGTTTTTCGGTGCGTTTGCTCAAAGACTATCAGCTGTGGATGAATACCGGGATAAGAGTGTTAGTTGTTGGGGCAGAGCAAGCAGGAGAAGGCGTCGTTCGAGATCTCTTACGTGACAAAGAAAGAAACTATAAACCCGTTGCTTTCGTGGACAGCAATGGGAATCGGAGAGGTCAGGAAATTCAAGGGATCCGTGTTGTGGGCGACGTGAGCGATATTCTCAAGGTCGTCAAAAAATATGAAGTTCAACTCATTATCATTGCAATGCCATCCGCTTCAGCGAAAGAAATGCGTACCATTTTGCAAAATTGCGAGGGGACTGGGTGTACGATTCGGACGTTACCTGGGCTCAGTGATTTAGTGTCGGGTCGTGTCAGTATTGATTTGCTAAGAGAGGTTTCTCTGGAAGATTTATTGGGCAGAGATCCTGTTTCCTTAGATTGGCAAGCAATCCGTTCAGCCATCGTGCATAAAACGGTTCTGATCAGCGGAGCTGGTGGTTCTATTGGATCTGAACTGTGTCGACAGGTCGCGCATCTTAATCCCAGCGCTTTAATAGTGGTTGAGCGTTCCGAGTATAATTTGTTTATGCTGGAGCAAGAGTTTAGTGAAAAATTTCCCCAAATTAGATTTGTGAAACGCCTATTAGATATTCTGGACCAAGTGGCACTGGAAAATGTGTTTTCGGAATATCATCCTGAAATCATTTTCCACGCTGCAGCGTATAAACATGTTCCAATGCTAGAAACTCAACCGCGCGAGGCGGTTATCAATAATATCTTGGGGACACACTGTTTAGGAGCATTGGCGATAAAATATCGTGTGGAAAAGTTCATTCTGGTTTCAACGGATAAAGCTGTTAATCCGACGAATATTATGGGCGCTTCTAAACGGGTCGCCGAGATGGTGTGTGATGGCTTAAATGGACAGGGAAAAACTCAATTTAGCATTGTACGTTTTGGTAATGTATTGGGTTCAGCAGGGAGTGTCGTGCCCACTTTTCGACATCAATTAGAGCAAGGTGGGCCGCTGACGGTCACACACCCAGACATCACACGGTTTTTTATGACGATTCCAGAGGCATGCCAATTGATTTTACAAGCATTTACATTGGGCAAAGGCGGGGAAATATTTGTCTTGGATATGGGCGAACCCATTAAAATCCAATTTTTGGCAGAGCAAATGATTCGCTTAGCGGGTAAAAAACCCGGAGAAGATATTGAAATTCGCTATACTGGTTTACGACCAGGAGAAAAGTTGTATGAAGAACTGTTTCATCCTACAGAATCACTCGAGAAGACGACTCACCAAAAAATATTTCAGGCCAAAGCCAGAGAATACAGTTGGAATTCTTTGGTTGAAGTGTTAGAAATGATGGAGCAAGCATGTGACAAATGTGATGAAAAGGCATTGAAAGCTTTGCTACATCAATTAGTTCCTGAATTAGAAACAAAAGCTTAAAATTTAGTCTTTATATCACTACTTTTGCACTTAAAAAGGTTTTATTAAGAGTCTTATATTGGGGTGCCATCCCCGTATAAGCGCTGAAGAATCCTCATAAATTTCATTGAGTCAAGTCCAGTTTCCGGCTTTTGCGCTGGAGAATTCCCATGAATCTCATTGAGTCATCCTCGCGAAAGTGGGGAGCCAGGATAAATAAAGCCACTTTCATGGAAATGAGTGTGAACAGTTACCGTTGACGAAGCCAAACCCTTAAGTTTTAACTTTTTTGGCTTATGGCGATTTTTTTTGGTGGAAGACTGAGCTTTCTCTTCGATGAGTTTGGGATCATCTATCCTTCGCAAAGATAATAGAAAATAGACCCCTTTATCCATGAAATCGCGGGGAGCTATAAAATAGTCAGTGGGTGTTAAGCCTTCTGGGCTCGTTTTGGGTGTGGTCATTAGTAGATTGTACTTTTGAAGAAATTGGATAAAAGTAACCGCTTGATATTTAGGCAGTAGATTAGGCTGAAGTTCAAAGCTAAAGAGGCGTATCTGATACCACTGTCCTCTTATTTGGATTATTTGGCCAGAAAGAGGTGATACAAGTAGAGAGTGGGTATGGTTAGCCAATCTGGGTTCGGCATCGATCACATCTTGCAAAGTATAATTGGCAGACACACTACAGCTAAAAGCGAGGATGCAACCGTAAAGCAGAAATTTTAGAGCGATTTTCATGAAGGAACCCTTAAAAACACTCTTGTTAAGTTTGCAGATTTTTATCAAATTGTCAATTCAAGAAACGTGGTTCTGGGAAAAATAGGGATGAGGAAAGACAACCTGGCTTATATTATGCTAAAATGACTGGCTTTAACACTGTAAGTATATGTAATAACTCATGAATAAGGGCATAGATCCAGTCAGTTCTCGTTGCACTTTTGCGATTATTTCTCACCCAGATGCTGGGAAAACAACCATTACCGAAAAACTTTTATTGTTTGGGGGAGCGATTCAGTTGGCAGGCACTGTGAAAGGACGCAAAGCGTCAAGGCATGCGACCTCTGATTGGATGGAACTTGAAAAACAACGAGGGATCTCTGTAACGACCTCTGTTATGCAATTTCCCTACCATGACCGAATCATGAATTTGTTGGATACCCCTGGCCATGAAGACTTTTCGGAAGACACCTACCGTACCTTAACGGCGGTAGACTCGGCTTTAATGGTTATTGATGCGGTGAAAGGGGTCGAGACTCGTACCATCAAACTGATGGAAGTTTGTCGGCTTCGAGACACTCCTATCATAACCTTTATTAATAAACTCGATCGAGACAGTCGTGAACCCATCGATTTATTGGACGAAATAGAAAGTATTTTAAAAATC
The DNA here is from genome assembly GCA_013286785.1 of Gammaproteobacteria bacterium. Taxonomy (GTDB): domain Bacteria; phylum Pseudomonadota; class Gammaproteobacteria; order UBA6186; family Azoamicaceae; genus CADEGZ01. The sequence continues at coordinate 27,729 of JABDFC010000018.1, forward strand.
CGATGTGCGCCAGTGACATGGCCAATCGGAATGGGTAAGCATTTTAAAGGTATTTACCATTTGGTTCTAGACACCATTTGCTTATATCAGCCTGGGCAAAACGAGAAAATTCAGGCGGGTCAGATCATTACAGGTCTCAATAACCCAGAACTGGATGAACGCATTGGAACAGATCTGGCAAAAGAATTTCGAGACGAATTAATTTTGGTTCGTGGCGCAAGCAATGAATTCCGACACGATGAGTTTTTAAGAGGGCGATTATCTCCTGTTTTTTTTGGTTCCGCGTTGAATAACTTTGGCGTTCGAGAACTCTTAGATGCTTTTGCAAGCTATGCACCACCGCCTGAATCCAGTCAGGCACAAACAAGGGTTGTGTTACCGCATGAAGAAAAATTTTCAGGGTTTGTCTTTAAAATTCAGGCCAATATGGATCCCCTACATCGAGATCGCATCGCTTTTATGCGAATTTGCTCAGGAAAATACCAGCAAGGTATGAAAATGCGGCATGTTAGACTGGGTAAAGAAATACAAATATCCAACGCGCTTACTTTTATGGCAGGTGATCGAGATCGTGTGATCGAAGCTTGGCCAGGTGATATTATTGGGCTACATAATCATGGCACTATTCAAATTGGCGATACTTTTACACAAGGGGAAACACTCAAGTTTGTTGGAATCCCCTATTTTGCGCCAGAACTTTTTCGTGCAGTTCGTCCTAAAGATCCTCTTAAGGCGAAAGCCCTGCAAAAGGGATTAATAGAACTCTCAGAAGAAGGTGCCACACAGGTTTTTCGACCTTTAAACGACAATCGAATCATTTTGGGGGCGGTCGGGGAGTTGCAATTTGATGTGGTTGCGCATCGGTTGCAAAACGAATATAACGTGGATTGCGTGTATGATCACATAAATGTTGCGACTGCCCGTTGGGTTGAATGTTCTGATCCTAAAAAACTGGCTGAATTTGAACATAAGGCCAAAGATAATTTGGCTTTTGATGGTGGTAATAATCTGACGTATTTAGCACCCACACAGGTGAATTTGAATTTAACGATAGAACGTTGGCCTGATATCACTTTTTATGCAACACGCGAGCATTAATAAATAAGCAGTTGTTGTATCATCATCAAAATCAATTTGTAATTTTTAAGCTAAAAATCTCGACCAGGGCTCAATGAAGTCGATTTTAACGATGTCATGGTCGAGATTAATTGTCTATTCTTAAGTTTATCTAGATCTATAGAGTTGGCAATTCAAATGAAAGAACAACAGCATCGTTTACTCATCATTGATGATGATAAGGGTATATGCAAGTTATTTGTGGATATCGGTGAAAGTTGTGGTTTTGCCGTTTGCGAATTAAACGAAATTACGAAATTTCAAGAGGTATATAGAGCTTTTAACCCCTCCCTTATTATTTTAGATCTCAGCATCGGTGATAATGATGGCATTGAGTTGCTAAGATTCTTATCCAAAGAAAATAGAAAATGCCCCGTTATTGTTATGAGCGGGCATGAAGAAAAAATTCGTTCCACTGCTTTTCAGCTAGGCAAACAATATGGCTTGGACATGATTACACATTTTCAAAAACCAGTAAAAATTGCCGAGATACAAAAGCTATTAGAAGCAGAAAAAGTACGAACTTTAAAACCTTCAGAGGATTCATTGGCTGAAGCGATTAAAGATTATAATTTCGTTCTACACTACCAACCATTTGTTAATTTTAAAACTGGTGAGATATGTGGCGTCGAAGCACTGGTTCGTTGGGTACCTCCGACGGGGAAAATATTCTTTCCGGATGCTTTCATACCGTTGGCGGAAGAAACGGGGCTTATAAAGCAATTGACTCAATGGATTATCGATCAGGCGTTTAAACAACAGGTTAATTGGGGTACGAGTAATAATTTAACGATTTCAGTTAATATATCTGCCAAAGTTTTTAATGATATCGTTTTCGCCGATGAAATTACAACGTTAGCCAATAAGCACAAGATAAACCCAGAAAAAATCTGTTTTGAAATTACCGAAACAACCATTATGTCCCAACCTGAAATAGCAATGGATATCTTAACTCGGCTTAGGTTGAAAGGATATAAAATCTCCATTGATGATTTTGGCTCAGGACATTCATCTCTGATTAAACTTCATAAATTACCATTTAGTGAAATGAAGATAGATAAGTCTTTTATTTTAAGTTTAAATGAAAACATCCAATCCTATAAAATTTCAAAGTCTATCATAGAGTTGGGCCACAGTTTGGATATTTCCGTTGTGGGGGAAGGCGTAGAAACAAGAGAGTCCTGGGATAAATTGAAAGAATTAGGTTGTGATATTGCACAGGGATA
>JABDFC010000019.1 GCA_013286785.1 Gammaproteobacteria bacterium
GGTTTGGCTTTTAAATAGTCCTGATTTTATTTGTCTTGATAAAGACATGGCTCTTTCGAATTCGGATATATCTTTTGAATTAGCATTTTCTGCATGCATTAGAATCATGCAGGTTTTATCGTCTAAATTGGTAATTCTGGCCAGCACTTTTTGTTTTTGAATTTGTGAACATGAAAACCAACGGCGTACCCCGTATATAATTTCGTAATCATGTTCCTCATCGTCGCTGATTTTTCTGACAAGGATAGGCTCTATTTGTCCATTTTTCTGAATGGATTTAATCAAATCTTGACAACGTTCCTTTGTCAACCAAGCCAAATCCCTGTCATGATATTTCCAGGGTTTACAACGTGCAGGGTCTAATTCAACAAGTGCTGTGCTTTTACTTAATAAAAAATCATTGCACATAATTTCTGACACTTGCGGTTCTCCTTTGTGACCAATAATGGTAGGCATAAAAATAAACTGTTATGAAATTAATATCAAGATTAATTTAATGAAAAAAACAGGTAATTTATATTTATTCCCTGTTCTCTTAAAAATATGTAATTATCTGCAGTTGTAACGCCAATCTATATAATCACATTTAAATTTAATTTAGTGTAATTTTTATTTTGGTTTATTTCAGAACTAATGCTCTTGATGCTGAGCAGATCCCAGCATGACTCTAGAGCCAGAATATCGATATATTTATGATAATTTTAGGACTATTAATTATAAGTGGGAATAGCTAGGAGTTGTTTTGATGTCGAAATATTTTATGTTAATCAAGGCTGAATAGTTTGGAATGAATTATTCAGTTGTCCGCTTTTTATCATATTTGCAAGCGCCTGGATCCAGCTTGGTTGTGAATTAAGACATGGGATAAAGATAAAACTATTTCCATGAAGGGATTTCCACTGTTCTCTCATTCGTATGTTTACTTCCTCTAACGTTTCTAAACAATCAGTCACAAAAGATGGGCAAACTACGGCAATATTTTTGATCCCACTTTCAATCAATTTGGGCAGCAGTTGATCAGTATAAGGTTTGATCCAGGGTGTTGCACCCAGCCTAGATTGAAAGCTTACCCGGTATTGATTTTCAGTGAGGCCAAGGATTTTTGCTATTTGATGCGAGGTAGCAAAACTCTGGGCACGATAGCAAAAAGAGTTTGTTTCTTGCATCTCTGGACAATCATGAAGTTTGTCACAAATTGCCGTGCAGTGACTTTTCTGGATGTGTCTTTCCGGTAATCCATGATAACTAAAAATCAAACAATCTACTTTTTGATGAGCAATCGATTCTTGAATATTTTTTGCATAGCTTGCGATATAGCCTGGATGATTAAAAAAATCTCGTTGAATATAGAGCTCAGGGATATTCCACCATTTTAAGAGGCAATGGTTCATTTCTTCTATTGCAGAACCGGTAGCCGCCGAGGAATATTGGGGGAATAAGGGAATGGCCGTTAAAGAGTAACAGTATTTAAGTTGTTCTAAGGCTTTTTGAATACTGGGCTGTCCGTATCGCATACCCATCTCAACGTGGAATTCAGGACCTAAGGCTTTTCCCAGAGCTTCTTTGACTGCTAGACTGTGAACTAAGAGTGGCGAGCCGGAACTTAACCAAATTGCTTTATAGGCTCTTGTGGATTGTCGGTACCGTCTGGGTAAAATATAACAATGCACCAGTAGCCAGCGAACAATACTCGGCAAGTCGATGACTCGGGGATCGTTTAGAAATTGTCTTAAATACTTGAGAACTGAAATGGGCTGGTCGGTATCCGGGGTTCCGATATTCATTAATAAAACACCCTTTTTACCCATGCCCTTATTTCCACCCATAAAAGGATTTACAGTTTACCGCTTTCACTTTACCATGAAGCGATTCTAAATCAGTAGCCAATATAATTTGTTATTATGATAACTTTCGTTGGGTTGTTATAGCGATAGATTTACTGATAAACAGTGATGCAGTTTCTCGTGAATTCTATGGAAAAACACATATGATCGATACTTTTATCGTCGCAACTTATCTTCTATTAACCCTCATGCTTGGGGTTTGGGTTGCGAAAGGAGTCACCTCTTCGAATGAATATAAAACGGGTGGGCGACAATATCCTGCCTGGATAGTGTTTACGACACTTTCTGCTTCTTTTATTGGGGGTGGTTTTACGCTCGGGCTTGCTGAAAAAACATTTTTATATGGTTTTGTTTATGTGTTAGCCATTTGGGGGTTCAGTCTTAAAGAAATTTTAGTGGCATATTTTATTGCGCCAAGAATGCAGCCCTTTCGAAGTGCGTTAACCGTGGGTGATATTATGGAAGTGGCCTATGGAAAACGAACAAAAATTGCCACGGGTTTCGCTTCTGTACTTGTTTGCGGCGGCATTATTGGAGCACAAATTTCAGCCTGTGGTAATATCCTCAATATATTTTTAGGGATCCCCAATCATCTTGGAAGTTTGGTTGCTATATCAGTAGTGCTCATTTATTCCACTTATGGGGGTTTGAAATCGGTTGTGGCTGTAGATATTCTTCACTTTATTGTCCTCAGTATCATGCTGCCGTTGGTTTTGTTTTTTGGCTTTCAGGAAATTGGGGGACTTGCGGAATTAAGTCGAGCTCTTCCAGAGAGTTATTTCCAACCCTTTGGTTCCATTGGCACAACGGCATTATTTGTTTTATTTCTCAGTTTCTTTTTAGGTGAGACTTTAATACCCCCATATATGCAAAGGTTATTAATTGGGAAAACCGTCCGAGAAACCAAAAAAGGGACCTTCTGGAGCGGGATACTCTCTGTCCCCTTCTTCTTGGTGGTTGGATTCATTGGAGTCATTGCTTTTGTGCTAGCACCGGACTTGCCTTCCTATTTGGCACTACCCCATGTCATTCAAGTGGTAATGCCAGTTGGCTTAAAAGGACTTGCTATTGCTGCTATGTTAGCGATTGTCATGTCTTCGGCCGACTCATTCTTAAATAGCACGTCCATTGCAATGACCAATGATCTTTTGCTTCCTTTGCGTTTAAAACCAAAAAATCCAAATCAAGAACTCATGTTTTCTAGGGCCATTACTTTGGTTATTGGGGTTGTCGCCATTATTTTTGCTTTAAGTACTTCCAGTGCGCTAGATATTTTGTTGTATTCTTATCAATTTTGGACTCCCATTATATTGGTACCTTTAATTGCAGCAATTTTTGGAGTTAAATCGACCGATAAAGTATTTTTGCTGTCGGCTGCGGCGAGCATTTTGGCTGTGATTGCTTGGAATTATCTCTTTCCTCATTCGCTCATCGATGGCGCTTTAGAAGGAGTCATTTTCGGTGTTCTCATTAACGCCGCTACTTTTTTTATTTTCCACCAACGGCTGGGTAAAGGTTCAGCCCGTATTGCCCCGGTTTCTTCCGAGGCCGTTTCTTCCACTGAAATTGTTTGACAAAATTGAAATAAACTTGTACAATATCATCCCTTTTCTTAGAAAATAGCACCAAGCCTGGAGCTAACCATGGTCTCGCGTTTTAAAATTTACCTGGGCAATCCATTATTGCCACTTTATATGCTTATTTTGCTCGATCATATGGGCTTGGGTATTATATTTCCCATTTTAGTACCTATATTTATGGACAGTAATGGTATTCTGGGCCCAGAAGCTCCTGATTTGCTAAAAAGCTTTTGGTACAGCGCTACCTTATCGATTTTTCCGATTGCAATGTTTTTTGGTGCGACTGTGCTGGGAGGGCTTTCTGATCAATTAGGACGAAAAAAGGTGCTCATGATTTGCCTGTTAGGGGCTGCTGTTGGGTATGCGCTTTCTGGTTTAGCTGTTGATACCAACAATCTTTATTTGTTGATTTTCAGTCGTGGCTTAGCGGGTTTAACGGCAGGAAGTATGCCCATCGCGCAAGCGGCGGTGATTGATATTAGCGATGATAAAAACAAGGCCGGAAACATTGGATTAGTTATTTTGGCAGCGTCTTTTGGCTTTTTATTTGGGCCATTGGTTGGTGGTTTTTTTGCGAACACTAAGATAGTCTCTTGGTTTAGTTATTCTACACCGCTTTATTTCTCGTCTTTGATGGCCGTTATCAATCTTGTTCTATTGCGGTTGTTTCAGGAAACTTTTATACCTAAAAAGGTGGTTTCAGTTAGTTTAAAGCAAAGCCTTAGTTTTATTGTGGATCCATTTAGAACTAAAAGCATTCGTTTTTTAGCTTCTATTTATTTACTGATGCAATTGGGGTGGAGTTTTTATTTCCAATTTATCGCGGTCTACTTACTGAAGAAATATGACTTCACCTCTCAACACATTGCGCTGTTTATGTCACTCATGGGATTTGGGTTTGCTTTAGGTTCTGGTTGGATCCCGCGACTGATTGCTCAATATTTACGCGATAACTTAGCGGCTCTTGGGTGTTTGGCCATTGCTACCTTGAGTATTTTAGCAACCGTTTCTGATATTCATATCAGCATTGCATGGTTTGCATCCTTTGCTTTAGGCGTTACCATGGCGGCAGCGTACTCTATCATGATTAAATTGTTTTCAAATTCTGTTTCAGAGGAAAAGCAAGGTTGGATCATGGGTGTCTCCGAGGCAATTGTGGCAGTGACTTGGGCTATAACCCCCCTACTTTCCAGTTATTTGGAAAATGTTGCAATCTCAATTCCCTTAGTCTTTTCGATGGGTTTATTGCTGATCAGCACGATTATGCTGATTTATTGGAAACCGGTGCGCTTAGAGATTGCTGAACCAACCAGCGATCTCTAACGGCACAGATTTTTTTGTGTGTGACTTGACCGAGGGGTATCACTTTACTATTTCTAAGCGCTTGAGCTGGATAATAATATGTTCCAAATCGGTCGCTAATGTATTGGCATAGGCTTCTTTCTTTTTAGAATGAGCAATTGCTTGTTGTAATTGATCTTCCAGCACGGTGATTCTATTTTGTAAGAATTGCAACTCAACTACTGGGGGTATTGGCTGTGCACTCAATGACATATTATCCTCCTGATGACATTATTGGTTCTTGCATTTAACATTGGCTTAATTCATACTATATTTGATTATCGTACATTAATCAAGCGGGATGTGCAAGCATGAATAAAAAATCCAAAGCCGGGGGCTATCGGGAAGGTTCTGGTCGGCCAAGAGGTACGGGCAAGTTCGGAGAACGGACTCAGCCTGTACGAGTACCGATCAGCTTATTGCCAGAAATCAAAAAACTATTGAGCGAAAGAAAGAAACAAGAAGAACTGGCAGCCTTTGGTAATGTTCATCCCTTCCAGACAGCCATCACGAGTCCTCCGGTACCTCTTTATAGTAATCGTGTTGCAGCAGGGTTCCCTTCTCTTGTCGATGACGCCATTGAAAGTCATTTAGATCTGAATCAATATTTGATCCAGCGGCCTTCCACCTCCTTTTTTGTTCGAGTCGAAGGAGATTCAATGATTGATGCAGGCATTCATGAAAATGATATTTTAATCGTGGACCGCTCGCTAAAACCCTTAGATGGTAAGATTATTATCGCGGTAGTTAATAATGAATTGACCGTAAAGCGGTTAGAATTAAAACAACAAACTGTACGGTTACTGCCAGAAAATCCGCGTTATCGTCCCATTGATATTACAGAAGAGATGGATTTTCGAATTTGGGGAGTCGTCATCCACGTGATTCATCCTTTATAAAGAAATCCCTGATAACCTCATGATGTGACCAGCTGCTCAGATTTAACCTTTTGTTTTAGTTTCTTTAACTCTAATACAACCTGAGATTTCTCCTGCAGTAAATGTGCCCGTTGCTGTTCAGCGAACTCAAGTTGCGAGCGTAAAAGTTGAACTTCGTTTTCAACAGAGTGCGACAGTGGAGTCGCAGAATGCGGAGACTCTGCCCTTCGCAGTTCAGGAGGGTTTGGGACGAGTTCAGTGTCGATTTTCAATTGCTGGTAAAAATGCTGAATGAGTGACATAAGTTCCGTGGGAAGAGCTTGGGGTGGCATTGCGTGATTTTTAGCCAGTGCCTCACGCCAGCGTTTTAGATGAAGAACGATTGTACTTTTACTTCCAGTGCCCAGTTTATACCGTACTGCATCAACGGTGGGTTTAACGCCTGCGCCGATCAATTCATTGGCTGCTTTTTCAACATCACGATAAAGGATACCCAATCTGCCCATCTGAATTTCCAAATAATAACGTATTACGTAATATGAATTATAACGAAATAAAGTGGATAATCAAGTGAGAAAACGGTTTTTTTGCCATTTCTTTTAGAAAACGGAAAGAAATAATGCCAATTTAACTTGGAAAGATAACAAATTATTAGGGTCGATAAATTAAAATCGAAAGGGACATAGCGCGTATTAAATTATGCTTTCCATTTAATACTGCAGCCTATGCTAGGCTTTTGAACTGGATCAATGGGTTGATGAGTGAGTAGATTATCGAGGGCCATGCGCAGATCTTGCCCTGTTAATGGGACCTGATTGCCAGGTCGAGAATCATCTAGCTGCCCTCGGTAGACGCATCGCATTTGGTGATCGAACAAGAAAAAATCGGGCGTACAGGCTGCTTCGTAAGCTTTTGCAACCATTTGGGTCTCATCATAGAGATAGATGAACGGAAATTTTAGTTTTTGCATCAACTCTTTCATCTTGGTGGGGGAATCATCCGGTTGCTGATCAATATCGTTCGCGCTAATGCCAATAAAAGCAATACCCCGTTGTTGGTAATCATGAGCCATTTGGACTAATTCGGGTAATACATGCTTTACATAAGGACAATGGTTACAAATGAAAAAGATCAGGGTACCGGTGGACGATTTTAAAGAAGCCAGAGGGCGCTGTTTATTGGCAACAACATCTAATAAATTAAAATCCGGAGCAATGGTTCCGAGTGGCAACATCGTAGAATTGATAAGTCCCATCATTAACCCCCATTTTTAACTTTAGCGACTGACTATGAAGTCATGACTCATCTGACACTCTATTTACAGTGTAGCGAAATGTATTTGGGATCCCATACCATTCAGGATAAAATTAAAGGGATAAAAATGAAAAGGAGAACACTGATGATAAAGGAACGTAGTAAGGCGCCTGATTTCACCCTTCCGGATGATACAGGAACATTGCAAACACTTGCACAATTTCGAGGCAAATGGGTGGTTATTTACTTTTATCCTAAAGACGATACGCCAGGTTGTACCAAAGAAGCTTGTGATTTCCGTGATAATTTACCAAACTTAGCAAAAAAAAACTGTGTGGTGTTAGGGATCTCTAAGGATAATGAAAAAAGTCATACAAAGTTTAAAGAAAAATACGATCTCAATTTTATACTATTGAGCGATGCTGATCTGGCCGTTCATAAAAGTTACCATGCATTAGAAGAAGGAAAAACCATTCGTTCGACATTTTTGATTGATGGGCAAGGTAATATTGTTAAGATTTGGCCAAAGGTAAAAGTCGATGGGCATGTGAGCGCAATTCTGAAGGTTCTCGAGGAATCATCAAATGGCTAAATTTGAATTGCATCCAACTTTACAGAATGACACTGTTTCAGTGGCAGATTTGCCACTCTCTGCCCTACTCCTAATGAATGATTCTCGTTTTCCTTGGTTGATCTTGGTTCCAAAAAAAGCGAGTGTTTTGGAGATACATGACCTAGAGATCCCAGATCAGAATCAGTTATTGCAAGAAATCGTAGGGATATCTCAGCTATTAAAGGAATATGTTCGTCCTGATAAATTAAACGTAGCAAGTATTGGAAATCGAGTCCCTCAATTACATATTCACATAGTTGCCCGAAAAAAAGATGATTTGGCTTGGCCTGCTCCAGTGTGGGGTTACGCTCAAGCAATAGCTTATACTGAGAGCGAGCTGCAAAGGGTTGTACAGGAAGTTAAAATAAAATTGCCTCAGTTTTTAAAAAAAGACAGTGAGCACAGATGAGCGGGAAAGAAGATCAGTCGCTCAATAATGAAAAAAAATTGTGGATGGCATTATCTTTAACCACTATTTTCATAGGGGTGGAGCTCGCAGGTAGCATTATTAGCAACAGTCTTGCCTTGCTGTCGGATGCTGCTCATTTATTTACAGATGCTGTTGCATTAATCATCTCTATTATGGCAGTACGTTTGGGTAGAAAAAAAGCAGATAAAAAGCGCACATTTGGCTATTACCGATTGGAAATATTAGCGGCTGCGTTTAACGCCAGTATTTTATTTGTAGTGGCATTTTATATTATTTATGAAGCATATGAGCGTTTGTATATGCCTCACCCAGTGCAAACAAGTACTATGCTCATTGTTGCATCGATAGGCTTGATTATCAACTTCACCACGACTCGTTTGTTACATGCTGCCAGTAAAGAGAGTTTAAATATCAAAAGTGCTTATGTGGATGCAGAAGCAGACATGTTAAGTTCTTTGGCTGTAATATTAACGGCTCTTTTGATCCAAATGACACACTGGCAATATTTGGATTCTTTGCTGGCGTTGGGTGTTTCCATGTGGATTTTACCGAGAAGCTGGAGTTTACTGAAAGAAAGCATTAATATTTTGCTCGAAGGAGTTCCAGAAGGCATTGAGTTAAATCAAATTAACGATGTTTTGTTGGATCTTCCAGGGGTATTAGATGTCCATGATTTACACGTTTGGGCTTTGACTAACGGAAAAATAAGCTTGTCAGCCCATATTATCATTGATGAGAAAACCAAGGATGATTTTCCTTTATTAGAAGCAGTAATTAAATTATTGGAAGAAAAATTTGCTATAACGCACTCGACCATTCAAATTGAAACCCTTAAATGTGAAGAAAAGCAGGATTTACATCGTTCCTAGTCAGCCGGATTGTTTTTGTATAAAGCAGGCTGGTTCATGGTTTTAATCACGCCAAATAGGCTGATAAGAAACCAGGCAATTTCAATGATAACGGCGGATAAATTCCAATCGAACCAGAGTGAAATTAAGAGTAAAGCAGATCCGATAAGGTTCGCGAGTGAAAACATCAAGCTATTTGCTGTACACTTACCCGTTTGTAATAAAAAGTAATACCATAAAATGAGTATAACCCCAAATAAGCCGATTAAATCAGGAAGAAATTCTAATAATGTGGAAATATATAATGTTTGCACTTCACCAAACTCCATTTAATAACACTGATGTTTTTAGTAAATTTATAATATAACATGTGATTTTACCATAAATTCAGATAATTAGCTAGACAAAGCAACCCCCTCTTCAGCCCAACTGTTCTTCCATATAGTCCTAAAGATGATGTTTTGACGTATCTTCTTGAGGCGCATTCCAGGGATTATTGTCAGAGCTGCTAAAACCCGGTTCTAACTTATCTAAAGCAGTTAAAATTTGAGTGGAGAGTTCCCCCTGTTTGGCTCCATAAATGGTTTTACCGTTTAAATTGAAGTCTGTGTTTAGTGCTGATTTTAAATATTCGTTAATTTTACCAGGATGCTCCTGTTCAAGTTCCCTTTTTATTTCTTGAATGATACTATTTGCAACTTGAACCTTCATGTTTCGATCAGTCCCACCAAACATATGACGCAATTTATTCATGGCTGATTGTCGATGTGGAATATATTGCTTGCTTAAATGTTTAGACAAGTCCTGGAGAGCAGCTTTTTGCTCGGTGGTTAAGTGAGAGGCAGTTGTTGTTGAGTCTGTATTTTCTCTGAATGAGATAGATTTTCGATGATCGGGATGCGTACTATCATGTTGTTTTTTCCTTGCGTCATGCAAACCTGTTAATTCTTCTGCATGGGTGGAGAGCCTTTGGGACAGTTCATGGCTGGCAACTGATTTAGAAGCACGCACAGATTTACGGTCGTGTACTGGAGCTTCTTCAACAGGAACAGTTGTTTGTTTAGTCGCAGGCGTTTGTAGGGTTGCTCCCGTCTCAACTGAGTCATCAACCCGTTTAGAAGCGCGCACGGACTGACGTTGTGTCGCTGTAGGGAGCGAATCCAGCACAACCGTTTTTCTTTTCTTATGACTGGCAGGATTCACCACGATACTTTTTCGCTTTTGCGAAGCCGGAGTGGGATCCTCGAAGTCTATTTCGTCTTCGTCGTCTCGATCATCATCTTCGCGCAGCTTACCTCGTCTTTGGCCCATTACTGCAGCTAAGTTGAATTTATCTTCAGCGGGTTCGGGTTTAACCACCGACTTCGTCTTTTGCGCAGGATGAGCCTTTAATTTTTTCGTTGCATCTGGGCTTTTGATCCCTTGCAAGAGTCCAGGCGGAGGAGGTGGTGGTGGAGCCGGTGGTACTCCCATCGTGAGTGGTGGTACTGGCGGCGGTGGCGGTATAAACGCAGAGTTAGCGATGACAGTAGGTTCCTCTGGTACGACAGTGTCAGCGTTGGCTAATGCAGGACTTGAAGCTAAAAGTTTTGTGCCTTCTTCTACATAACGCTCTAAGTATCGAATTCTGGCTTCGGTATCAGCGATTTCTTCTGCTATTGCTGGGTCACTTTCATCTTTTGGCGTGGCCATTTCTGAAGTGTTTTCTGCAGTTGGTTTTACGGCGTCTCCTTCTCCCCAGTCTGATTCGAAATCATTGGCCGAATTTTGGGTAGACTTAAGAACGGTGATTGGCATTTGAACTTTCGCTAATATAGCAGCCACCCCGGTTTGTTCCGCCATTTTGGGAGCTTCTTTAACTCGGCCAGTTTTTTTTAATTTTTTTCCCTCAGCAATTTTCAATCGGTGAACCACTTGAGGATTATCCAATAAGGTTTTGCCAGTTTTAGTGATGATTTCTGCATCCATTCTGGCTTTCTGAGTTTCTAATGCTTGAAGTTCTTTTTTCAGGTTGGCTAATGTGCCGTTCTCTTTGGTGGCTATAGTCATTGTATTATCCTCATTATCCTGCCATTTTTAAGACCTAAATAGTAGACAACCAAAAGAGGGATTAATTCTGCTGACAATAAAAGTCATAACTATTTGATATTTTGAGAAAGTTTATGAATATGTCTTTGTGTAGGTTCACCGTTCCCTACCCTTTTGAAAATAAATTCAATACAGGCAGATGTCAGGCAAGAAATTTGACCGTCTGGCCTTAAGGTAAGTTATTAAACTAATAACTAGAGTGCTTGGGAGAAGTCATTTTGTATTGAGTGAGATTTTTAAGTCGAATTCCCGCGAGGTGGTTGGTTCCAGAGGGATCCCCACACATCTCGTCGAGTCATCCTCGCAAAAGCGGGGATCCTGTCAGAAAAATTTGCGGGGATTCCTCTGGGTTAGTTCTTGGTCAAAAACAGCGTTCTTGAATAAATTCACTGCTTGACTCAAGTCAAAATTCTTGTAACATACTACTCCATTATGAATATATATGAAATCGTCCGCGGCTTGGGCTTAAGATGATTAGGAAAATTAGTTTTTATTGCTCTTTTTGGCAGTAACTATAAGTGAGTGATGAAAATATTGGGTGGTATTCAAGTTTAAAAACAGATTGAATGCAAATCGAGATTGGCTGAAGATGATTAATTTAGTTGGGAGCTTAGATTTTGAAAAATAGTTTAATAAAATGTCTCTTTGTGACAGTGATCACCTTCTTGACGACATCACTCTCCGCCGCCCCGCAAAAAAGCTATCACTTGTTGGTGGAATATAATAATTGTAACCCTGCTAAATTAAATGATCTAAAGTATTTAGAAAAAACACTGACAGCCTCCGCTAATAAAGGAAATTTTACCGTTTTAAAATCCGTGTTTCATCAATTTGAGCCACAGGGAGTCACGGGTATTCTTTTACTGTCTGAATCACATATGTCAATTCATACTTGGCCAGAAGATGGATATGCAGCAGTGGATTTATTCACTTGCGGTGGCAACAGTCCTGAAGAAGCCGAAAGTATTTTAAAAGAGGCTCTGGAATGCCAATTGTCAGAAAAAATCTTAATGAAAAGAAGACCTAAAATAACCATAGAATATCACACCAAAAGCCATTAAAAATTGCCTGTTTTGTTAAGGAATCCTAACAATTTCTAAATTTGGCAAGTTGAACAATATACGGTTGTTCTCTGCTGAATTCGAATGACGTCGAGTGACTGACCACAGTGCAGGCATGCCATTCCTTGACGACCATAAACCAGTAATTTTTGCTTAAAGTATCCTGGTTTTCCTTTTGCGGATAAAAAGTCCCGCAAGGTGGTTCCACCCTGTTTGATGGCTGCTGTTAAAATTTTTCGAATGGCTCGAACTAACTCAGCACAGTCGTTTAAAGATAAGGAGTGAGAGTATCTTAAAGGAGATATTTTGGCCTGATATAAGGCTTCATTCGCATAAATATTCCCTACTCCAACAACAACTTTTTGATCCATTATTAATTGTTTTATAGGTTGCTGTTTGTTTTGTGTGACTCGATGTAAATAGTGAGCATTAAACACGGGTAAAAGCGGTTCAACCCCGAGTTTGGCTAAATAACGGTGTTTTAAAGGGTCTTTTGTTGTCCAAAGCACCGCTCCAAATCGCCTGGGATCCGTATATCGTAACAGTGTTCCGTTGTCGAAGACAAAATCAATATGATCATGTTTTTGGTAAGGAATTTTTTCGTCTAAGCAACATAATCGTCCAGACATCCCTAGGTGAATGATAAAACTGCCTAACGTGGATTGCATCAGAATATACTTTGCACGACGACTGACATTAGTGATTTGAATTTTTCGCAGTTTTAACAACGCTCGGGAAACGGGCCAGCGTAATCGAGATTCCCGGATCACTATTTCGCGAATCGTTTGATTGATCACTGCGGATCGAATTCCTTGACAGGTTGTTTCTACTTCGGGTAATTCTGGCATTTTTTAGAATTGGGTAATGAACTTAATAGCTACTATATCGAAAAATGTCCTTGGATGTCAAAAGGATCTGACGAATAAGCAAAAGCTTAAGCCTTTTTGCTGGCATCTGTGGGGGTGGTGGAGACAACTTCAAAATCATTACTCATCATTTTACTTTTCCAAGGTAAATGATGGTAATAAGCTTTTTCATCCACGGGGAAAATCGGATATTTAATGACAGAAAAATAGGGTGAGAAATCAAAGTCGCTGGGTGTGAATAAACGAGGGTTTCTTTCGATCAGTTCGATATTTTTCTCGGGATCAGTTGTGACAATGGGCAGGATCGGAAATTGGATCGATTGGAATGCTTCTGCAATCATCGATGAACATATTTCTTCTAGCGGTTGAGAACCACTGTGTTCAAAGATATAGGAACCCCATCTTTTAGGGACAAAGCTCCATGGAACTAAAAAGCGAAAAAGATCGAAAACATGTTTTAGATTGTAGTGAGCACCCAGTCTTCCTGTGGCATAAGCAATAATTTTTTGCGTATCTTCTACAGATAAGCCTTGTGGTCTCAGGATCCGAATGTGATCTTCTTGATATTTGGCTAAGGGTGAAACGATGGTTCCAGATCCTAACTCGCTCTCGATTATTAAGGGGGTAGTCGTATTACAATTACACCATTGTTGAATGGTAGCTTGTATGGAAGTATTGGAGATTTCTTCTAATTTTCCGATGTACAGCATGGCATGAGACCATGGGCTTTGAGTCACGGATTTTATAATATGACTGATTCGGCTGCGTCCTTCGATCAGCAAAACATCGCCAGGCGTAATTTTTTGACAGATTTGCGGAAAGTCACATAAATAGGCCCTTTTCGGAGGCGAGTCTTTTAGCAACCATTGGCTGATAAAGGCAATTAGGGTATGTCCAGCTTTTGCATTATTCATGGGTGTAACAGTTAAGACCCGTTAGACAGACGTTTTTTCATAGGTCGATCTGTCATGGCCAATCCAATCAGAGCGTATTCTTTGAGCATAGACTCTAAAATAGGAAAATTGGGAGAATCATTCGCTGGAGGAGTGTTGCTTTGGGGTCTCTCCTACCCTTTTTTGGCTAAATTACTGTGAGAATGGCTATATAGGCAATAAACAATCAGGCCGATAATTGTCCAAATAATAAAACGAACCCACGTCACTGCTGCAAGGCTGATCATTAAATAACCGCAAGAAAAGACACCCAATAGGGGCACGATGGGGCAAAATGGGGTTTTAAAGGGTCTGGGCAGGTCGGGTTTGGTGTAACGTAAAATAATCACTGAAATACACACAATAATAAAGGCGGCCAGGGTTCCAATATTAACCAATTCAGCGACCTCTTTCATGGGGCAAAAACCGGCGATAACCGACAAAACAACACCACTGCCCAGAATAATTCGGACTGGCGTTTGGGTTTTTGGATTAACGTGTGAGACTTGCTTGGGCAGTAGACCGTCATTGGCCATTGAGTATAAAACCCTGGACAAACCAAACATGAAAATTAACATGCCGGAAGTTAATCCAGCGACTGCTCCAAGTGCAATGACGTCTGCAGTGACTTTGTGCCCTAGACTTAAAATGGCATCAGCAACGGGCGATTGGGTATTTAAAGTGGTATAAGAAACAATACCGGTTAACAAACCGGAGACAACAATGTAAATTAAGGTGCAAATCGCCAGAGATCCAATCGTGCCGATGGAAAGATCTTTTTGTGGATTTTTAGCTTCTTCTGCTGCTGTTGAAACGGCGTCAAACCCAATGAAGGCAAAAAATACTAAAGCAGCACCTTCTATCATGCCATTCCAACCAAACGGCATAAACGGATGCCAATTGGCGGGCTTTACATCTTGGACTGCGGACACAATAAAAACAGTAATAACGGTGAGCTTAATAAAAACAATTGCGGTATTAAATCGCGCGCTTTGCTTGACCCCTATGGCAAGGACGGTTGATAACAATAGAATGATTAGGGTTGCGGGTAAGTTGATAAACCCACCTTCTCCGTAGCTTCTCAATAAGTCAGGGGGAAGATTCAAACCGAAAGACAAGAACATGTCGTTCACATAACCGGACCAGCCAATGGCAATAGCACAGGCCCCTATTCCATATTCCAATACTAAGTCCCAGCCAATGATCCAGGCAACAATTTCACCTAATCCGGCGTAAGCGTAACTATAAGCACTGCCGGAGCCCTTAATGCTGGCAGAAAGTTCTGCATACGAAAGTGCTGCAAAAGAGCAAGCTATCCCGGCTACTGCATAAGAGAGGACAATTGCCGGTCCAGCTTTGGTTGCAGAGGCAATTCCGGTTAAGACAAAAATTCCAGCCCCAATAATGGCGCCAATACCCAATAGAATGAGATCAAATGCAGATAAACAACGTTTTAGTTCGCCGTGCTCGTTTATTGTGTGGGCAGATATTTTAGTACGGAAGATATTCATAGCTAGAAATTACCTTGAAAATGAGTTGGCTCTGGTTCTGTCATGACAGCTGTTGGTGGAAATTAGGATAATGATTTTCAAGGCTATAATCCCCTTTTCAACACGCTATTTGAGCCGTGCAGTTTACCATTGAAGGAATTCAGAATACAATAATAATCAATTGGTTTTGTAACTAAATAATATGGTGGGACCTGTAGTGTGCCTGTTTGATTGTCCGGTATTTTCTGATTTTTTTAAAGATTTCCTCACAGGATTGATCTCTGGGGACTTACACTTTAACATTGTGGAAATGATTAAATTTTGCCCTATCGCAGGGTTTTAATCGAATGAGGAACTCTGACATGACGGCTATCAGTTCGACAATTGAACGCTTAATTGAGCGTTATGATTATTTTCTTTTGGATGTATGGGGTGTCATCCACGATGGATACGAAGTTTACCCTGGAGTAAAAGCAAGTTTAGAAAAAATAACCTCCTTAAAAAAACAAGTGATGTTTGTGTCGAATGCGCCGCGCCCAGCGCCTATTATTAGTAGTAAATTAAATAGTCTGGGTCTTAGTGTAACCCTTAGTCAGATATTAACTTCCGGCGATGTTGTTAGAAACCAACTGTTAACATATGAAGATGAGGTTTTTAGCAAGCTTGGGAAACGATTTTATCATTTAGGGGCAGAAAAAAACCAGGATATATTGTCAAACTTATTGGTTCAAACTGTAGATCAGTTGGAAGAAGCTGATTTCATTTTAATGACGGCCTATTTAGATGAAGGTGAAGATTTAGAACAGTTCACTTCACTTTTTCAACAGGCACAAAAACTTCAATTACCGCTTATTTGTGCCAATCCGGACAAAGATATAATTAACGGAAATCAAATTCGCTATTGCTCTGGATATTTTGCTCTTCAATATGAAAAAATGAATGGAAAAGTTTTTTATTATGGTAAGCCTTACCACAATATTTATAAGGAGGTTTTTACGCGTCTCGGGTTCTCGTTTGATGACTCAGAAAAGTTGCGGCGGGTATTGATGATTGGTGACACCTTAGAAACTGATATCCAAGGGGCTATGAATGCCAATATTGACTCTGCTTTGGTACTCACAGGGAATATGGGGGTTAGCCTTGCAAAGAATCGAATTGAAGCAAAAGAGGAAACCGCGTTTTTAACCAATACTTTTCGACACCAAAATATTGTTCCTACCTGGGTGATCCCAAGTTTTGGGGTACCTCATTAGGGGGAGCTACATTCAAATTATTAGTGAACTTTTTGTGCAATCATTTAATCTAAGCTTACTTAATAGTTGTTTCGTTGGAGATTGATGATGAAAGAGAAGCTTAAATCACCTGGATTCTCGTTAATAGAGTTAATGATTGTAATTGCAATCATTGGGATCTTGGCAGCGATTGCTATACCGAGCTATCAGACTTATATGCGAGAAGCGAGATTCGCTGAGTTGTTTTCCGCGGCACATTTGCAACAGGTAAAAATTGAAGAATTTCTGACAACATCGAATATTGGAACAGTCAGTGGTTTTACTTGTGCGAGCTCAGGTTTTGCTGGCTTTCAAGCAATAACCGCTACCAACAATGTCGCACAGATCCAAATTGGAACTGATTGCTCAATTGAAACTTGGGGAGGATCAGGTTTTGGAACGGGAGCCGCAATACCTATCATGATAATGATTCCCACAATCGCTACCGATGGCACAATTACATGGTCGTGTGAAACGGTACCGTCAGTCAATGGAACTGCTAATTATCCTGGTGCACCGTCTACTTGTCCGTCACCATAGAAGTAATTATCTGATTAAATGGATGGCTCACCTCTTAATTATTGGTTGAGGTGGGCCAAGATAAGGGTTCAAATTTCATTGATGAAAAGAGGCATCCCAAATGGATATTGACGTCCAGAGAGGGTGCGAATATGCATGAACTTTGTTTAATTGGCGAGCCGAACCTAGTGTCCTGGCGAAAAAAATCGGAGTATGGGAGCCGAAGAATTTTCTGGTTTAATCTGTTCCAGAGGCTCCCCTGAGTAATGAATAGAATATAGGGCAGCTTTTTTATTAAGATGATATATTTGCTTTTCAAATTTCATTCCAATTTTAGTCATCATTTGTGTGTAAATCTCATCTGCATGGTATAAAATCAAGCAAAAACGTGTTAGAGACAATTGCTGAAAGGCCAATGTTTTAAAAAACAATGCAATTTCTAGGAGAATATTTAAAACTGCAGAGTATTGTAAGGCTAATTTCAGGGTTAGAATATTTTCGGTTGAACCATCAATTTCCTGCACTGCAAAACCACCCATACCAAAAAACTGTTGATTTTCCCTGAATTCAATACCATACATCCCTAAATTGAACTTTCTATAGTTATAAGCTGATTGAATTAATAGTGTTTCAATATCTTGAAGGCTTTCAGTCATATTATCTCTTAAAATCGTCTGAAAGATCAGTTCTGTATCCGACAATTTAAGTAATCTATAGCGTAACCTTTCACTTTCAAAATGAGAAGATAACATCGGCTTTTGCCCTGCCACCTGACAGCTTTGATAAAAGGAAATCGCGTGGTGTTCGTCGTTAACAATAGATTTCAATAAGCGATATTGTCTCTCCCATTCTAATAAGTGTTCTCCTGCATCTAGAAATGATTTTTTATTTTCGATCATGGCTTGTAAGATCAATTCTTTGTCTTCTTGCTGGGTAAGCATCGGTTGTACAAGAGCAGCGTTATTTATTTTAAACCCTAAGGAAGATAATCGATAGAATAATTTCATGCCATAATTTCCATCGCGAGTATTACCTTCTAGATCTTCCATTGATATGCGGTTGTTCCAACGTTGAATGCCCCATGCTTCTGAAGATGGATAGGTAAATGCTGAGCTGGTAATCCCCTCTTCACACACAAATATGCCATTCGGCTGTAAGATTTCGTAGACGTTATGCAGAACTTTACTGGGATGAAACAGATCGTGCAGAATAAACCGACAGAAAACAAAATCCATTTGCCCAGGAATTGTATTTATCTCATAGGCAGTCAGTATTTCAAATTTAATGTTTGATAGCTTTTTTGCATCGGCTTTAACTTTGGCGGACATTAATTGATGCTTGTTGTTATCAATGGCAATGACCGATCCTTCAGGGCCCAGTCTTTCTGCTAACCAGCAACTCATGGCACCTGTGCCACAACCGATATCTAGAACTCTCATACCGGGTTTAAGCCCGGCATTCAGTATAAATGCTTCACTCGTTGTATTGAAAAACTTGTCAAGAGTCTCTAAGCTTTTTTGTCCACTAGAGCCAAAGGTAAATCGATATAAATCTTCATAATTACTCAAAAAAATGTCCTTACGTTTTGCTAGCTTCCCACTGGTTCCTTAGTATTACGTATTCATCTAAATCGCAATGTTTCCCTTCTAGGTAGATAATTTGTTTGCGTCTTCCCTCAAACTCAAATCCTACTTTGATTGCTAAGGCAATTGAAGCCGTATGACGTGGATCAATATTCACTTGGACTCGGTGCATTGGTTTAGTGGAGAACAGATAATTTACCATCAGTTGTAATGCTTCTGTCATATAACCTTTGCCACTATTTAAAGGATCGAATATCAGGTAACCCAATTCCAAAGCGTCAGAATAGATGGCTGTTTTAAAATAGTAGATACTTCCAATGATATTGTGATCTAAATCGACGATTAGAAATCGACCAAATTGATCGGTCCAAAATCCCGTGTCTAAATATTGCTTCTTAAATGCGCTAAATGAAGTGAGTGTTTTCGGAAAATACGCGCCTCTGTTTTCAATATTGGATAAAAGGCGATAGACTTCTTCAATTTCGTTTTCTGAAACCAGCTTTAAACAAACTTTGTGACCTTGGATCATGAGCAAATTCCTTCTAATTTGATATGTATTTAACTAACCTACTCATTAGATATTGGTAAAATTCTATGATATCGTTTCTCTTCTTATATCACATTCACTAACCTTCAATTTGACCACTTGGAACATCATCATGCAAGAACTCGCAAAGAAATTGGTTGGACTCTGCAACGCCCGACAAATATCTTTGGTATTTGCCGAATCTTGTACGGGGGGTGCATTGGCTTCGGCTATCACGAATGTACCTCAAGCATCTAATTGTTTTATCGGCTCATTGGTGACCTATCAAGATATTGCTAAACACGAAATTTTGGACGTCCCACTCTCTGTTTTATCCAGTGAAGGTGCGGTCAGTTCTGCCGTCGCAGAAAAAATGTTAGCGGGTGTCTTGGCAAAGCTCCCAGCCAAACTGGGTGTGGCTGTGACCGGTTTTGCCGGCCCAGAAGGTGGAACTCCAGAAGAACACATTGGTACGGTATATGTTGCCATAGGCGGTCAGAATATTGCGAAACGGGTGATCCGTTTTCAGCTCGAGGGTGTCAGACACGAAATTATTCAACAGACAGTCACTATTGTTTTGTTACAATTAATCCAAGTGATGCAAGATCACCCTGTTTTATAATCAAATAAGCCTATTTTAGCCAAAACTAATGATGATGTTTTGTATTACATCCCTCTTTTGAACAGGACTTTTTGCATAAACAACAACACAAGAACGCATTATATAGGAATGCAAAAATGAGACCGCTGAAGAAACCGTCTAAAAACCCCCAAGCTGCCCCATATAGCCCGCCTGCCAAGGTCGGTTGAAACCCTAAGTAGACAGAAGCAAGGGTTTGAACCATTCCAGTACCCCACTGAGACAAGGCGGCTGACCAGCCAAGAGAGAGGGTCCCCAATGCGCAAAGAAACCCGCCTGCCAAGGCTAAAGGCAATGGTTTTAACTTACTGCAGGGATGGCATTGGCCACATTCATGCTCATTCTTATGTTCATGTGAGTGACGATGTTTAGACATCAGATTTCTCCTTAGATGAGATTCTATCATTTCCAGTATAGAATTTTTCTGGGAGAACCGCCGATAATTGACCAGGCATGAACCATATGGGAAAATGAATTTATGTTTAATATTGTTTTATACCAACCAGAAATTCCACCTAATACTGGCAACATCATGCGGTTGTGCGCAAACACCGGTTGTCGTCTGCACCTCATTGAACCCTTGGGTTTTAGTTTGTCTGACAAATATCTCAAGAGAGCCAATTTAGACTATGAAATGGGAGAAGCTCCTAAAAGATACAAGACATTCGAAGACTATCTGGTTGAACATCCTGACTCAAGACTCTATTTTTGTACTACTAAAGGTAAAACCGTTTACTCCACCCTGCACTTTCAGAAAGGTGATAGTTTTATTTTTGGCCCAGAAACGCGTGGGTTGCCTCCAACGATTTTAGACAAGTATTCGCCATTGCAGAAAATTGTAATTCCTATGCAAACAAATACCCGCAGCTTAAACTTATCTAATTCAGTTGCTGTCATTGTTTACGAAGCTTGGAGGCAAAATAATTTCAGCTCGATTCATCCTTTCTAGCAAGCTTTACATCGAAGGATCAGACAAAGGGAGAGTGAATTGAAAAACTGCACCGCCTTCGTTCCGGTTGTCAGCCCAAATATCACCCCCATGCGCTTTTATTATTTTTTGACATATTGCCAGCCCTAAACCAAGCCCTTTTTCAGTGGTTAACATTCGCCCACGATAAAATTTTTCAAATAATTTATTCACTTCGTCGTTCACAATTCCTGGACCTTGATCTTCAACTCTAATAGTGACTTTGTTATTTTCTACTTCAACAACGACGTAAATTTCCTTAGAAGATTCTAAAGGTGCAAATTTAATAGCATTATCTATTAAATTGGTAAAAACATCTTCAATGAGTGTGACATCGATTGGGATCATCGGTAAGTTTTCTGGTATATTAGTATGGATAATTCTTCCTTCCAATTTTTTGGTCGACATTTCTATAACATGGTTGATTAACTCTTTTAGAGAAGATGATTTCTTATCAAGTTTGACTGAATCGGTTTCTAAATAGGCTATTTGCAACAAATTACTAATTAAGCGATTAAGCTGATCTGCCTCGAAATAAATAGCTTTCCCATAATTTATGGCTTTGCTTTGATCAAGTTGGCCTTTAACTTCTATTAATTCTCTGGCTGATTCCATAACAGCCACCAAGGGAGTACGTAGATCATGTGATACTGTTTGAAGTAAAGAGTTACGGACACGATCTATTTCTTCTTGTAGCTCTATTTTCTTTGTCTGTTCGTGTATTCGATCAACCTCTAGCGCCAAAGCAATATGATTTGAGCAGGCTTCTAATAAACGCATTTGATCTGGTGCTAACAAACGTTCAATATGTGTGGGACGAATTCTTAAAACGCCAAGAACACGTTGCAAACCTTGTAATGGAACATATAATGCGTTTGAAAGTGGGAGTGTGTCTGTGCCAAGACCTGCCATTTGTCCTAAATCATATACCCATTGAGCAACACTGCTCTCTTTATCATTTAAAAGCTCTTCAGGATTATTTTTTCCATGAATGACGAGATGATTATTTTCAGGGAGCAAAGCGGTTACTTGACTTTCAAATATTTTAGAAACGTATTTCACCCCAATATCTAGGAGTTTATCAACACCCCGGGTATTTGCCAATTGGCGACTTAGATTATACAGAGCGGAGGTTTGATGTTCAGATGACTGGGCCAGTTCCATTTGACGTCGCGTCAGAATAGTCAAGTGGCTTATTACACGAGTAACTAATAGCATGACTGCTAGAGTGACAACATATTCTATATTCGAAATCGAAAACTTATAAAAAGGTGGAACAAAGAATAAATCATATAATATGACACTCAGGATTGATCCTAAAATAGCTGGGCCGGTCTTTCCAAGGAGAGAAATAACAGTGACTCCTAGTAAGTAAACCATAATTAAACTGCTGGAATTTAAAAATGGATAAAGCGTATAATTGATGAATGTTGCTACAGACACAATGGCGAGCGATATACCATATGCTTTCCAAGAGGTTGTATTTTTAAGACCAGGAGGTTTTTTTGAGATTACTTCGTTTTTTTCACTTGATATGATGTAGACATCTATTTCTCCACTGGTTTTCACGATTTCATCAACAATATTTTTAGAAAAAAGATCTCTCCAGCGGTTTTTACTGTGTTTCCAGATCATAATCTGAGTAATATTTTGTTCGGTTGCAAAATTTATTAATTCTTTAGCAATATCAAAACCAGTTAAAACCCTAATTTCCGCGCCTAATTGATCAGCCAAGTGCAGATGGTTAATCGCATTGTTTCGGTCTATTTCAGAAGATTGTATTTGTGGTGTGTCAACATATACTGCAATCCAATCGGCTTGTAAGCTGGTCGCTATGCGACGGGCTGTTCGAATAAGCTTAAGAGAATCTGGTTTGGGTCCCACACACACTAATATTTTTTCATTGGTTGGCCAAATGTGTTTTATATTTTTATCTTGGCGGTATAGAAATACTTGTGTTCCGACAAATTTTGCTGTAAATCGTAAGGCTAATTCACGCAGGGCAATCAAATTACCTTTTCGAAAGAAATGTTCTGCTGCAATTTCAGATTGAGCAGGAAAATATACTTTCCCTTCATGTAAACGTTTGATGAGATCTTCTGGCGGTATATCAATAAGCTCAATAGTGTCGGCCATGTCCAGCATGGAATCAGGAACTGTTTCGTAAATAGGAGCTTGAATGATTTGAGAGACATCGTCTTTAAGACTTTCAATATGTTGGATATTTAACGTGGTATTAACGTTAATTCCCCGATCTAGCAATTCCTTGATATCACGCCAGCGTTTTGTGTGACGAGTGCCAGGGGCATTTGTATGAGCCATTTCATCCATCAAGATTAGACCTGGGTGTCGTTTTAATGCGGCATCGATATCAAACTCCGATAAGTTAATGTTACGATAAGTGATTTTCTGTTTGGGTAATAGATCAAAATTGTTTAGAAGTGATTCAATTTCAAGACGTCCGTGTGATTCTATGATGCCTATAACCACATCTAATCCATTGGCACGTTCTTGTTGGGCCTCTTTTAGCATCGCATAAGTTTTGCCCACACCGGGTGCTGCGCCCAGATAAATTTTTAATCTGCCACGTTTACCATAACGTTCTTCTTGTACTGCACGCTGCAATAAGATTTCAGGGTTTGGACGTTGTTCGGTCATTGTTTCTCTTTAAGTTATCTAGGGCCATATTTATTTGTAAAACGTTCACTCTCGGCTCGCCGAGTATTCCAAAGGTTCGGGCCGTAGTAAACGTTTGTATTAACTTTGTCAAATCAGCTTCTAACATATTACGAGCTTTTACAATCCGTGATACTTGATAAAACGCTGACAACGGGCTAATTTCCGGATCTAAGCCACTGCCAGAGGCAGTGACTAAGTCGACAGGGATCAATTTTGTATTGGTCGGATCTAGTTTGCGAAGTAGAACCGAACGGTCTTTTATTGACGCTAGAAAATCAGGATTGGAGGGGCCGAGGTTTGATCCCGTAGAATTTATTCCATTGTAGGGAAAAGGTGTGGTTGCTGAAGGACGGCCCCAAAAGTACTTTGGATCAGTAAAAGATTGGCCGATTAAAACGGAACCTATTTTTTCCCCACTTAGCTCGATAAGGCTTCCATTTGCTTGCCATGGAAATAGAAGCTGTGCGAATAGAGTAACCACTGCGGGGTAGATTAACCCTGTCAATATGCTAAAGAGACCTAACAGCTTTAAAGCGATTATTATTTGTTTTTTACAATTTTTAAACATTTTTTGCCTTATGTAAAGTTTAGTGCTGCCAGTAGCAAATCAATTATTTTGATGCCTACAAATGGGGCTATTAACCCACCCAGCCCATAAATAAGGACATTCTTTCGTAATAATTGGGTGGCTGATACACGTCGATATTGTACGCCACTCAGAGCAAGAGGGATCAGGAAGATAATAATGAGTGCATTAAAAATGACCGCAGATAATATAGCACTTTGCGGGGTCTCGAGGTGCATAATGTTTAGTATGTTTAATGCGGGATATGTATTCGAAAATGCGGCAGGTAAAATGGCAAAATATTTAGCAACATCATTTGTTATGCTAAAAGTTGTGATTGCCCCCCGTGTCATTAGCAACTGCTTGCCGATTTCGACCACTTCAATGAGTTTTGTGGGATTAGAATCTAAATCCAGTAAATTTCCTGCCTCCCTTGCTGCTTGGGTTCCGGTGTTCATTGCCACTGCGACATCTGCTTGGGCAAGTGCTGGGGCGTCATTTGTTCCATCTCCTGCCATGGCCACTAAGTGCCCTTCTGCTTGTAATTGTCGGATAAAAGCCAGCTTAGATTCTGGCTTGGCTTTCGCCATAAAATCGTCAACCCCTGCTTCTGCCGCAATTGCCGCAGCTGTCAGTTGGTTATCCCCGGTAATCATAATGGTCCTAATCCCCATTTGTCGTAATTCGGCAAAACGTTCGCGAATACCTCCTTTTACAATATCTTTGAGGTGGATTACGCCTAATACGTTTTTTCCTTCTGCTACGACAAGTGCTGTGCCTCCTTTGCGAGAAACAACGTCCACGGTGTTTTTGACTGAGTCCGGAAAAATGCCACCTCTCTCTTTAACATAATCTTCGACGGCATCACTGGCGCCTTTACGAATCTGCCTACCTGGTAAGTTAGCACCACTCATTCTGGTTTCAGCCGTAAAGGGAATGAACGTTGCGCTGATGGTATGAATATCGCGAGCGCGCAATCCATATTTTTCTTTTGCCAAAACGACAATGCTGCGTCCTTCTGGTGTTTCATCTACCAGGGACGCAAGTTGAGCTGCATCGGCTAATATTTCCACGCTGACATTATTTGCAGGTATAAATTCGGTTGCCTGCCGGTTTCCTAAAGTAATTGTGCCTGTTTTATCTAAGAGCAATATATCAATGTCTCCAGCCGCTTCCACAGCACGTCCCGATAGTGCGATGACATTGGCTTGGATCATTCTATCCATTCCTGCTATCCCGATAGCAGAAAGTAAGCCACCAATGGTTGTAGGGGCCAAGCAAACGAATAATGCTACAAGTACAGTAATCGTAACAACTTTTCCTGATACTACCGTAGAAACACTATAAATTGAGAAAGGTAATAAAGTTGAGCACACCAATAAAAAAACAATGGTCAGAGCTGCGAGCAAAATAGTCAGTGCAAGTTCATTGGGAGTCTTTTGTCGTTTAGATCCTTCCACTAGTGCAATCATACGATCCAAAAATGTTTCACCGGGATTAGACGTAATGCGTATGATTAACCAATCAGAAATAACTTGTGTTCCTCCGGTGACTGCACTGCGATCTCCCCCACTCTCTCGAATGACGGGGGCACTTTCGCCGGTGATTGCACTTTCATTGACTGAGGCAATTCCATCAATGACTTCGCCATCACTGGGTATAAAATCCCCAGCTTCCACTAACACGACGTCTCCAACATGGAGATCAGCAGATTTTAAGAGCAATACTTTCGATTTTTGTGAGGGTTCAGTTAATTTTTTTACCTGGATTTCACGACGTGCTCGACGCAAAGACTGTGCCTGTGCCTTACCACGACCTTCTGCCATTGCCTCTGAGAAATTGGCAAACAGTAGGGTAAACCAAAGCCAAAGAGTAATAGAAAAGATAAATTTGGCAGGCGCTTCTCCGTGCCAGAATAATGCTTGAATAAATAGTGCGGAAGTCAAAATTGAGGCAATATAAACGGTAAACATGATGGGATTTCTAATTTGATTACGGGGAGATAATTTTAAAAATGAATCCCGCATTGCCAATTTGAGTATGCCGGTATCCCATAACTTCACTTTAGTTGCCATATTGTTCCCAAAGCATCAGTTGTTCTACGATTGGACCTAAAGCCAGTGCTGGAAAAAATGAAAGAGCTCCCACAATAATAGTCACACCGATTAAGAGAGTAATGAATAGTGGCGTATGCGTCGGTAGAGTACCAGCGCTGAACGGAATCGTTTTTTTCTGAGCAAGTGAGCCTGCAATCGCAAGGGTTGGTATTGCAATCCAGTATCGCGCTATTAACATTCCGATACCGCCGATTACATTATAAAAAGAGGTGTTTGCGTTAAGGCCCGCAAACGCACTGCCATTATTATTTCCCATGGAAGTAAAGGCATACAGTATTTCAGAAAAACCATGAGCCCCTGGATTGGCAATAGAGCTTATTCCCGAAGTGGTGACAGTGCCAATCGCCGTAAAAAGTAACACAATGAGAGGCATGATCAAGACTGAGATGGATGCCATTTTCATTTCATAGGGTTCTATTTTTTTACCTAAATATTCCGGAGTTCTTCCGACCATAAGACCGGCAACAAAAACAGTAATGATCACTAACATCAGCATACCATATAAACCAGAGCCAACACCTCCAAAAATAACTTCTCCTAAATGCATCATCCACATAGGAACCAATCCACCTAAGGGAGTGAGAGAATCATGCATAGAATTTACCGAGCCGTTGGAAGTGGCAGTGGTTGAAACAGCCCAAAGCACCGAATTCACGATACCAAAACGCGTTTCTTTGCCTTCCATGTTGCCGCCCGCATGTAAATCTTGTTGCACCGTTTGATCTATTCCCATTGAGGTTAATGCAGGATTACCGTTCTGTTCTGAGACAACGGCAAGGGTCATAAATGGAATAAAAATAATAAACATCGCTAGCAATATTGCCCACCCCTGTCGCTTATCATTAATCATGACGCCAAAGGAAAAGCAAAGTGCAACGGGAATGAGTAAAATGGTGAGTAATTCTAAAAAATTTGTCACTGGTGTTGGGTTTTCAAAAGGATGTGCGGAATTTGTATTGAAAAATCCACCGCCATTTGAACCTATCTGTTTAATAGCGACTTGAGAAGCAACGGGGCCCATTGGAATTGTTTGTTCTGTTAGCTCCTTCGTTTCCAAGATTGGATTATTATTAGAATCCTTTAGAGGTTGGCCAGTAGAATCATTAGCGGGTTGTTGATAATGTATCGGTTGGATTAGACTCACTTTTTGGTTTGAATTAAAATTTTGAATGACACCTTGTGAGACTAAAATGAGGGCAAATATAAATGAGAGTGGGATTAAAATATAAAGTATGCCCCGTACGGTATCTGCCCAAAAGTTACCTAGATTCTTAGTTTCTCGCCTTGCAATTCCTCTGATTAAAGCGACCAATAAAGACATACCGGTTGCGGCAGACAAAAAGTTTTGGACAGTGAGAGCCAACATCTGAGTTAAGTAGCTCATTGTTGTTTCGCCACCATAAGCTTGCCAATTGGTATTACTGGCAAAACTGGTTGCTGTGTTAAAAGCTAGTTTCGGATCAACTGAAGGAAAAGATTGCGGATTAAGAGGAAGATATGCTTGAAATCGTTGGATTGCGTAGACCGCTAATAATCCAAATAAATTAAATAGGAGCATTGTCGATAGATAGTTCTTCCAATCCATTTCATGTTTTGGATCAATACCACAAAGACGATAGAACAGTTGTTCCACCGGAGATATTATTGTATTTAAACCACACGATTTATTTTCGTAGACTTGTGCCATATACCAGCCCAGTGGTTTGGCTAAGATTAAGAGGATGAAAAATGACAAACCAATTTGGAAAAAACCGTTTCCTGTCATGATAAGATCCTTGCTAATGCAATATCAAAATAGTTCCGGTCTAAATAACACGATTAATAAATAAATGAGCAAAAATAGAGTAATAATTCCGCAAATTGTATAGAAAATCATCATTGGTATTTCGACAATGAAGCAAAAAACTTAATTAAACCAAAGCACAAACCAAAAAAGATTAGATTTGTACTGATTAACATGAAATCCATCATTTTTGCTCCTCAACCATCGGCACATTTTTGTCAAGTATAGAAGTTCTTAGGAATAATGCTAAAAGGCGATAACAATTAGCACAATTTCGAGTCTTTTTCATTAATTACAGCTAAGCTAAATAACAAACAATGGAAGCGATTTTCGCATTTGATAAAAAGTTGAGAGATAGCGCAATTGGGGAAGCAAGGAAAGCCCATTTGTCATGGTTTTTTCAAAATTATCCAGAACACTAAGAAGCGTGGTACAGCACTCTTGTTGGCATTTCAAGAAAGTTTATTGTGCACCTCCCCCGATTCCTGCATAGTGCCATTAGCTATTGACAATTAACTATTAACAAGGCATTATAGGTCCTTGAATTAGTCCTATAACTAATAATTATGGTTAGGAGAAAAATTATGGCAAGCTTCAAAGGTGTTGCTAAATCAATAGCAACTATAGGTGGAAGTATTGTTGGTCATTTTGCTATCCCTCCTGCAGTAGCTGTATTTGCGCGAAAAGCCGTTAATGCAGGTATGAATGCGATGTGGGGCGCGCCTAAAAACATATTTGCAAGATTAGGCCGCAAAGCGGTGGTCGAACATGCAGGTCATCAAGCATTTAATGCTGCTGGCGTATTCAGTGGACCATTAGGTGGGCTAGCAGGTGCCGCTACGGTAGA
>JABDFC010000020.1 GCA_013286785.1 Gammaproteobacteria bacterium
CGCAAATGCGATGGCCAAGCGATAGAGAATAGAACCCAGAACACAGCACAGTAAGGCAATGGCAATTTGATTTCGAAGGAGCAAACTTTCCCCAACAATGACAGAAGCAAGCCCAGTAATTAGAGTACCAGTCCCCATGGAAATATCGGCAAACCCATGCGCTTGCGCAAAAAGAGCACCGGCTAAGGCAACAAGGCCATTGCTGAAAGCAAGCCCTACCAAGGTCATTAAACCCACGTTAATGCCATAAGCGGGGCTAACGCGTGGATTGATCCCCGTTGCCCTTAAGGCTAAACCAAACTGACTGGTCAGAAAAAAATAGAGCACGATTAAAATGACTGTAACAATCAGTGCAATCCCAATTAATGTTGCCTGTGAACCCGTAAAATAAGTAAAGAGCGTGGGTTCGGTTAAAAGTGCAATATTGGGTCTGCCCATGATCCGTAAATTAATGGAATAAAGGGCTGTCATCGTTAAGATCCCAGCCAGTAACCCTAAAATCTTCCAACGCACGTGTAAATAGCCAGTGACATATCCTGCCAGCGCGCCAGCAAACGTTGCGCATAAAGTGGCGATGATGGGATGGTACCCTTTGACGATCAGCGCCGCAGCGACCGCAGCCCCTAAGGGAAAAGTACCATCGACGGTGAGATCGGGAAAATTTATGGCTCTAAAAGTTAAATAAACACCCAGAGTCACAATGGCAAATAATAAACCCAGTTCTAAAGCGCCTAAAAATTGGATGGTATTCATGTTGTTCTCTTATCGTTTTGGTGGGTGATAGAAAGCGGTTGCTGGCAGCTCGTCGATTAACGCTTGCGGGATCTGGAGATTTAATTGGGCCGCGTTATTTAAATTGATCAGCACTTCGGTTTTATCGGGAAAAACCACGGGAATTTGTTTTGGGCTTGTACCGGCTAAAACCTGTAAGAGGATCAGGCCTGTTTGTCGGCCAATGTCATATTGATTGGCGCCAACGGCAGCCAAAGCGCCCTGACTGACCATATCGGCGTCGCTGGATAGCACTGGGATATTGTGTTTGCGGCTAATTTTAACGATGGAATCGAAGGCAGACAAAGCCGTGTTGTCACTGTTGATAAAAATGGCTTGTACCTTAGACACCAATTGTTGTGTGGCTGCAACCACTTCAGCGCTGTGATTCGCCGGTGCTAATACCAGTTCTAAATCAGCGTCTTTTGCTGCTGTTTTCATGCGCTCAACCAAAGCCACGGAGTTGGCTTCGCCAGGGTTATAGATAATCCCCAGTTGTTTAAGATTGGGTAAGCATTTTTTAAAAAAACTAAATTGTAAGGCAGGATCAATAAAGTTAGAAACGCCGGTGACCATCCCTTCGGGTTTAGAGATATTTTGCACCAATTTTGCCCCAAGGGGATCGCTCACTGAGCTGAAGATCACCGGGACAGAAGAGTGGTTAGCGGCTACTAAGGCTTGTGCTGCTGTGGTACCAATGCCCACCATGGCGTCTGGTTTGGTGCCGGCAAAATGTTGTGCGATTTGAGTCGCTAAGCTGCTACTCCCTTGAGCCGATTGAAAAGAAACCGAGACCGCATGCGATTTTAGCGTATCCAAGATCCCTTGGCGAGTTGCGTCAAGCGCTGGGTGTTCAACGATTTGGATGATGGTTACTTTCTTTTCATCCGAAAAATCCGGATCGCTGTGTTTAACGGCCGCATAACTGGACCAAGCGGCCAAAGAAAATAAAAGACATTTCAGAAGTGTTTTCATGGTTACAACATCCTTTAATGACGGATTCTATCTAAGATGAGTCGATAGCCTTGGTAAGCTTCTTGCATCAGGAAACGGGCGACTCGACTGATGGTGGCTAAGCTCACACCAGTTTGTTCGTGAATGTCGCGATAAGAAAGTGTGCGGCTGTCCAATAATTGGGCCACACGCCAGCGTTCTTGCATGGCATTGATTTCGGCTGGGGTGCATAAATCTTGTAAGAATGCCTCGCACTCTTTGGGAGATTTCAGTTGCAGCACTGCTTCATATAGAGTGTATATTTTAATCATAAAGCTTAAAAATTCCCAACCCATCACTGTACTAGCATGATAGTACAATAGGGAGAGAGAAAACGCAAGCTTTAATTCAATATTCCCATCAGTGTGGATGGAGCCCTGTCTAACTCGGAGCTCGGCACCTAAGTTTTGTCGTTCGTGTGAACTGAGATATCCCCACGAATTTTTTAGAGCTATTTTTATGTATTTTACGGCAATAAATGTAAATTTCGTCATTGCGAGCGAAGCGAAGCAATCTAGAAAAAAATACTGATCATTGTGGATTGCTTCGCTTCGCTCGCAATGACAATATCAACTACTTGATTGTTAAGGGGTTTTTGGATCCCCGCTTTCGCGGGGATGACGAGTTAAGCAGTGGGGACGACGAGTGACGATCGCGAGGATGAGGTGTTATGCACGGAGGACTCGCGAGTTACGGTTATTTTCAGGTTGTTGGACTTCTCAGTCTTGAAGCCTGAATATCAAGCGGCAGGTGTAGACAGTGAGATCTTTGTCTTAGGTTGCCAACCGTTTAGGTACACGGCGTGGCCAGCTTCTCTCA
Organism: Gammaproteobacteria bacterium; assembly: GCA_013286785.1. Taxonomy (GTDB): domain Bacteria; phylum Pseudomonadota; class Gammaproteobacteria; order UBA6186; family Azoamicaceae; genus CADEGZ01. The sequence goes on from JABDFC010000020.1 coordinate 2,584, forward strand.
CGACGCACAAGAATTCATTTTGCTCATCTTTGGGGAAGGTGTGAGGGCTTGCAATATAGAGCCCAATAAATTCATCCAGGGTGTTGAGTTTTTTAGAATCGTGATCTTTTAAAAAAGAAGTTTGGGTTTCAATATAAGCCAACATTCTTTTTTCCGCAGTCATGGGATCCAACGGGATAAAATCTTGGAGTCGATAGGGGAGTGGCTTATGCGCAAAAAGGAGCGTCGGGCTTGCAGGACTTGGGTAGGAAAGAGATTCAGCCAAAGGCGTTGCGGTTAAATTGTCAGTTAACGCTTGGACTCTTTCACTTAACGCACCTAACACACTCATCGGGTTCCCTCCCTTAGGTATTGTGTGACTCAAAATTTTGGTCTGGTTTCTCCCTTCAGTTCTTCCGATGAACTTAAGGTGAGTTCCATGCCCCACTCATCGATCTCTGCCAATCTTCCTAGATGGTAAGGATCTGCTTCAGGGCCTTGTAACAGTGCTGCAGCAAAGACCGTGTCTACTGCTTCATCGAGTTTGGCTGCGTCACCTTTCAAAGTAATTGTATCAGGCGTTACAGTTTTCTCGACTGCAGGAGGTCGGCCGTATAGAAAAAAAGTGGGTGGCTTCTGAACTGTCATCGCACAGCCTCACTTATCATTCCGAACCAGCACATGGTGTAGGATACAAAGAGATGATTGTAGATACAAGTATTTTCTGTTGGGGTATTAATAGGGGTACTCTCCTTCACGCTCATAAAGACGCCCACTCGCGACTCCTTGCTCGTAAAGGCTTTTGAATTTGAAAACTAAAAACTGTAATGCCGCGTCCCGGTGACCAGCTTTGATTCTGGCTTCGATTAGCTCGAGTAATTGTTCAGCCTGGGTGTTAAAGTCCAGGATACGGGAGTTGGTCGAATGTGTAGATTCCCTTAAGTACACGATTCCCCCTCTGGGATGTTTTTAGTTTTGTCTGACGCATTGTTTGGTTATAATGACTCAGACAACCAAACCATACCGTAAAAAAACGGGAATGGCAAGCTTGATTGAAGAGAGAGGACTGAGTAAACCAGAGAAGGGTCAGCAAAATGGTAGAAAGTATAGAAGTCGTTCATTCCGCTAAGGTGAAGGTCACCACCGCAGCCATGTCTCATTTTCGAGAGCTCTTGGCCAAAGAAGATCAAGAAAATCTCAACCTGCGGATGGCTGTCGCCAATGCCGGGACGGTTCATGCCGATATCTCCATTACTTTTTGTCCCGAGACAGAAAAAGCGCCAAGCGATCTCACGCTTTCACTCGAAGGGTTTCAACTCTATATAGAGGCTGCTTCAGAGGCGGCACTAGAAGAGGCGGTCATCGATTTCCAAATGGATGAATTGGGCGGGCAGTTATCGATCAAAGCCCCGTACCTGAAAGGTCGGACCCCGTCGGAAGACAAACCTTTAGCAGAACGGATCCAACATGTGTTGGATTCAGAAGTGAGCCCAGCCTTAGCCGCTCATGGTGGAAAAGTGACGCTGGTGGACCTTGTCGATGACAAGATAGTGGTTTTACAATTTGGGGGTGGGTGCCATGGTTGTGGCATGGTGACCGTTACCTTAAAGCAGGGGATCGAGAAAACACTGAAAGAAAGATTTCCGCAAATTGTAGAAATTCGGGACTCAACCGATCATACTACGGGAGATGCTCCTTATTATTAGGAGAGTGAGGGATGTATGTCGTTTAAGCGCAAACCGCCGATGTTAAAAAACTTTGTCAGTGACATTGATCGTTTTTTGCATGAGTTCGATCAAAAGCCGGAAGCCACTTCCAAGGCCAGGCAGGCAGAAGAGGCCAAACACGAACGGATCAAACAGTTGCGGGACAAGAAAGCAGTTAAGGCAGAGGACTTGGATTAAGGGATCTTGCAGAAATGAAAAGTAAACAGCGGTTGTCGGATGATGCAGTGGATGGAATTGCCGTGATTGTCATCATTACTCTGGTTGTGAGTGTCGTAGTCTATTGGTTAGAAACGATGACCTAATGGGTTAATGTGAAAAGAGATATTTTTCTCTTCGGACATTTTTCCTATCAAAACCTTGTTCAGTTAATAAACCGAAGGTCGTATCGATCATATTGGGATTGCCGCAGAGGTAAACTATATCGTTTTCCGGGCTGAGTTTTAATTCGGCAAAGGTGTCTTGTACATATCCGATTCTTTCAAAAGGGGCTTTTAATACTTCTGGCTTCACTCGGCTGTAGCAGGCGTAAAATTCAAAGTTTGGGTGTTCATTAGCAAATTGGATAAATTGATCTTTAAACAAGAGTTCGTCTAAGTGTCGCACGCCTAGGATCAACGCGACTTTGAGGTGAGGTTGAGTATTTTCGAGTCGGCGCTTAATTTCATTTAACATCGAACGATAGGGTGTCACCCCTGTGCCGGTTGCCACTAAGATATACCGAGCAGGGTGTTCTTCTTTTAAAACGAACAATCCAAAAGGGCCACTGGCTTGGACGATGTCGCCTGGTTTTAAGTTGAAGAGTAAATTCGAAGCAATACCACCTTCTACATAAGCGCAGGCCATTTCAATAGAGTGATCCTCATCCGGTGCATTGGCAACACTATAGCTGCGGTGTAACATTTTTGTGGGGCCTTCAATTTGCAGGGTAATGAACTGCCCGGCGATAAAAGAAAAGGGTGCATTATCTTCGCGTGCAAAACTTAAATGCAGCACTTTGGGTGCGATCATTTTTGACCATTGTAATCGATACCGGTGCGTTGGGTGAGCCATGTGTGGATCCAGAACATTCAATCGAATGCTTTAAATACCACATGCGGCATGATTTATCAACAAAATAAGTTACTAAATTAGCTGAACATCTTAACTACACAGTAACAAATCATGCCCTATGAAATCATTAATAACCGAATTTCGTGAGCCAGCAATTTTTCCAATTCCTCTTTTAATTTTTTGGTCGAAAAGTGCGTGTAGTCTTTGGCCAGGTGGTATTTGATCAACGGTTGGACATGCCGGCCGGCATGAGTATTAATATGTCCATAAAAGCGTGGCTCTGCAATGACGATCAAGCTTTGGTAGGCATTGGTTGTTCGGCCATGCTCTAACTCTTGGCAAATGTGCTGGGCAAAGCGTTCAGTTTCTAACTCTTTATGATTGGTTTCTTCGTAACTGCCTCGTAAGGAGGTGCGGCCCTTCTGATAATGGCCAGGTCCATCAGAGGTTAAATCGCTGTTTTTCTGATGTTGATCTTCTGCATGGAACAAGGTCTTTACTAAATTGAAATGATGGTTTTTGGGAGAAACCGAATAGATAGTTGACATTCTAGCATTTGCAATTACGATCCACACTTTATTCATGATATATCCTTATGGGAAGCTCATGGAGGGAGCGCCATTCAATTACTTTAACATTACTTTAGCAAGATCACGGCAGATATTGCAAAAAACTGTACAATAAAATAGTAATATAGGGCGATTCATTGACAGTACACCTGGAAAATCGTATCATTGCGGCCAGTATTTACCAGAGGCCGAAGGGTGTCTCACGGATGTTTAAATACTTAAGTTTTCCAACCAAATTTATGAGGTGTTACCCATGGCTGTTCAAAAGAGCCGTAGAAGCCGTTCAACTCGGGGCATGCGACGTGCGCATGACAAACTTTCCAACCCAACGTTATCGGTTGATGCTGAAACGGGTGAGATACATCGTCGTCATCATGTCACAGCCAATGGATACTATCGAGGTCGCCAAGTGGTGGCGATGGCAGCGCCAAAAACTGAAGGCGAAGAGGAATAAAATTGACTTCAGTATGCATTGCATTGGATGCAATGGGTGGAGATCATGGTCCTAAAGTAGTGGTTCCCGCTGCTTTAAACGCGCTTGCAAGTTATCCTAACTTACAATTGATCCTCGTCGGAAATCGAGAACAATTGGAACAGCAGATTCGGTTAAGTGCTGGAAACGGACAGTCTCGTTTGATTATTCATGAAGCCACTCAAGTCGTCGAAATGGGTGATCCCCCAGCCGTTGCTTTACGGCAAAAACGGGATTCTTCTATGCGGGTCGCCATTAACTTAGTGAAAGACGGAGTTGCAGAAGCCTGTGTCAGTGCTGGGAATACCGGTGCGCTGATGGCGATTGCCCGTTTTGTATTGAAAATGCTTCCGGGGGTTGATAGGCCAGCCATTGTGTATTCATTACCCAGTATGACAGGACATGTTCATGTTTTGGATCTCGGTGCCAATGTGAATTGTGAACCGCAAGATTTATTTCAATTTGCGGTGATGGGCTCTGTGTTAGCGTCGGCAGTCGATAACAATCCTCGTCCCACCGTCGGTCTGCTCAATGTGGGATCAGAAGCCATTAAAGGCAGCTTACAAGTAAAGCAAGCAGCAGAATTATTAGAAAAAAACAATTGTGGTATTCATTATATTGGTTATGTCGAAGGGGACGATATTTATAAAGGGACGGCTGATGTCGTCGTGTGTGACGGTTTCGTCGGTAATGTTGCTTTAAAGGCCAGCGAAGGATTAGCGAAGATGGTGTTAAAAATGGCCAGAGAAGAATTTTTTAAAAGCTGGTATGGTCGGTTTGCCGCACTCATTGCTTCGCCCATTTTAAGATCCTTGTCTAAACGTTTGGATCCCAGTCGCTATAACGGAGCCAGTTTATTAGGCTTAAGAGGCATTGTTATTAAAAGTCATGGTAATGCAGAGCAAAAAGCTTTTGGAATGGCCATTCGAGTGGCAATGTTAGAAGTCGAAAAAAATGTTCCAGAAAAAATACAAAAACAACTGGCGACTCAATTAGGTCACTTGCAAGCGGTATGATATTTGCAAAAATAGCTGGCACAGGATCCTATTTACCTAAAACCATTCTTTCCAACGCAGATCTCGCAGAACGAGTAGACACCACGCATGAGTGGATCTTAGAACGTACGGGTATTGTGAGTCGTCATATCGCTTCTTTGTCTGAAACCACCACAGAAATGGCCGTTGCAGCAGCCAAAAAAGCGCTGGCAGCTGCGAACACGTTGCCAAATGAAATTGATCTGATTGTGGTCGCAACCTGTACCCCCGATAAAAATTTTCCTTCGACCGCCTGTCACGTTCAGCAAGCGTTGGATATTCCCCCTTGCCCGGCTTTTGATTTGCAAGCGGCTTGCAGTGGGTTCGTGTATGGCGTGAGCGTGGTTGATCAATTCATTCGCAGTGGCCATACCAAAAAAGCCTTATTGATTGGCGCCGAAAGCATGTCACGGGTGGTGGATTGGCAGGATCGCAGAACTTGCATTTTGTTTGGAGATGGAGCAGGTGCGGTGGTTATCGAAGCGGCGGAGACTCCCGGAATATTGGCGACGCAGGTTTCAGCCGATGGTCGCGAAAAAGATATCCTCTTTTTAGACAATTCGCCTGGGGCAACTCTCCAAATGCAGGGCAATTCGGTTTTTAAGTTAGCGGTTAACCAGTTGGATAAAATCGCCGGTAAGATTCTGGCCGATCAAAATTTAACGATTGCCGCATTAGATTGGCTCATCCCTCATCAAGCTAATATTCGCATCATCCAAGCCACGGCTGAAAAATTAGGACTGCCAATGGAAAAAGTCATTCTCACGTTAGATCATCATGGCAATACTTCGGCAGCTTCCATCCCGTTAGCGCTGGATATTGGCATTCAGCAGCAGAAAGTGAAACGCGGGCAGCTTTTATTGTTAGAAGCATTTGGAGGCGGGTTGACTTGGGGAAGCGCTTTAATTCGATACTGATGATTTATATAGCCTGCGTTGACAAAATCGCGATTTACCGATAACATGCCCCACTTGTGCAACCAGAGAGTTACCAACTGAATTGCCTACCGCCTTGCAAGACAGGGCCATGGGGCAACTTTTAAAATATGGCTCAACCAATCGCTTTAGTATTTCCAGGGCAAGGGTCCCAATCTGTTGGCATGTTAGCAAGTCTTGCGCATGATCATCCGCTTATTCTCCAAACCTTTAACGAAGCCTCTCGCACACTGGGCTACGATGTATGGGCTCTTATCCAAGAAGGTCCTGCAGAAAAGCTCAATCAAACCGAATTTACTCAACCGGCCTTACTCACCGCAAGCATTGCACTCTGGCGGCTTTGGCTGGCCAATCAAAAACCATATCCCAGCGTGTTTGCTGGCCACAGTTTAGGGGAGTACTCTGCGCTGGTGGCTGCAGAAGCGCTATCGTTTAGCGATGCGCTGCGATTAGTCACTTTAAGAGGGCGCTACATGCAATCCGCCGTGCCAGTAGGCGAGGGTGCTATGGCGGCCATTTTAGGATTGGCAGATGCTTTGGTTGAGGAGATATGCCAGGAAGTACAAGGGAACGAAGTGGTGTCGCCGGCCAATTATAATGCTCCGGGGCAAATCGTCATTTCAGGCCATGCGCGCGCTGTGGCGCGGGCGATGGAAGCTGCCAAACAGCGGGGGGCAAAACGGGCTATTCTCTTGCCTGTCAGTGTTCCTTCCCATTGCCGTTTAATGCAATCGGCGGCGGTGTTATTAGGTGAGGCGATGGGAGAAATCCCATTTAAATTACCCAACATTCCTGTTATACATAATGTCGACACTTTGGAGCGGGCAACAACAGAAGGTATTCGACAAGCATTGGTTGACCAACTTTATCAACCAGTAAGATGGGTTGACTCCATTCGTGTCATTGTGGCAAAAGGAATCGCAACTATTTGGGAATGTGGCCCGGGTGCCGTATTATCGGGTCTTAATAAACGTATTGTGACAACGCTCGAGTGTCATTCATTGTCCACTGGAGAAGCTTTATGTCCGTAAACGAGCGAATTGCCTTAGTGACCGGTGCCAGCCGAGGCATTGGAAAAGCCATTGCATTGCGTTTAGGACAAATGCCGGGCGTGACGGTCTTCGGCAGTTCAACCACAGAAGCAGGCGCCGCTGGGGTGACCGAATATTTAAGACAGGCTAATTTGAAGGGCCAAGGGATTGTTCTGAATATTGGAGACCCTGCCAGTATTGAACAGGCATTGGAAGAATTAACACGCGTGGCTAATATGCCCGCCATTTTAGTGAATAACGCGGGTATTACCGCAGATAATCTTTTTATACGAATGAATATTGACGAATGGTCTAAAGTTATCGAGACCAATTTAACGGGTGCTTATCGTTTGATCCATGGGTGCATTCGTTCCATGATCAAACAGCGTTTTGGCCGAATTGTGAATATCAGTTCTGTTGTCGGCGTCACAGGTAATCCTGGTCAAGTGAATTATTCTGCTTCTAAAGCGGGTTTAATTGGTTTAACAAAGTCGCTTGCCCGAGAAGTTGGCTCCCGGGGAATTACGGTGAATGTTGTCGCACCTGGGTTTATTGATACCGACATGACGCGTGCCCTGACGCCAGATCAACATTCCCATTTGTTGGAACAAATTCCCACTGGGCGGATGGGGCAGCCAGAAGAAATTGCCAGTGCCGTTGCATTTTTAGTCTCTTCAGATGCAGCGTACATTACGGGTGAAACGTTACATGTTAATGGTGGCATGTATATGTCTTAAGAGTTCATTTTTTTTGATTGTCAGTGAAGTTAAGGAGATTTGAATGAGTAATGTCGAAAATCGGGTGATAAAAATCATCTCAGAACAATTGGGTGTTGAAGAAGCTAAAGTAGTGCCAGAAGCTTCATTTGTTGAAGATTTGGGGGCTGATTCTCTAGATACCGTCGAATTAGTGATGGCATTAGAAGAGCATTTTGAAACCGAGATTCCGGATGAAGATGCTCAGAAAATTTTAACGGTTAAAGATGCTATCGATTATGTTTCTGCACGAGCAGTCGCAGAGAGTGAATAAAAACCACGAGTAGAGGTGAGAGATCACGTGTCTAAACGACGAGTCGTAGTCACTGGTTTAGGAATTATTTCCCCGGTCGGAAACCAGGTTGAAGAAGCCTGGCGAAATATTTTGGCGGGTAAAAGTGGTGTGCGCTTGATTCAACATTTTGATACTCAAGAGTTCACAACGAAATTTGCGGGCATAGTTAATGATTTTGACGTTGCTCGCTATATGTCAGTGAAAGAAGCTCGTAAGTGTGACGCGTTTATTCAATATGGGGTTGCAGCTGCGACCGAGGCCGTTAAACATTCTGGATTAGATACCTTCGATGCGTTAAATAAAGATCGCGTTGGTGTGATCGTCGGTTCTGGAATTGGAGGCATTGGTACGATTGAAGCCAATCATCGCACCCTTATGGAGTCTGGCAGTCGTCGGATTTCACCGTTCTTTATACCAGGATCCATCATCAATATGATTTCCGGGTATGTTTCCATCGCCCATGGCTTTCGGGGACCCAATCTTGCTGTCGCAACGGCTTGTACGACGGGCACGCACAGCATTGGGTTAGCCGCACGCTGCATTGCGTATGGTGATGCAGATGTCATGGTTGCAGGCGGATCAGAATATGCCAGTACGCCCTTGGGCGTGGGTGGATTTGCGGCGGCACGAGCCTTGTCAACGCGCAATGATGCTCCAGAACGAGCGAGTCGGCCTTGGGATAAAGGACGCGATGGTTTTGTCTTAGGGGATGGTTCCGGCGTTTTAGTGCTAGAAGAATATGAGCACGCCAAAAAACGAGGAGCTCATATTTTAGCCGAGTTAATTGGCTTTGGGATGAGTGGTGACGCCTTTCATATTACTCGTCCTCCAGAAGGAGGAGTGGGTGCGGTTTTGGCGATGCAGCAAGCCATGCGGGATGGCGGCATCAATCCAACCGAGGTTCACTATATTAATGCGCACGCAACATCGACTTCTGCAGGAGACTTAGAAGAAACTTTGGCCGTTAAAACCACTTTTGGGGATTGGGCTAAAAAAGTTTTAGTGAGTTCAACCAAGTCAATGACTGGACATTTATTGGGTGCTGCGGGTGCTGTTGAAGCGATTTTCACTATTCTGGCGATTCGAGATCAAATTGCGCCGCCAACCATCAATTTAGAAGAGCCGGATGAAGGCTGTGATCTAGATTATGTTCCGCAGGTGGCAAGAGAAGCAAAAATTGAAGTGGCTGTCTCTAATTCGTTTGGTTTTGGTGGGACCAATGGAACGCTGATATTTAAAAGGATATGAAATTTAATAATATTCTGCTTGTTTTTTTCAGTGTTTTTGTTCTTTTCACTGTCGGCTTCGGTTTAGATTTTTATCATTTTGTTCATACCCCATTGCTCATTAAAGAAGGAGGCTATGTCTTAGCCTTTCCGTCTGGGGGCTCTGCACAAACCTTAGCAAAACAATTAGCGGCAGACGGTGTCCTAAAATCCCCCGTGCACTTTATTGTGTGGATTCGATTGCAAGGCTCTTGGCGGCAATTAAAAGCAGGGGAATACTTTGTCAAACCAAACACGACCCCGCGAGAATTAATTGAGCAATTAAAAAGTGGGAAGGTGATCCAACATGCGTTAACCATTGTGCCCGGTTGGAATTTCACTCGTTTGATGTCAGAAATTGAGCAATCACCGCATTTACGACATTCCTTAACAGGGCTTTCAGCAAGCGAAATCATGGCACGGATAGGCCATCCTGGAGAACATCCTGAAGGGCGGTTTTTTGCAGAAACTTATTATTTTCCGGCAGGCACAACCGATGTTCGGTTCTTGCAACGCGCTTACCAATTGATGCAAGCAACCTTAACCAATTTGTGGCAAAACCGCACAACCCCTCTGCCGTTACACTCTGAATACGAGGCACTGATTTTAGCCTCTATTATTGAGAAAGAATCGGGAATACCGGGTGAATATGGGGATATCGCGGGTGTTTACATCCGACGATTACAACAAAAAATGCCACTGCAAGCGGATCCAACAGTCATTTATGGGGTTGGCGACCGATTTAACGGGCAGCTAACGCAACAGATGTTGTTGGAAAAAACACCGTATAATACCTATCAGCAGGTGGGGCTGCCGCCAACGCCCATCGCCTTTCCCAGTCACGGGGCGTTATTGGCGGCGCTTCATCCTACGGAAGGGGATGCTTTATATTTTGTGGCAGATCCTAAAGGAAAAGGTCATATTTTTTCGAAGACATTACTAGAACATCATTTAGCGGTTAAAGAATATCGTAAAGCTGCAGGAGGAAAACCATAAAATGTTTATTACCTTTGAAGGCATTGAAGGGGTTGGTAAAACGACCCATTTAAAATGGATGGCAACCGCGTTAACCGATGTTGGTATTCCGGTTTTGGTGACACGTGAACCGGGAGGAACACCCATGGGTGAAGAAATCCGAGATATATTATTGGTTCACCGGCATGAACGGGTTGCACCCTTAACGGAGTTATTATTAATGTTTGCCGCGCGCGCGCAGCATGTGGATACGGTCATTCGTCCCGCGTTAGCCGCAGATCGTTGGGTGTTATGCGATCGATTTGTCGATGCCACTTATGCGTATCAAGGGGGCGGCAGAGGGGTGCCCGAAGGCTTGATCCGCGAATTGGAATCATTGGTTTTAGGCAGTTTTAGGCCAGACCATACGATATTATTTGATACACCTGTCGAAATTGGGTTACAACGCGTCAAAGAAAGAAATAATGGTCATGACAGGTTTGAACAGGAAAAAATGGATTTTTTTGAACGCGTTCGAATGGAATATCTAAGAATTGCCCGCTTGGATCCCGAGCGGTATGAAATTATTGATGCCACCAAACCTTTGGTTGAAGTGCAGCAGTCACTGTCACGGATAATGACAGAAATTTTAGAGAAACATGGCGTCCATTAACTGGCCAACCAATGGTTCTTTACTCATTGTGGGTTCTTGTGCGCCGGACGATCCTGTTGGTGCTTATCAGTGTGCTTTACAACGAGCAAGAACGGTCTTAACAGCAGGTTCTGTACGCAACGAAGCATTATTTAATGCTAAAACCCATCCCGATTTTTATGAGGTCTCCCCCGAGGCAGGATCCGCTCGGATCAAAGTAGATGATATTCGCGCGTTGATTGAATGGTGTGCGGGATCGCCGCAAATTGCCACTAAAAAAGTTGTTCTGGTCTCGCCAGCGCACGCCCTGAATTTGCAGGCAGCCAATGCCTTATTAAAAACCTTAGAAGAGCCTTCATTAGAAACGTTATTGCTGTTAGTGACCGATAAGCCAGCGTTTATTCCGGCCACTGTTCGCAGTCGTTGTTTTTGGATCCGATTGCCAGGATCACAGTTGGCGGAAACGGTTTTACCCTGGGTAGGTGATCTTAAAAAAGACTTAGAAGCGTTACGGATTCAACACAGTGATCCTGTAACGCTTGGCACACAATGGTTAAAACACAATCCCAAAGAAGTGATGGATGCACTGTTGCATTGCCTCTATGAAGAAGCGAGCAGCCCCAATGTGTTGCAATTACCCCGAAATAAACAATGGTGGGCTTTTTTTGATAAGGCCATTCAAGCCAAAAGATCGGTGGAAGAGTCAAATACACCGAATACGCAGTTGTTGCTGGAGTCCTTGTTCATTGAATACCTAGCCCTTTATTGACCTACAGTCATTGCTAATGATTGAGCCAATAATCAAAAAAGAATATTTTCTAACTATAATAAGAGAAGAAGAAGCGACAATTGTTAGGAATATCTCATGGCCGACGAAAGTAAGACCCGGGTTTTAACCATAACCATCAAAGATAAAGCAGTTTTATATGCTGCCTATATGCCCTTTCTGGATGAAGGGGGTTTGTTTATTCCTACTTCGCGTAATTTTAATTTAGGCGATGAAGTTTCTATGGTAATATCGATGCTGGAAGAATCTGAGAAAGTGACCGTGAATGGGGCTGTGGTTTGGAAAACACCTAAAGGTGCGCAGGGAAATCGAGCCGCCGGAATCGGAGTCCATTTTAAAGGGGAAAACGTAAAAGAAGTGAAAGATAAAATCGAAAATTATCTTGCGGGGACTTTAAAATTAGACAGGCCCACTTATACTATGTAACTGCCGTGAAAACACATGTTAATTGATTCACATTGTCACCTTCATTTGCTTGATTATCCAGCTTTGGGCGAGACTCTTGATCAAGTTATGATCAGAGCAGAGCAAGAAGGGGTTCAACATTTTTTATGCGTGGGTACGACATTGGCAGATCAACCAGCGCTGTTAGCGATTGCCGAACAATATCCTGCGGTGTCTCTCTCGGTTGGTCTACACCCCAATGAAAAGGTTGAACGAGAACCGACGGTTCAAGAATTGATTTCACTGGCCGAACACCCGAAAGTCATTGCGATTGGAGAAACAGGGCTCGATTACTTTCGTACAGAAGACTCTCATTCGGGACAAATTGACCGATTTGTGGCCCACATCACGGCGGCCAAAGCTTGCCGTAAGCCATTGATCATTCATACCCGCCAAGCCAGAAAAGACACGATAGAGGTTTTGCAACGTGAGCGCGCCAGTGACGTTCGAGGTGTGTTGCATTGTTTTACCGAAGATTGGGAAACGGCCAAAGAAGCGATGGATTTGGACTTCTACATCTCGTTTTCTGGGATTATTACCTTTAAAAATGCGACCGAATTACAAGCCGTGGCCAAAAAAGTTCCCTTAGATCGGATCTTAATTGAAACCGATGCCCCTTATTTAGCGCCGGTCCCCTATCGCGGCAAAATCAATCAACCGGCCTATGTTAAAATGGTTGCAGCCGAGCTTGCCAAATTAAAGGGGCTATCTTTTGAAGAAGTGGCGAGCCAAACCACTCGTAATTTTTATTCTTTGTTTTTGCCAGACCACTCTTAAAACACGAGTATTGTTCTTTTTTACCACGGCCATCTTTTCTGGGTAAAACAACTATACTTTTAATATTAAATCACAGGATAATTCGGTGATAACACACACAATAGGAGCAAGCATTGTGGCTTTGACGATAATATCTCAGGCTTTTGTGCAGGATGGAACCATTCCCCCGCAATATACCTGTGAGGGGCACGATCTTTCTCCGCCCTTATCCTGGAGCCATATTCCAGCCGGGACCAAGAGTTTAGCGTTGATAGTGGATGATCCCGACGCTCCCGATCCGGCAGCTCCTCAAAGAACCTATGTTCACTGGGTGGTGTATAACATTCCGGTCACGGCAACCGGGTTCGAAGAAGCGGTGTCGTTACACAACTTACCTTCGGGAACTTTGGTGGGGAATAATGATTGGCAAAAAGCAGAATATGGCGGTCCCTGCCCCCCCATTGGGCGTCATCGATATTTCTTTAAGCTTTATGCATTAGATACTGTATTGCCTAATTTAAACGGGCCGAGCAAAGCCGATCTCGAAAAAGCCATGAAAGGGCATATTTTAGAACAAGCACAGTTAATGGGAACTTACCAAAAACTGAAATCCAAATTACCGAATTGAAACAATTATTGGAGGAAAGATGAAATTTAAAAATATCTCATTGTATCTCTCGGCCACCATCTTCTTTATGGTTGGGATCCTACAATTTTTACGGTTCCAAATGGGATTGTCTGTCTCGATTGGGCATGGACATGAGTTTCCTTTGGAAGTGTCCTTTTATTTGGCAATTGCAGCGTTGGTTTTAGGTTTGTGGATGCTGATTGCGGCTTTAATCAAAGGCGGCAATTAGAATCTGTTGAAATATCTTGTGATGACATAAGCGCTTTGGATAAGATGGTGATTACTGTCCTAGGAGCGCTGTATGAAAATTTTGTCATTTGATTTAGAACTAAACCAAGATCCCAGTGGTGCAAAAATTATCGAAGTCGGCGCTTGTATTGGTGATCTCGCGACTTTTCAAATTGTGGAGCGGTACTCCGCTTTCGTGAACCCCCATCAGAAGCTTGTCGATGCCATTATTACCTTGACCAGTATTACCCAGCAGCAGGTGGATGCAGGAACATCCATTACAGAGGCTTATCAGGGAATGGAAGCAATGGCCAAACGGCATGATTGCTTAACCTTGCCGTTGGTTTGGGGAGGGGGAGACGGACAGGCAATCAGGCAAGAATTACCCGAGGATGTCAAATGGTCTTTTGGCCGTCGCGAATTAGACGTAAAAGCCGTTTTTCAAGCCTATCAAATGGCCAAGGGTGAAAAGGTTCAAGCGGGGTTAGCAAAAGCCTTAACGCGTTTAGGATTGGCCTTTCAAGGACGAAAACACCGCGCCGACGACGATGCCATCAACACTTTTTGGATTTATTGCGAATTGTTAAAAAGATTTGTCTAAAGATGGGGCAGTGTAAGCCCTAGTCCCCTCTCTCAGCTTAAGCTGTTGAGAGAGGGACGATATCAAGGGTTAACTACTAAAGATTAATTTTGGACCATCCATTGGCCTTTGGTGTCGCGAATGTCACGGCAAGCACGACCATGGACTTTTTCTTGCTGGCCGTCGATGATAACGGTATTCACATAATCCCGGCAGACCGTATTGTTTTGTGGGATTTCTTGGGTACGGGTCACTTTAATACTGCCTGAATGATTATTGTTTGGATTTTTCCAAGTTTTTTCTTGATAATCTGGGGCAGATTCTAAAGTGCTTTGCATATTTTGCTGAGCCAATGCTTTGTCTTTTTCATCTAATTGGTGGCCGATGGCGCCCCCTAAGTATGAGCCTGCCAATGCGCCAATGGCCACACCAAATAATTGGCCTGTGCCTCTACCGAATTGTGAACCAATCAGTGCGCCGGTGGCACCGCCGATGAGTTGTCCGCCAGTTTGCTTGGGGCCTGCACCGGAGCAACCAGTCAAGGTAATAACTAAGGCGATTAAGCCAACCCATTTCTTAGATTTCATCATAAAAGCTCCTGAAAATAAGTCTTGTTTCATTGCGGTTAACGGTTGTGTCAAAAATCAGAAGATATTATGGGATTATAGACTAAAAGAAGTCAATCCTACCCACAACACTCTCAAGTAACCCATAGTGGCTTTGAACATCTCTAATAAATAATTGAAGTGCTCATCGCGTGCATTTACTCCAAAAATTCAATCTTAGATGAACTATTTTGTCTTCAAGGAAGGAACTGAATTTTGGAACCCTAGTCTATAAAGTTATGGTAAAAAAGGTTAATTCAAGAACAAGTAGTATAGGTGATTGATTAATCAAAAGGTTTTTAAAATAGTTGCAGATTCATTTAAATTGAAGTGTATTTTTTTGAGTTGCAATGTACATGAGGAGAAGAGCAATGCCTAAGCCTATTAGTGACTTAATTGATTTACAAGAGTATCAGAATCTTAAGGGCGCACTTAATGCAGACTTTAGGGCCGCTTATAAAAAAGATACAACATCCCCCGGACTAGGTGGAAAAGTAGCGCATGCTTTCTTTACTAGTAAAGACAGAAAGGATCAGCTTGATATTCTTGAAGCGTTAATTTTGTGTGCGCAACAAGGAAAGATTTCCGCCCAACAATTTTATGGTGGTCTTGTATTTCTACGATCGGTGTTGCAAAATGCCAAATATCCTAGTCGTTTAGGTGCTATCGTTGATAACCTGTGTTTACAAATGGAGCAGGATAATTCTGAGCTGGCCGTTGGTGATACCAAAATATTGGTGGAACATTTTAAGTCTTATGCGACTCCGTCTTCAAAGGATCAAAATAATCCTTTTAATAAGATAAAAAACCGAATTGAACCTCTTTTTGCGAGAAGTCTGATTGGTGTAGCTATAGAAGGAGGCAAAATTACCCAATCACAGCGCACAAATGCAGCCAATTTGATTGAACAATTTTATCAAGAGGGAACCTCTGGGATAGAAAGTCAATATGAAAGTGGCCGTAAATACGCAATAAAAAGTAGAATACGTCAAGACAAGTCTAGACCTGCTCAGATTGACCAGCTACAAAGTGTTTTAATTCAGTTGCGAAATAATGAAGCAGGTTACCCTGATACACAAAAAGGAAGTATTTTAATAGGATGTCTATTAGATATTCGAGAGCAAATGAAAGCCAAAGGGCAAAATCCTGCAAATTCCACGTTAGGAAAAATGGTTTTAAAAATGTGGAAAGAAATAGGGCTTCCTAAGGATATCGATAAAATCGATACATCTACTGTTGATGATTGTAAGCGGCAGTATGAAGCTCATCGATCTGGTAACATAAAAGTTGCTGGTGTTGCTGGGTTAAAACCTGTTGAGAGAGATGCAGAAGGCAATCCAGTGCGAATTGCTGCGCCTGTGAGTCCTCCTCCTGTTCGTAGGGGGCCTGTTGCAGCAGTTAAACCAGGAGCAGCTGAAGGACTGGAACCATTTCTAGCTAAGTTGAAGGAAAAAACAGCGCTACCAAAAGATATGACAAATTATCAAGCATGGATAGATTGTTTAAAAGACCCTAAATATTATACGAATAAAACATATTTTGCCAATTTGCTCAAGGACAATTTAGCGTCAATAATGAATGAAACATGTGCTAATGAGGCAAGAAAACTTTTAGGCGATAAGCCAAACCCTGAAGTAGCTGAGAAAATGCGAGTAGCTATTTTAGATGGTTATAAAGAAGGATTGAAACCTCCAGTAGCTGCTCAGTCATCCGTTGGTGCAAGACCTGCAGTGCCGCCTAAACCCACCACTGGTTTACAACCTCAAGTGCCGCTTAGAACTGTAGTAAGACCACCGCAGGGACAGAGTTATTTGCCAAGCGGTGCAGGTCACCCTGAAGGAAGACCGTTGCCTACCCCGCCAGGTCAGCAACAACAACGCACAAATGCGGGAAGACAGTTACCAGCAACCTCAGGCGCACCGCAACGGCCGCAACGGCCACAACGGCCTACCCCCTTTGGTAATAACGGTGAAAACTGATGCTAATAGTGACCAAACCCTACAGAACGTCGCACCACGGCGTTCTGTTTTTAGGGAAGAAGTTGTTTATTAAGATAGATAATCGATATCCCCCACCACGTTTTTGATAGAAGCGAGACCTTTCAAGGCGCCGCACCGATTACCGGTTCCCATCGCAGGATTGTTGCTATAACAATTGTTCTTCTTGTAAGGCGGCCTTGACAGACGATCGGTTCTTCACATCGGTAATATAGCGCGACACATTTTTCCAATCGTTAATATCAATATTAAATTTGGGCAACCAGGAAAGAATGACAAATAAATACCCATCGGGCAGGGTAAAGTGATCAAGCAAAAAAGGACTGTTGGCAAAATGCGCATCGAGATAGTCAAACTTCGCTTTGAGCATGGGGATAAAAACTTCATCTTTCACCGTTTGAGGAATTTTGGGATGAAAGAGAGCGCCACACCCTTTATGAATTTCTGTACTGACATAATTTAACCATTCCAATACTCGGTAACGTTTGAAATTGCCAACCTCGGGCAATACAGTGGTGGCATGATGCAAATCTGCCAAGTATTGTTGGATAACGGCATTCTCGGTTAGGATTTCGCCATTATCTAATTCCAATGCAGGGACTGCTCCTTTTGCATTGATCTTGAGAAAGTCTTTACCGGATTCAGTTTGTTTGATTTTAAGGTTAACGGCTTCGTATTGGGCTTTGATGCCGATTTCATGGAGGGCAATGCGCACAGCTAACGAACAGGTTCCTTTGGAATAGTACAATTTCATAGAGTTTCTCCCAGGGGTTTAAGATTGCATTACAGTGGTTAATTCATTTTATTATTCACCTTAACGTCATGATAGACAATGGCTTTCTGCAATTTACCCTTCTTCAGAGGACACTTTACCCATTGGATGGGGTTCGTTTCTCAAAAGGAGAAACAAAATGTGTTATCCGACATACTGTTGTGCTGATCAGCCACCTGCTAATGGCCCATTTTGGTTGAAAATAGTTACGTTATAAACTATCATTTTTTCCTTATAACCTTAGAGGTCTTCATCGAGCATGAAACGTTTTTATCAGAGCATCTGCGGAAATCTTCCAGCCATAGCGATTGGCTTGTCAGGGATAAGCTTTGGAACCATTGGTTTTTTTGGCAGCCGCTTATTTGACGCGGGCTTTACAGCTTATCAAATGCTATTCTGGCGGTTTTTATTTGCCAGCTTGCTCTTATTACCTCTGCTAAAAGGGTATTCAATTCGGCATATTTCATTGAAAGGACTGTTGTCTTGTCTGGGGTTGGGGGGGATATTCTATAGCCTTTCATCGTTTTGTTTTTTTCAGGCAATTCCCTATATTGGGAGTGGAATTGCAATGGTTATCTTTTACGCCTTTCCTTTAATTGTGGCGTTTTTGAATTGGATTATCGATCACCAGAAATTGACACCAAGAGAATTATTGGCCATTGTGCTTATGATTCCGGGCGTTTTACTGTTAGCGCTATCGAATGATGTTCAATTTGATCCTTTTGGAATTGTATTAGGCATGGGTTCGGCTTTATTTTATGGCATTTATTTTTATGCCAGTAAAAGAGGAGGAGAACACCTGCCTCCCGTTTGGGCGAGTTTAATGGTTTGTGTCGGTAATATGCTGTTCTTTGCACTGATCTGTTGGCAGGGAAATGGATTCAATACACCGCAGAGTAATGGGTCTTGGGGGTATTGTGTGGGGATTGCCTTACTGGGAACGACTTTGCCTTTGTGGTTATTATTTGTGGGATTAAAAAAAGTTCCGGTGACTAAAGCAGCCTTAATTTCCGTTTTAGAGCCCATCTCGACCGTGATGATTGGCGTGATTGTGTTAGATGAAACGTTATCGTTCTTACAATTTTTTGGTATGATCATTATCTTAGCGGCGGCAATTTTGGTTCAGCTGAAGGCCGCAAGTAAAAAGCCGGTGGAATTGACTTCTGTATAAACTCGGTGTCAAAATTTAATCTAACCTTTGTAAAGGATTGAACATGCAACAAATCATTGCGATTGGCGGCGGCGGATTTACGAAGCCGCGAAATGGGTACAAAATGGAACGGTATCTCCTGCAACAAACCAATTTATCCAATCCTAGGGTTTGTTTTTTACCCCAAGCCAGCGTTGAAGATAAAGACTACATTACAAAGTTCTATGAAGCATTTTTATCGCTGGGTGCTAGACCTTCTTGGATTTCATTATTTGGCAGGGTAGAAAATACTTGGAAAGATCACCTTTTACAACAAGACTTGATTTATGTGGGTGGTGGCAACACCCGCAGCATGCTAGCACTTTGGCGCGAGTGGAAATTAGATGAAGTGTTGTTTGAAGCTTATCAAAACAGCACCGTATTAGCAGGTGTTAGTGCGGGTGCCATCTGTTGGTTTGAGCAGTGTATTACCGATTCCGTGTGGCCGTTAGGGGCTCTTGCGGGTCTTGGACTTCTGAAAGGGAGTTGCTGTCCTCATTACGACTCAGAGCCAGAACGGCGACCGGCCTTTTTAAGTATGATAAAAAATAAAGAAGTGAGTCCTGGGATTGCATTAGAAGATGATACCGCCGCGCACTATGTGGATGGCCAATTGCATCGGATCATCGCCTGCGATCAAACCAAAAAAGGATATCGCGTTACAGAACAAGGTGAACAGCACTTAGAGATGGTTTATCTATAAAGGATTGTAAGATTTGGGGAAGAATATGCCCATTGATCGCCTCTTTTTACAGCAGTATATTTGGGAACACATCCCCATTGCGGAAGCGATGGGATTGAAAGTCGAAGAAGCAACAACAGAAAAGGTGTTGTTAAGTGCGCCTTTAAAGCAAAATATCAATCACAAGAGAACGGCTTTTGGTGGAAGTTTGCATGCTGTGGCGACTTTATCTTGTTGGAGTCTTATTTTCATTCATGTTCGAGAAATAGCTTTGCCGGTGGAAATCGTCATTGCAGAGAGCCATATAGAATACTTAAGGCCTGTGACGGATGATTTTACGGCAGAATGCTTGTTTTCTCCTCTGGTCTGGCCTCAATTTGATCGGATGTTAATTCACAAAGGAAAGGCGCGAATAAAGTTGAATTCAAAAATCTTTCAGACAGGAAGCTTAGCAGTGTCTTTCTCAGGTGAGTTTGCCGCAGTCAAAAAAGATGTCAGACACCGCTAACTGAATTCCTGCGAGGCCTCCGTTATTCTCGTGGCAGCGGGGATCCATTCAAGAAGGTCACAAGCTGCCCAGTGTTCATAAATTCCCCTTTAGAAAATCTGGTTTAATTTACAGCATTTTTAGGGTGGGCTGAGTGGTAAAATAAGTCAATTGAGGTGGAAAGCCAATTGAAGGTTTTGGATGAAGAGGATCTTAGTAATGGCGGCTCAAAATGAGGAAAATAAAAGTTTACAGGATATCATTGTTGAACAAAAAAAAACCATTCATAGTTTAAGCAACATTATTGACGAGTTGCCAGGATCTATCTACTGGAAAGACAAAAATGGCGTCTACTTAGGACACAATAATTTTGCCAGGGAAAAAATGAAAAGCCTAGGTTTACATTGGGAATCCATTGTTGGCAAAACAGACTATGATTTATTTTCCAAAGAAGTTGCCGATCAGTATAGAAGACATGATCTTGAAACGATGAATTCAGGAACGGTCTGCACCGATGAAGAAAGGTTGACTCTGGAATCTGGGGAAGAGTTGGTTCAACTGTCCTATAAAAAACCGTTGCGCAATGAGCAAGGCGAGATTTTTGGTGTGGTTGGCAATACGACTGACATAACCTATCTGAAAAGGATGGAGACGGAACTTCTAGAAGCAAAGGAATATGCAGAAGCAGTTAATCAATCAAAAATAGATTTAATTCGTAATATGGAAAACGATATCCGTACTCCGTTTAACGGGATTTGGTCTTTAGCTTCCGTTTTGGAAGAAAAGGAGTCAGATCCTTACAAAAAACAGTGCCTGAGAAATATTTCAGAATCAGCGAAAGCATTGCTAAAATATTGTAACTCTGTATTAGAGTTCATTAAGGCGGACATTAACCATGCACCTATTCTAAGCAAGAAATTTGATTTAAAACAATTGGTGTCTGAAGTTATGACAATGGAAGCCGTTACAGCAAAGAGTAAACAATTAGAATTAAGTTTGGAATATGAAAAAAATGTCCCTGAAATTGTTATCGGAGATCCTGGCCGTATACAAAGACTATTGCTTAATCTTACAAGTAATGCCCTCAAATTTACTCATGTGGGCTATGTTAGAATTAGAGTGGAATTGGCCGATCAGCAAGATAAAGATGTGTATCTCTATTTGATCATAGAAGATAGCGGGATTGGAGTGCCGGAAGAATATCAACATTACTTGTATGGGAAATATAATAAGCATACTCAGGACTCTACAGGATTTAAAGGTTTTGGTTTGGGCATATCTATCATTAAGCAATTAATGCATGATTTAGAAGGGGAGCTGGATGTAAAAAGTGAGCCGGGAAAAGGCACGAAATTTATCTGTACTTTACCTTTCCGTATCCCCCTGGTTAACTCTATGTTATATACAAGTTGAATATAATGAATCATTTTCTTCGTCAAAAAAAAGAACATCATTCTTTAACCTCGGTTAAAATAGAGAATTTTGACTTTTTCTACTGTAATGAAGAAATGGCCTCTGCACTTTATGAAGAAATTTTTGTTCAAAAAATATATGAATTTAAAACCAACAAGAAAAGGCCTGTCATTATTGATGCTGGTAGTAATATAGGGCTGGCGACGTTGTTTTTTAAAAGTCAATATCCCGATGCGAAAATTATCTGTTTTGAGCCCGATCCGAATGCTTTCAATATTTTGAAAACGAATGTAACGGCCAATAAATTAAAAAATGTTATTTTAGTCAATGCGGCGTTATCTAATAAACGGGGGTTTGTCCCTTTTTATGGTCAGATGCATGAAAGACAAGCGGACAGTAGAGGCAATTCAATTATAAAATTGTGGGGGCATCAGCAAAATTCTTCAATAGAAGTTTTAGTTAAAGCGACGTTGCTCTCACAATTTGTTACTGAGGAAATCGATTTTTTAAAAATGGATATTGAATGTGCTGAGCATGAAGTATTACAAGAATTAGGTATTAAACTGCATTTGGTTAAGGAAATTATGGTTGAAGTTCATGAAATGCAATATTCGCCGTTTAATAATCAATTACTCAAAATCTGTTCAATCCTCGAAAATGCTGGGTTTTACGTCACAAAACAAAAGGTTGATAATATTGATTTTCTGCCAACTCAGATCCAAGCATGGATAAACCGGGTTGATCCAATCTTTTCAATCGTTAAAGGAACTAGGGATCCACATTTATTCGGCACCGAGGGGTAACCATCGTTTTCAGAAAGCTTGAAGTTGGAGTTTTGTTTCCCAATGGCATTCCAGTGTAGGTGTTAGGCATATTGTAATAAGTTAAGGTGTGTTTTGAGGAACGATTAGGGCATCGTACAGGAAACTCGAGAGCTGATTTCGAGCTCTGCATCCGCTCATGAATGACAGTTAACCTTGTTATAAGTTTTTCAGAGCATTTAGGGGTGTCTGCATTTGCAGTTTGAGGTGGAGTTGGGATTTCACTTGTTTTCGGGGAGGCGGGTTCAGCGGATAGTTCTTGTTTTATATTCTCGGCCATGGGTTCTGCCACAAGAGTAATAGCTTCGAGTGGGGTTGGTTGAGATGATGCTGTATTCCCAGACATGAACCTTACTATAGAATTGGCCAGTAACTCTGGATTGATTTTTCGCGTTTCCTTATTGCCATTTTCTTTTTGCAAGACTGAACGGTTAGAAATGGGTGGTTCTATTCTGAAATCGTCCACTAGGTGAGAACTGACAATTTTTGCCACTGCAGTAATTACTTTCAAGTTATGCCACAGTAGGCCATGATTCTCTTTTTTCACTACCCATAGACTTGCCATAACACGTGCTTTATTTAGACGAGAAAAATAGCCTTCAGCATCGCCTCTGAAAATATCATATTCTCCACAGATAAGATGAGTGGGTGGCAGTAATCGCATTATTTCTGATTGTTCCCAAAAGGGGGAGACAAGTGGTACGCAGCGATCAACTTTGCTGTGGAGATAGAGATTTAGAAACCATGCAATAAATGCTTCAGAAGTGACAGTATCATTTCTTTCGTATTGTCTATACCCTTTGTCTGATCGAGTCAGATCTAACATTGGGCTGATCAGTACTTGAAAGGAAATGTTAAATCTATTTGCATATCTTGCCAAAATTGCAGCGTAATTACCCCCAGAGCTGTACCCCGAGATCGCAAAACGGTTGAGATCGATTCGTAAAATGGAGGGTTTACTTTTAGCATCTGCAGTGAGCTTTTCTAGAAGTATTATTACATCGTGTAACCCATCGGGGTATCGATATTCAGGAGCCAGTCGGTGTTGAGTGACTAAGACTTGGCAACCTGAAAGTCGAGCAAGGTGGCTGCAGATAAAATCGGTAAACCCTGTTTCAGAAGCGACAAATGCGTTTCCTGGCAAATATAAGATGGTAGGGTAGGGGGGGGTTAGATGACTTGGGATATAAGCAGTCAGCACGCCTAAATATACAGTTCGCACGGACTGGGCAGGTTCTGCCGTGGGGCTTAGCGATTGAGTGAGTGCACGGTGTTCTTCAATTGAACGGCTAAAATAATTTTTTTTCATGACCATGCCTCTACTTTTGGTGACATCGAGGACAATGTCCCATCTTAGCAGATTGGTCGAAAACTGCGCAATCTAATTAATGTATGAATGATGACTATGAAACACAACACCCACAAAATAGTTATTAAGCTGGCAATTTAAAGGCTCAAGTCAGAAAAATCATTGTCAATGATACCAATCCTGTATTAACCTATACAGGCGTTGGATTATCATCTTGTTTTTATACACAGACGGTAACAGAGGCAACAAAAATTATGCAACAAGAAGTAGCGGGCCTGCGCGCCCTTCAAATTACGCCGAAGTATTTGTGGTTTTTAGCTTCATCATATTCAATGATCATTGTTTTAGGAAATTGGTTTGATTTGAGACTAATCAAACTATTTGGCGTTGTTACGAATGCGGGGACATTTATTTTTGCATTCACTTTTTTCCTTTCAAATCTTATTACCGAAGTTTATGGCTATAAATATGCTCGATTATCCATATGGGGCGGCTTTCTGTTTAATGTTATCGTTATATTATATGGACAACTGGTCATACGTTTGCCCAGCCCGGAATATCATTCGTATAATGAAATGTTTGATCTGCTATTGCAGGCTAATAACAGAGCCATTGTTGCTGGATTAATTAGTTATTTTAGTGCGGAACCTTTAAATACGTTTGTAATGGCCAAATTAAAAGTCGAATTTCAAGGTAGATATGTTGGCGCACGATATATTCTGGCAACCGTCATTGCAGCGAGTGTTGACAGTGCATTGTTTGGCTTTATTGCATTTTATAATACCATGAATACTAGGCTATTGATCTCGTTAATCTTTGGAATGATGTTTGTTAAAATTGTCGTCAATTTGCTGGGAGTACCATTTTTTGTTCATTTTTCAAAACGCTTAAAAAATTTAGAAAAATTGGATATCTATGATAAGGGGACCAAATTTAATTTGTTTAAACTAGACACTTTCTATACGTTGTCTGCGAATCGTTATGTCAATGGACAGTTGACAAGGCATTAAGTGATATCGATCCCTTACTCTTATGTAATGGTGTATCTCCCCCTATTAGATTCAGTTTCGTCCACCCGGAAACCATTTAAATATTATTTGATAGACAATATAATCATTTAGAATTAAAATGGCCTTTTATTGATGGGTTGTCGTAAAGAATGTATTTGGTTTACGGTATCAACTTCTTATTAGCGATTTCTACAACGATTGGAATGACCATGGTTCCTTTCCTGGTGACCGACTCCTTAGGTCTTTCTCTCATGGTCTTAGGTCTAATGGAAGGGACAACCGAATTCTTGTCAAATCTTTTTAGATTAGTTAATGGCGTGTTATTTGATAAGATTAAGAATAAGCGAGCGATTTTTGTTTGCTCTACCGGGATGGCTTTTGCTTCTAAAGCGTTACTGTTAATCCCAAATCCTTGGACTGTTTTATTCTCAAAAACGTTAGAACGTATCTCGAATGGAACTTTTGCCTCACCCCGAGATGCCTATGTTGCCGAAAAAGCTGTGAACAAAGGCATTGCTTTGGGTATTTTAAGCGTCACCAAGACAGCTGGTTGTGTTTTGGGTCCTTTGGTAGTGAGTATCTCGACCATTTTCTTAGGAAGCCTAAATGAAAATCTCAATTTCTTTGTGGTTCTCTGCTGCATATTGGTCTTTCCTACGATTATCTTTTCGGGTTTCCTAAACGTATCGGGTGTAGAAACGTCCAAATTTTCTTTGCAGGAATTCAATGTTATTTTTAAAAAATTAACGCCTATTTTACTGATTGTCTTCTTGTTTTTTCTAGGGCGATTTAACGATGGTTTATTGATGATTCATTTGAAGCAAAAAGGATTTCCAGAATGGTTCTATCTTTCTACCATTGCGATATTTAATTTTATTATGTTAATGACATCCCCTGTGATCGGAAGTCAAATCGATCGAGGTGGGATTAAAAAAATGCTGTACCTAACCATCGTTTCCTTGGGGATTTTTGATGTGTGTTTCTACCAAATAGGTAACGCTGGTTGGATATATGCAGGCATAGGT
>JABDFC010000021.1 GCA_013286785.1 Gammaproteobacteria bacterium
ATAAGATTTTTAAAACTGGAGGTGGTTTCATATCCGACTAAGATGCGAATCGCAGTCGACTCAGTCAGGTGATAACCCACTCCGCCCATCAATTTGGCAATGACTTTTTGATGGTTAAAATGCCGGGTTTTTGCTGCCGTCCAATTGGGATCATTCGTTGGATGATTGTAATCCATAAGGGGTTTCAGTTCGGCTTTTAGTTTTAAGACGGTTAGTCCTACTGAACCCGTGAGATAGAAATTCGAAGCATTGATTTGGGAATAACCTACCAAACTGAGATGAGGTCCCGAAAGGTTTATTTTATTTTCTGTAATAAACCACTCATTGTCATCCAGGGGTATTCCATTGAGCAGGGATGAGTTGATGGTCAAGGCTGTGCGCGTAGAACTCTGACTAAATAAATAACCTGCTTCAATCCCACAATACTCATTCAGTTGTAACCCAAGATAGACGTTTCCTTGAGGCAATCTTTTGTTAAAAATTCCCTGGCCATATCCCTGGACCATCTTTAGATCTCGTTGGATATAATCGAGACCCATATAGGTCTTGAAGGAGGAGCGTGTTGAGGGGGAAACCGCCCAGGATAGATTTGGTGTTGCCGCGATCAGTAAGAAAACACTGAGAAAATAAGTTGGAATAATACGGACTTGTTTGGACTGAGTTCGGATCATTTTACTTAAATATGAATACATAATTTCACCATTGTTTAGTAACAAACTAAAAATTCGGTATTCATCCTGGAATTTAAAAGCCTTGCTTAAGACTTTTAGCCACGTCCAAACTTATGTGCCCGTTCGCAAACCCAATGCTAACACAGCTATTAAGTAAAAAACCATGGGGAAACGATTATTGCTCTAAGACAAGCCTTTGGGACTGCTCACTCGTGATTGGGGTTGTGCCATCTTGTTGCGTGGACAGCGCTTGAAAAGCATAGGCCAAAGGGTCTGGGAGTACTTGTTTGGTTGGTATTTGTTGTTCGGCAGGGCGGTTAATCATTCTGAGTAGCGATTGGGCAACGTGCTCGGCATCTTTATTCCCACATTGCTGAATCCACTGTTGTTTCAATGTGATATCCAGTGATTGCTCTGCCAGAGGTCTCGTCCAATCCAAGACTCCGATGAAATGAATTTGCTCACTGAAACGTTGCAAAGCTCTTTGATGTCCTTCATTCATACTATCGACGCGAAATCCAAAAGTGTTCTCGGCGAAATACCCAATTTCGGCATAAGAAATGGACTCTGCGCTATAACAAGCAATAGATTTGCTTTGGGTAGGCTCCACTAAAGCGCTGATGATGGCCTTATAGGCAGATTTGCCAAATTGAAAGTCAATAAATCTATACCGTGCTTGGTTTAACCCACTGTCTATTACTCCTTGGATGAAAGCAGCACTCACGGGATCGAGAGGGGCACCGAGAGCATGTGGAATTCGATTTTTATCGGGACTCATTTTGTGTTCGGCAGTCAGGGAATGATAGGAAAGCCAAGCGATATTTTCACTTTGACGAACAACAGGATCGTTCAGTTTGCCTGTGGACGGGTTTATGGTTTCGAGATCTTGTGAGTTTGGGTAAAATTTGCCGGTACGAGGACCGTTCGTGATTAATAAAAATTTTCCAGATTGTAAGGCCATTTGACCAAATTTCTGGCCTAATTGGTGGGCATTCTCTTCACTCCAATAATGGTAACGGTTATTGGGCTCTGGTGCGTCACCGCCTAAAAAGACGCCAATATATCCTTCCGGTGCATCGGGGATTTGTTCTTCAGGGTAAGTGCTGTTCCATTTGGCCTTTTCCCCGGATAATTCATCTGCTTTCAGAGTATTTGGCACGGCTTGCATCGCAACTAAACGCTCTTTAAACGTCAGTTCTAAGGCGGGGTTCCCTTCTGTGACGTGTGTTGGTAAGCCTACAAGCTTAAATAATGTTTCTTCTGCAATTAACCCCGGATCTTGATGTCCAACCCAGATGACGATCGGTTTTTTTTCTGCGACGAGCTTTCGTACCTTCTTAATAAAATCATAGCCGTGACTCCCGCTGACGATCAAAATATGTTGATCAGCCGTGGTTAGAGTTTTTTCTAAGGCATTAGCACTTTCCGGATCGTTATCTTTAAGTACGGCCCCTTTACGAAAGCGTGGTCCGAGTTGTTGTTCCACCTGTTCTTGGATTGCTATCACTTGATGGTTGTCACCCATAAAGCCATCGTTCAGTAAGGTATCAACTGTAAACATGAGGTGCCTCTCTTAATATGCCCTTTAAAAATTGGCCGGTATAAGATTGCTTCACACTGGCAACGTGTTCGGGTGTCCCAAACGCAACCATCTGACCACCACCATCCCCTCCTTCGGGTCCCAAATCAATGATCCAATCTGCTGTTTTGATGACATCCAGATTGTGTTCGATGACAATAATGGTATTTCCGCGATTGGATAATCGTTGTAGGATTTCTAAGAGATGTTTAACATCGTGGAAATGTAATCCGGTGGTGGGTTCATCCAAAATATAAAGGGTCTTCCCTGTGTCTCGGCGGGAAAGTTCTTTAGACAGTTTGATTCGTTGCGCTTCTCCCCCGGATAAAGTCGTGGCACTTTGGCCAATTTTAATATAGGCCAGTCCGACATCTATTAAAGTTTCCAGTTTGCGCGCAATGGGTGGAATCGATTTAAAAAATTCTAAGGCTTCTTCGGCGGTCATTTCTAGAATTTCATGAATATTTTTACCTTTATATAACACTTCTAACGTTTCTCGGTTATATCGTTTTCCTTGGCAGATGTCACAAGGAACGTAGACATCGGGTAAAAAGTGCATCTCGACTTTGATAAGACCATCTCCTTGACAAGCCTCGCAGCGTCCTCCTTTGACATTAAAACTGAAGCGTCCTGGTTTATAACCACGACTGCGAGCTTCTTGGGTATTCGAGAATAAATCACGAATATCGGTAAACAAACCGGTGTAGGTTGCCGCATTCGAACGAGGCGTTCGTCCAATCGGGCTTTGATCAATGTCGATGACTTTGTCGAGGTGCTCAAGACCGGTGATGTTTGAATAAGCTCTGGCCTCGATTTGTTTGACATCGTTTAAGGTTATGGCGGCAATTGGGAATAAAGTATCGTTGATTAAAGTCGATTTCCCTGATCCAGAAACGCCTGTGACACACGTGATAAGACCTATAGGGAAAACAGCTGTAATGTTTTTTAAATTATTTCCAGTTGCACCACTCAACTCGATCGTCAAGTCAGGATTATACTTTTTGCGTTTCTTTGGGATGGGAATGGTTTTCTTCCTCGATAAATATTGTCCTGTGAGAGAGTGGGGTGCTTTCATGATTTGTTTTGCAGTGCCTTCAGCCACTACTGTCCCACCGTGTACCCCAGCACCTGGGCCGATGTCAATAATATGATCAGCACTTAATATAGCGTCTTCATCATGTTCGACCACAATGACGGTATTCCCTAAGTCTCGCAAGTGATTGAGCGTTTTTAATAATCTCGCATTATCTCGCTGGTGCAGTCCAATTGAGGGTTCGTCTAGTACGTACATGACACCGACTAACCCTGCACCAATTTGACTGGCCAAACGTATGCGTTGAGTTTCACCTCCGGAAAGCGTATCGGCGCTGCGATTCAGGGATAGATATTCCAACCCCACATTCATTAAAAATTCTAAGCGGCCGATAATTTCTTTTAAAATTTTATCGGCAATTTGTCCCCGTGCACCTGGGAGTTTTAATTTTTTGAAAAAATTTTGTGCTTCCGAAATCGAAAATGCAGAAAGGTGTGGCAAACTGTGTTTTTCAATTAAGACATTTCGGGCGGTTTCTTTCAGTCGAGTTCCTTGACACTCTTTACACGCTTGTTGCGTTAAAAATTTCGCCAATTCTTCACGGACATAACCGGAATCTGTTTCATGGTAGCGCCGTTCCATATTAGGGATAACGCCTTCAAAGGCATGTTTACGGGTTACCACTTGGCCGTTATCCTGAACATAGCGAAATTGGATTTCGACCTCGTCACTGCCATAGAGTAAGATGTCTTGAATTTTTTTAGACAGTTTTTTAAAAGGGGTCTCTAAATCAAATCGATAATGCTTGGCTAACGAGCTTAACATGCTGTAGTAATAAAAATGGTGTCGGTCCCAATGGCGGATGGCGCCACTGGCCAGGCTTAAATTCTCACTGGTAATCACTTTGTTGGGATCAATAAATTGTTTTAGCCCCAAACCATCGCAGGTTGGGCAGGCACCTGAAGGGTTATTAAAGGAAAAAAGGCGAGGTTCTAATTCTTCTAAACTATACCCGCAGTCGGAACAAGCAAACTTGGAGGAAAAAACGAGTTCTTTAAGGGTTTTCCCCTGATCGTTTAACACTGGGATGTAGACCAGTCCATTCGACAGGTTTAAGGCGGTTTCCAGGGAGTCTGCCAATCTGCCTTGGATTTCGGGTTTAACTTTTAACCGATCGACGACCACTTCGATGGAATGCTTTCGTCTTAAATCCAACTTTGGCGCTTCCTCTAGTTCGACAAGAACGCCGTCAATTCTGGCACGAATAAACCCTTGATTACGCAGCTCTTCTATTTGTTGAATATGTTCTCCCTTGCGCGCTTGTACAACCGGGGAAAGTACCATTATCTTGGATTCTTCCGGTAGGCTTAAAATGAGATCCACCATTTGACTAATGGTATAGGCAGCCAAAGGTGTATGATGCGTTGGACAATAAGGCGTGCCGACTCTGGCATATAACAGCCGAAGATAATCATGTATTTCAGTGATGGTTCCAACCGTTGAGCGTGGATTGTGGGAAACGGATTTTTGCTCAATGGAGATGGCCGGTGATAATCCTTCGATGTGATCAACATCGGGTTTTTCCATGAGCGACAAAAATTGTCTGGCATAAGCCGATAAAGATTCAACATAACGTCGTTGACCTTCGGCGTATAAGGTATCAAACGCTAAAGAAGATTTGCCTGAACCAGAAAGCCCGGTAATAACAATGAGCTTATCGCGCGGAATTTCTAGGTCAATGTTTTTAAGGTTATGGGTGCGTGCGCCGCGAATCGTTATTGTGTGCATGCTCGCTTAAACTTTCAGTTTTCACTCGTTGGGATAAGTTGATACTATACGATAATTAGCTGAGTCTGTGAAGATACATAACCAAGAATTGTATGAATCGAGCAACCGTTACTCCTATCGAACGTCAAGCCGTGCTTGCTTTGGCAGGGATTTTTTCCTTGCGGATGCTTGGTCTCTTTATGATATTGCCGGTTTTTACAATATATGCTGAACAACTAAGTAATGTAACGCCAACGCTGGCAGGGATTGCTGTGGGGATCTATGGTTTTACCCAAGCCGCTTTGCAAATCCCTTTGGGCTTTGCTTCCGATCATTTTGGCCGTAAGCCTGTCATTGTGATCGGGTTACTGTTGTTTGTCGCCGGAAGCCTGGTTGCTGCGGGATCCACCTCGATTTATGGGGTGATCGCAGGGCGTAGTTTGCAAGGAGTCAGTGCGATAGGGTGTGTGCTGATGGCCTTGGCAGCGGATCTCATTCGAGCTGAGATTCGAAGCCGCGTGATGGCTATCTTAGGTATTACGATAGGTCTGTCTTTTGCTTTAGCGATGGTATTAGGGCCTATTTTGCAGGAAGTGATGGGTGTACAGGGAATATTTTGGTTAACCGCGATTCTGGGCTCAGTGGCCATTGTGGTGTTGGCAGTCTTTGTTCCAACGCCGGTGAACCCATCGGTGCAGAATGAAGCCATACCCGTTTTGCGAGATATTCCGAAGGTTTTTTTGCATGCGGAATTAAGTATCCTCAATTTTGGGGTGTTTGCACTGCATGCCATATTAGTTGCTTTATTTTTGCAAATTCCCACTGCGGTAAACGGAATTGAATGCTTTGCAGGAAAAACCTGGCAATTTTATGTGTTTGTTTTTTTAGGATCTTTGATCCTCACAGTTCCCTGTTTGTTGTTCTTAGAGAAAAAACCCTACGCTAAGACAGGGTTAGTGGGGATTGTCTTGCTCTTAATTTTGTCCGAATTGGGCATTGGGGGTTATTTTCATTCGCCCTTGGGTTTAGCGGTTAGCCTTTGCCTCTTTTTTACGGCGTTCAATACGTTAGAAGCTAGTTTACCTTCATTAGTTTCTAAACTTGCTCCCCCGAAAGCGAAAGGGACAGCACTTGGGGTTTACTCCTCCGCTCAATTTTTTGGGATTTTTATCGGTGGTCTTGCGGGTGGTAGGCTAAATGAAAATTATGGTATGGTAGGGATATTATGGTTTTCTGTAGGGCTAACCTTATTCTGGTTTTTGTGGATATACAGTAAATATATGAGGGGTTTAAAATGGCAAGAGGGTTAAATAAAGTGATGATTATGGGCAATCTGGGGGCTGATCCAGAAGTCCGTTATATGCCCAGCGGTTCGGCGGTGACCAACATTAGAGTAGCCACCAGCGAAGTATGGAAAGATCGACAAAGCGGTGAACGCCAAGAGCGTACCGAGTGGCATCGCATTGTTTTGTTTAATCGTTTGGGTGAGATTGCAGCACAATATCTTCGCAAAGGTTCACGCGTTTTTGTGGAAGGGACTTTGCGCACCAATAAATGGCAAGATCAAAATGGGAATGAACGTTATACCACCGAAATTATTGCAAGCAATATGCAATTAATGGATTCCAAAGGGACGGGTGGTGCCGCTTTTGATCAAGCAGGCGACGATATGCCACAAGATATGTCCGAACCCAGCCAAGCAGCACCTCGCGTCGCAGCACCTGCCAAGGCTGTTGCCACAACGGCAGACGAAGAGTTTGATGACGATATTCCGTTTTAATCATTCTGATGGTCAATATAAACTGCGAAGCAATCTAGGGAATTTTACTGGATTGCTTCGTTGAGTCCTGGGTGATATAACGCATGCCATTTACGTTAAAAGATAATTAAGTCCGCAAAAAAATATTAAAGAAATTTTCAAGCTGCATAACCTCCTAAATCTCCCTAATGCGTGTATATACTCCAACTTTGCCGGTTAAGAAAGGCCCATTTTGAGCCGATAATAGAGAGTATTAATTTACCGGTATTAATGAGGAGGCGTATGCTGGGGATTACCTTCAAGGGCAGATGTGATCGCAAAATGTATTGGGCCATCATCGTATTGAGTAATATTATCTTAATCCTTACCTATGTTCCCATACAGATTTTCAGTTTATCCAAAGAAGTTAGGCATAACATGCAGCAATTTCAGCAGGGAAATGTTCAGAGTAAAGAAGTAGAGCAAAAATCAACAGGGGTTTTTGCGCTAACTGAGAAGCAGAATAAGGTGATTGCTTTCATACAAACGGCAATTACGATTTATGTTATTGTTTTTTGTTTTTCTTATTTTGTAAAAAGAGGGCACGATTTAGGAGTGTCAGGTTTAGTGACATTAATTCTCTTTTTGTTACCTATTATTAATTTCCTGTTAATGCTTTATTATGGACTTGCTCCTGGGGAAAAGGAGAGCAATAAATATGGGGCGCTGAATAAGATTCCCAAGACGTAATGTTTGGACTTTAGTGTGTTTTTTACAGAAAATTAATTTATCGGTGGTTGTGGAATATTACCACCAGCATTATTACCACGGTTATTATTACCTCCAGCAGCTCGATTCATTAAGGCCTGATCCCTACCAACGGTTGAATCAAAGCCAGTCTTCACTTCTCTGACAGTTTCTTGCGTATCAGAATGTTCTGCTTGGCCACCGATATATCGCATGACTTGGGCCGGTAACAAGTGAATGAGTGAAAAGGATTTGTTGACGATCGACATCACAATAAATGCATACACGACAAGAACAGATAAAATACTAAAGATAGTGGGTGTTGTTCCTGCATTTAAGGCAGGGATAAATCCGAAATTTAAGAAAGAAAAACCGGCTCTCATTAAGGTAATTCCAGCGACAAAGCCAAAAATCATCAAGATGGGTCGGAGCATGATGTTGATAATAATATGTAAGCCATTAGTCAGTTTTGATAAAATTTCATCGGAAGGGTAGCACAGCGCAACTGTAATCATTGGGCATAAAAATACTGCCTCAATGACTGCCATAAACCAGCCAAAAGCGGAAATCAAAAACACTAAATAAGGCACCAGAGGAATGTAAATTCCCAATGTGGCACCAATAATGACGATTAGAAACCAGATCCCTTCGAAAAATTTTCCTTCAGGTAAGTTTAGGTATTCTTGTAAATCTGCCTGATTAACATTAAACAATTGGCCTTCAGCGCGGGAGGTTAAAGCTCGGCCAAATTCACCCAGTGCACTCAGAGGGTCTCCGGCATCCACAGATTTTAAATAATCGGAAAATGGTTGTTTAATTTGATCAACCGTTTTTTCAATAAATTTATTGACACGCGGGTCTACCGAAGTGCTCGTATTATTTGCCAAAACACCGTGGGCAGATTTGACGTCTTCGGGTTTTGGTTTATCTTTTTCCCAAAAATCGAGCACTTTTTGAATAGCTTGGTCGAGTTTTTTGTGTTGTTCAAAGGGTTGTTCATTCGAGAGTAAGGAATATACCTCATTGGGCATTGCATCGCGCCCAATGCTGTTCTTTTTTTCGGCTGTTAATTCGGAATCTAAAACGACTTTATTTTGTGACTCTTTGGTAATGGTATAATAATAACTGCCTGCCATGATCCAACCATAACTCTTTAAAGTCTGCTGGTCTTTGGTTAAATTGGTTTTATCCAGGGATTTTTCTCTGGTCAGAGCTGACAGTTGGTTAATATAGGCTTCGCCTGCTGCCGTCACATAACCTTGATCGATGTGATTAATGTCAAAGTTGCCTTTACTCAACAAAGTAGTTGCAGGATCCACCGCTTCAAACATGGCTACCAATGCTCGCAGTTTAATCGCTAATCTGTTATGTAAATTTGCTTCGGTAAAAATAGTGTCTTTTACGTTTTTATTTAATTCAGCATCGACCAAAAATTGTCCACAAATATGATCATAGGGAGCGTCTGCACCCCTCAGACCAATCTTGACTTCGGCAGTTTGTCTGATTTTGGTATCGTATCCTATATTGCCTTCTACAGGGTGTGCCACCACATAGATCTTAATTGGCCCCTGGCGTTGGAATAAACCAGGTATGGTAGATAATTCCGGCATCTCTTGATTGATAACATTTTTACAAGCACTGGCTTTCATCACGTCTTTTGTTAAATTGCTAAGATCTAAAGGGGTAATTTTTCCAGCCTCGTTCTCATAACGTATGTTCGAACTGATATTTATCCCCGCAGATAATTGTTGTAAAATAACATTCCAGGCGGAATTAGCTACCCCGATGCCATGCAAAACCAGCCACATTACCGAGATTTGAATAATAGAATACCCAGAGCTGTAACCCGGTACCATCATGAAAATACCAATAAAAGCACGAGCTGGGACAAAAATGGAAAACTTTTTACCGAGAGCTTCTCCTTCTCTGGCGGTATTGATGGTCGATGAGATGGTGATATACGAAAGAAAAATAACGCCGAAGATTAGCATGATGAGATTAAACTTTTCCATCATGGCAGAGAAGATGGTAAAGTTCACATGACCGCCTAGGCTGAGAGGACCCACACTCCCACCAAAGATAATCCCTAAATATTCTTTAGACTTATCAGAAGGAATGACTGAAAAGATACTGGCAAAAGTGGTTTCGGAGGTAATAGCCAAAATAAAAAAAAGTGCAATTTTTGCAGTAAATCGATTTAGCATACGGCTACAGTTTTCCTGGATGTCAGTTAATAAACCAATATCATCTGGATTTTTTAAAAGGGTTCCTAATCTCCTACCCCAAGAAACTAAAGTGAAGCCTTAGTTTATTTCCTATCCGATTATAGCAGGAAGGCTGGCATCGATCCAAATAGGTGAAAACTTAATAAATCCTAGAATCAGTTTGGGATTTCAAGGGGGGGGAAGGAATTGCTTGGCTACTTTTCTTGTTTCAATGAGTATGACTCTGTAGTGTTAATGGCTTCTGGTTCGACTATCAAGCGATCATCAAAGATAAAGCATTTACCTTCCCAAAGACTGTCAGGTTCTTCGATTTGTTCAAGATATTTTAAAATGCCTCCTTGTAATTGGTAGATATTTTCAAAGCCTTGTTGCAAAAGGTAAGCAGAAGCTTTTTCGCAACGAATGCCCCCAGTACAAAACATCGCAATTTTTTTGTGTTGTTTGGGATCCAGTTGTTTTTGAGCAAAATCTTTAAAATCACTGAACTTTCCAGTGTGGGGGTTGATGGCGCCTTTAAAAGTTCCGTGTTCTATTTCATAATCATTACGGGTGTCGAGCAACAAGACTTCTGGGTCCGAAATCAAATCATTCCATTCGCTGGGAGTGACATGAACCCCAGTTTTTTCTCCAGGATCAATACCCGGTGCAGTAAAGGCAATGATTTCAGGTTTAATAACGATTTTTGTTTTGTGAAAAGGGCTTGATTCGGCGGATGAATATTTAACGTCGAGATCACTGAAACGAGAGTCAGAACGCAAAAAAGCAATCATGGCTTGAATGCTTTCTGTTTGGCCGGAGATGGTTCCATTTAGCCCTTCTTCAGCCAGGAGAATGGTGCCCATAATCTCTCGATCAGCACAAATATCTTGCAAGGTTTTTTGCAAAGCAGATGTATTAGTTAGCTTTATAAACTTGTAAAAGGCTGCAACTGTGTATAGAGACATAGGTTCTCTTGGGTTTTATGGGGTTAAAATGGGTATTGTCATGGATTATTGGGGTGTTGTCAAAATGGTAATCAATACTCGATTATTATGGATGATTTGGAGCTATTTTTATGTTTTTTCGCGAAAGCGGAGTTCCAAAAATGGGCCTTTAAAAACCTGGATTCCCGCTGTCGCGGGAATGACGAAGTAAAGAGCGGGAATGACGAGGTAAGGGACGAGAGTCACGAAGTAAGGGATGCAAGAGTCGATGACAGGGCGTGAGTAGTTGCTATTAGTTTCTATTTTGTTGCAGTAAACAAATACTCTGTTCGAAAGAGATCTTCCACGGTTTCTCTTTCGCGAATTATTTGGAATGTCTTTCCTTCGACCATGACTTCTGCAACTCGAGGTCGGCTATTATAATTTGAACTCATGCTAAAGCCATAGGCACCGGCGTTTCGGATCATTAAAACATCTCCGGCTTTGATGCTTAATAAACGGTCTTTCCCTAAAAAATCGCTGGTTTCACACACTGGACCAACAATATCATACAGGGCAGAGGAACCCGTGGGGGCAACCGTCGGTTGAATGGGGATTATTTCTTGCCAAGCATTATATAAAGCGGGTCTTAGCAGATCATTCATGGCTGCATCCACGATGGCAAAATATTTGTTTTGTGTCCCTTGTTTTTTAATATATTCAACCCGGGTTAATAAAACACCTGCTGGCGCTGCGATGGCTCGGCCTGGTTCAATGTGAATCGCTAGAGGGAGCGGACCTAATTCTGCCAGCAGTGTTGCAATATATTCCTCAGGACTGGGAGGTGTTTCGGATTGATAACAAACCCCTAATCCACCGCCGATGTCTAAGTGTTTTAAAGGAATTCCGAGTTGTTTTAGGCTTTGCACAAGCGGAAGTATTTTCTGCAGAGCTTCAATAAAAGGTGAGAGGGAAGTAATTTGTGAGCCAATATGATACGCCAGTCCTTCGATTTCAATCCCAGCCAATTCTGTTGCTTGTTGGTAGAGGAGCAGTGCGTCTTCCATTCGGATGCCGAATTTATTTTCTTCCAGACCGGTTGAGATATAGGGGTGGCTTTTGGAGTCAACGTTTGGGTTGATTCTGAAGGCGATTTTGGCTTTTTGACCGAGGGCAATCGCAATTTCATTTAACCGTGAGAGTTCCATTTCCGATTCAATGTTGATACAGCCAATGCCCACTTTCAGTGCATCGCTTAATTCTTGGGCACTCTTTCCGACACCCGAAAAAATGATTTTTTTGGGATCTCCTCCGGCTTTTAGGACGCGGTGCAGCTCTCCTCCAGAGACAATGTCAAAGCCTGAACCCAGTTTTGCCAGAACATTTAACACAGCAAGATTGCTGTTTGCTTTAACCGCATAGTTGATTTGATAGGGATGATTTTTAAAGGCTTGTTGAAAGGATTGCCATCTTTGTTCCAAGGCAGATTTGGAGTAGATGTAACAGGGTGTTCCCACTTCGCGTGCAATGAGTGCAAGTGCGGTATCTTCGACATACCACTGCTGGCTTTTTAAGTTGAAGGGCTCCATTTAGCATCACTCAAGGTATTTGGCCTGCCATTTGAGATAAAGATCTTGGACATAATGACATAAAACTTCTTTATCTTCAAATTGCTTCGGATCAATGGCATCGAAAACATAATAATTGGCGGTTTTATTGGGACTCCTCATGATTTCCCATATTTTATGCAGCAGCGTTTCTTGCGAACGCCACTCAAAAGCTTCCTGGGCTTCATAATGCAGAAAGACGGGAATAATAGGAACTCCCGTTTGAATGGCCACTTCAAAGCAGCCATAGTGGAAAGGTAAGAAAACCCGACGTCCTTTGCAGCCGCCTTCTGGGTATAATCCGATATTGTGTTGCTGTAGCAATGCGGCTTTCAGTTTTTCACTGGCTTCTTTGCGTGATTCTTTAGATTCTCTCTTGACATAAAGTGTTTCTGCGGCCGTACTGATCCGACCCAGTATCCACCATTGTTTGATCTCTTCTTTGGCGAGAAAGCGGGCGTTAAATAAGGCGGACATGCCAATGTCTTCCACGGCGGAAGGGTGGTTGCCAATCAGCATAAAATGTTTGGGAAGAGGGAGTCGGTTTTTTTGATGACACTTTAAGTCGACCCCCAGAGCCCGAATAAAAATCCAACACCATTGACGAAAAAGGGCGGGGTACCAGGATCGCGTCACTGACCGGGGGAGAAAGGAAAGGCAATAAAGCAGCGCAGTTGCCAGCAGCATGTCTAGCCACGCAATCACCATTTGTAAGCATTTACCGAGGTTATAAAACATTCTTTAAAAATAGCTCACAAAATGGAAGTTAGTTAATTTCATAATTTGAGCCGTTACTCTTTCAAGTGAGCCAGAGAAGTACTCTAGGCAATTAAAGGGTTCAGTGCCATACTAATTTGATATGAAACATCTAATTTTTCTTTTGATGAGCTTAGGCTTGGTACAACTCATGGCGTGTACGTTACCCTTGCCTCCCCCGCCTGCTCAGCCAGAGGACGACACCATTTCTGTGATTAACGACAAAACTCAGTCACGCGTAGCCTGGGATCCCCGCCGCAAGCAAACCATTGAATACATCTTGCGCTGCGCAAACGAAGGCGATATGCATGCTCAAGCGCGGCTAGGATCCATGTACCTCAATGGAGAAGAAGGCGCGGCAAAAGATCCCAAATTGGCCTTTGTTTGGTTTGCAAAATCAGCCCACAGTGGATTGGCCTATGCCCAGGTACAAATGGGTCATTTTTATCGAGATGGCCTTGGGGTTCAACGCAATACGAGAGAGACCATTTCTTGGTATGAGGCGGCAGCCAATCAAGGAGACATGATTGCCATGCTTGCTTTGGGAGATTTGTATAAGAGGGGATGGTATGACTTGCCGGCGAGCGAGGAGAAATCCTACCAATGGTATTATCGTGCCGCTTCCTTGGGATCTTTTGAAGCAGAATATAGTATTGCTTGGCTTTTAGTGCGAGGGATGAAAGGGCAGCCCGGTATCGATCGGGGGCTGGAAATCCTGAATGAGTCTGCTGAACAGGGCAACACGGAAGCTTATTCGGAATTAGGGGATATGTACTTAGAAGGGCGTTTTGTTCCTAAAGATGTCCAACGAGCCTTGGGGTTCTATCAGGCAGCAAGCGATCGCGGATCGGCAGAAGATGCCTTTAAATTAGGGATGATTTATGATGCGGGTGTTGATGTAAAAAGAAACCACCCATTGGCTGTCCAATGGTTTTTATTGTCTGCTGAACGAGGATACGCTGCAGCCGAACTATTAGCGGGTAATTTATATCGAGATGGCTGGGGAGTGGACAGGAATTATCAGAAAGCGGCTGAATGGTACACCAAGGCGGCAGCAGATGGGGTGGCATTAGCAGAAAGCGAATTAGGGGATCTGTATCAGGCGGGTAAAGGTGTTCCCCGTAATTTACAGGAGGCGGCACAGCATTATATGGTGGCTGCAGAATATGCTCATCAACCCTATGCTCAATTCATGCTCAGTATTCTCTACCAAATGGGCAGAGGGGTACAGACGGATTTGGTTAAAAGCGTACAGTGGTTTAAAACAGCCAGCAATGCCAGTGGTGCTTCATTAGCGCAATATCGGATTGGCCGCCAATATCAGCTTGGCTTTGGTTTACCGAAGGATTTTAAAGAGGCTTATCGCTGGTATCTATTTGCCGCCGATCAAGGTTTGCCCGTGGCACAAGTAGAATTGGCCGAGATGTTTTATCAAGGCCAGGGGGTCGATCAAGATTATCAAAATGCATTTCAATGGTATTACAAGGCTGCTAAACAAGGGCATGCCTATGCACAATACAGGGTGGGGATGATGTTATTAGCAGGCGAAGGAACTCCCGAAAACTCAACCATTGCCTCTCTTTGGATACGCAAAGCGGCTTATCAGGGGGCAAAGCAAGCTCAATACCAACTCGGCTTAATGTACTTAGAAGGAACGGGGATTGAGCAAGACGATGCCTATGCTTATGGATGGTTAAAGACAGCTTTAGAAGATCAAATGGATGCAACACCCACCATTTTAATTAATTTGGTAGATGGCATGACGCCCAATACGCGCGAAGACGCCGCGGAACTCGCCGAACAACTGCAGCAAAAATACCCTTCGATGCTGGCAAATTAGTGTAGATAAACGACTAAGCTAGTTAAATATATAGATTGTATGGACATCCTCTTTACACGAATGCTTCTTTATTGCAGACTGGATAACTTTATAGAACTCAAATAATGTGTAAAGGGGCATCCACCGATGAACACGAGCAGCTTGGCGATTGGAGAATCTGAGGTCATTGCAAATCCCCGCAAAAATTATATTTTGAGAGCCTGTGCGATTTGGGGCTTTGCGACGTTATTTTATTTTTACGATAACTTGTTGCAAGTCTCACCCAGCGCAATGAAACCAGAACTTTCGTTGGCCTTTGCAAAAGAAGCCGAACAGTTCGGAAGTTTATCGGCATTTTGTCTTTATGCTTATGGATTAATGCAAATTCCTGCTGGAATACTCATGGACCGGTTCGGTCCGCGCCGCTTATTAACCCTTGCCTGTCTTTTGTGTAGTGTAGGCAGCTTATTATTTGGTGTGGCAACCACTTTGTGGGAAGCCAAATTTGGACGTGTGATGATCGGGGTGGGTGCAGCCTTTGCCTTAGTGGGTTGTTTAAAAATTGCCAATCATTGGTTCTCTTCTAACCGAATTGCTTTGATGACCGGTTTAACCGTGACAGTTGGTTTTTTGGGTGCGGTATTTGGTTTATCCACCGTCAGCAAAATTGTCGAATACTTTGGTTGGCGGCAAAGCATGACTTTGGGTGGATGGTTTGGACTGTTATTAGCAGCATTGTTGTGGTTGGTCCTGCGCGACAAAATTAAAGAGAATGAATCAGTGTCTTTGTCTTCAAAGCCTGTGACTGCCGTACGGCCCAATGCGGATATGATCACAGGGTTGATCACGGTCTTAAAACATAAACAAACCTGGATTGCAGCTCTGTATGCTGGGTTGATGTTTGTGCCGACCTTAGCCTTTGGTGGTTTGTGGGGAATTCCCTTTTTGGTTGAGGCCCATGGTTTTGATCGAGCCAGTGCAGGAATGTGCATTTCCCTGATATATGTAGGGTGGGTGTTTGGTTGTCCTTTATGGGGTTTATTGTCAGATTTCTTGAAATTGCGTAATTTCCCAATGATGATTGCAACGATCGTGACCTTGGCTGATTGTTTGGCAATTCTGTATTTGCATCCTTTACCGGTTGAAGTGCTGGGAACGTTATTATTTTGTTTAGGATTTTTTTCCAGTGGATTTATTTTAGCCTTTACCGTGGTGCAGGAAAGTAACCCTTCGCACGTTTCGGGGACAGCGATAGGATTTACCAATGCTTTAAATACTTTGTGGGGGGCTTTGGCACAGCCGATCATCGGGAAAATTTTAGACATGAATCACGCTCAAGGCGTGAGTGATCCCACTGTTGGCGAAAGGATATTTACCTTAGCGGAATATCAACACGCGTTATTAACCCTGCCGATTTCGTTGTTACTCTCTTTGTGCTTGTTGTTCTTTTTAAAAGAAACCTATTGTCGCACGCAAGGGCGACAATAACATTCGGTTAGAATTTTGTGGGTTAAGAGGGTTCTTAAATAGAATCCTCTGGGATTCACCATTAATTCATCCCCTTCCTCATTGATGGCTCGATTTAACACCCGGCTGTGTGCGGCTTTGGGTCTGAGATGAAGGTATATCCCGATTTTAGCGGATAGATTTGCGGTTTGTCCAAGATGTAACATATGCGTTAGTTCTTCCCAATCTTGTTGGAGAATTTGTTCAGTGGCGGGATCAGGGCTCCACAGGATGGGTGTACCAATCCGTCGTTTGGCTAAAGGGATGATTGGATCGGCTTCGATGGGGACCCATAAAACTCGCATCAGCTTGTTTCTCACGCGCGAGTGTTCCCAAGGTTCAATTTCAGCAGAGAGATTTATCGGAGCCGTACAGACATAAGTGGTTTCTCGGGGTTGTCCATTGGCGTTGATGGGCAGAGTTTTTAGCTCAATACCCAGGTTAGGAAAGTCGGGTTCCGGCAGATTGAGCCCATTGGCGCCAAGTGCATACTCGATCAATTGACCGATAAAGCCTTTGGCTTGGTGCAGAGAATAAGGCAATGTTTGATGATAGGCCGAAGCCAGATCCGCTAAGGAGAGGCCAGAAAGTTGGTAAGAGCGTTGTAAGAGCTCCTGCTCGGTTGCAGGAGGCGTTAACTTATTCATGATTGTGTTACTATATCATGGTTCTTTTATTGGGGAATGGGCTTCTGGGCAGTGAATTCATTGAGCGCACCATGTTAGAAGAAAGCTGGCAAGCCGTGTTGGGTGTCGAATTTGATAAGCCCTACATGCAGCAATTGCGAAAGTTTTTGCGTGAAGAAAAAGATCAAAAAAAAGTTATCTATCCTAAAAGCGAAAATGTGTTTCAGGCTTATGCCTTAACCCCCTTATCGCAGGTTAAAGTCGTATTATTGGGACAAGATCCCTATCATGGCCCTAATCAGGCTCATGGGTTGTGCTTTTCCGTATTGCCGGGTGTGGCTTTACCTCCCTCATTGATGAATATTTATAAAGAGCTCAAGGCAGATTTAGGCATCCCCCCTGCTACGAATGGCTGTTTAAGTCATTGGGCAGAACAAGGCGTTCTATTGTTAAACAGCGTGTTAACCGTGGAGCGCGGACAAGCCGCATCTCACCAAGGAAAAGGGTGGGAACAATTTACCGATAAAACCATAGAAATCCTGAATGAACAACAGACTGGCATTGTGTTTTTATTATGGGGGGCCTATGCGCAACGGAAAGGCCAATTCATCCACGCCGATCGCCACTGTGTGTTAAAGACGACACATCCTTCGCCTTTTTCAGCCCACCAAGGATTTTTAGGATGTCGTCATTTTTCTAAAACCAACCAGTACCTTGCACAAAATGGGAAGGAACCCATTGATTGGCGAGTATGAAAAAAAAGCTATTTTTTATCCACAGTCTTTTTGGGTTGGCATGCTTGGTCGGTCCAACGCCCGGTTTGGCAGAGGTTTACCGTTGTGATACTCTAAACGGGAACATTGAATTTCGCGATTCTCCCTGTGTGAGTCCTTTAGAAAAGCAAGCATTATTACCCTATGTTTATCCGAAAACCAGTGAAAAAGTGATACGGCAAGAGGAGCGCGAAATCAAAGCCTTAACTAAAAGACTGGCAGCCGACGAGAAAAAAGCTAAGCAAGCGCAAAATAAACGCGAGAAGCAAGCAGAAAAAGCCGAGCTTAAAGAAAAACGTTTGGCTTTAAAATGTGA
This sequence comes from Gammaproteobacteria bacterium, assembly GCA_013286785.1. GTDB lineage: Bacteria > Pseudomonadota > Gammaproteobacteria > UBA6186 > Azoamicaceae > CADEGZ01. Next base: position 18,066 of record JABDFC010000021.1, read on the forward strand.
AAGAACTCAAGAAAAAATTAGAACAATCGAAACAGAGTTACGCCGAGGGTGTAAAATCCGGCGTTGCAATCGTTTAAAAGATCAATTGATCCATCACCAAACAATGGCAAAACGCAATTGTGTGATGGGATAAGGGTAAATTAATGTCCTCGGTGACTTTAGAATATCTCAGCAGCTCTGTCGAGAGAGTCACGTTTCATAATGAAGAATCAGGCTTTTGCGTCTTAAAAGTGAAAGCGAAGGGTCAACGGGATTTGATCACGGTGATTGGTTCTTCAGCTTCGGTCAAACCCGGAGAATTTATCGATTGCAGTGGCACTTGGGTGAATGATCGGGAATATGGATTGCAATTTAAGGCCGAGCAATTAAGAGTGGTGATGCCTTCTACCTTAGAAGGGATCGAAAAATATTTAGGATCGGGTTTAGTGAAAGGCATTGGTCCGCATTTTGCAAAAAGTCTTGTGAAGGCTTTTGGAATTAAGATTTTTGACATCATCGAAGAAACCCCTAATCGTTTATTAGAGTTACCGGGAATTGGCCAGCAGCGTCGAGACCGCGTGGTAGAGTCTTGGCAAGATCAAAAGATGATCCGAGAAATCATGGTTTTTTTGCAATCTCATGGGGTGGGTACTGCGCGGGCTGTTCGGATCTATAAAACCTATGGCAACAAAGCCATCGATAAAGTGCGGGAAAATCCCTATCGCTTAGCCTTAGATATTGTGGGGATTGGTTTTAAAACGGCAGATGTGTTAGCCGGACGTTTGGGGGTTGCAGCAGATTCCTGCCTGCGCGCAGAGGCGGGGGTTCGTCACATCATCCAAGAACACAGTAGTGATGGTCATTGTGCCATGCAGCTCGCAGAGGCCATTCAGCAAACGACGGAATTATTGAGCATCCCGGAAGAGATCATCCGTCAAGCCATTCAAACGGAATTAGCCGCGGGTCGTTTGGTCCAGGAAGATATTGATGGTGAGTCGGCGCTATTTTTAGCCGGGATGTATCGAGCGGAAGTTGGAATTGTTGAGCACTTGCGACGTTTACTGCGCCAACCTGCCAGTTGGATGAAAGAGATAGATCTCGATAAAGCCGTGATTTGGGTTGAAGATAAAACAAAATTTAAGCTCTCTCAATTACAAGAAACGGCGTTGCGGATTGCATTACAGCATAAAATGGTGATTATTACCGGGGGACCTGGGGTAGGTAAAACCACTTTGGTGAACAGCATTTTGCAAATTGCGCGTGCAAAAACCAAAAATATCGTGTTAGCGGCACCCACGGGTCGGGCGGCAAAGCGCTTAACCGATTCTACCGGCATCGAAGCCAAAACGCTGCATCGGTTATTAGAATTTGACCCACAAAAATATGGTTTTCGACGGAATGAAAACAATCCTCTGGAGGCAGATTTAGTGGTGGTTGATGAGATGTCGATGGTTGATGTCTCGATGATGTATCACCTCTTGAAAGCCATCCCCAGTTCGGCTGCGTTGATGTTGATTGGGGATGTTGATCAATTACCCTCTGTCGGGCCGGGGGCAGTTTTGGCAAATTTGATCGAATCGCAGGAAATCCCGACGGTCCGGTTAACAGAGATATTTCGCCAGGCCAAATCCTCGCAAATTGTCGTGAATGCGCATTGTATTAACCAAGGGCGGATCCCTAAGTTTCACACGAACACCGAAGAACTTTCGGATTTTTATTTCATTGAGGCCGAGTCGCCCGAGATTATCCATGAGAAATTGATGCATGTCGTCCTCAATCGAATTCCGGCTCGATTTCATTTTGATCCGATCCGCCAAATTCAGGTATTGGTCCCCATGAATCGGGGAGGACTTGGGGCGCGAGCCTTAAATGTAGAATTACAAAAGCGTTTAAATCCCAATGGTCAAAATCCGATCACCCGATTTGGCTCTACATTTGCCGAAGGGGATAAAGTGATTCAGACCGTGAACAACTATAACAAAGAAGTGTTTAATGGGGACATTGGCTTTATTACTAACATAGATGAAGAAGCCGGATTGCTGCACATACTGTTTGAGGGGCGTCACATCGAATACGAAATCGATGAACTCGACGAATTGGCGTTGGCCTATGCGACCACCATCCATAAGGCTCAGGGATCTGAATATCCAGCGGTCGTCATCCCCATTGCGATGCAGCATTACATGTTGTTAGAAAGAAACCTACTCTACACGGGTGTCACCCGAGGGAAGTCTTTGGTGGTCTTGATTGGCCAATTAAAGGCGGTAGCGATGGCGGTTCGGACGATTCGTTCGACTAAGAGGCTAACCAACCTCACCGCACGACTCTTTGAGCAGAGCAAAAAATAAGTCACCAGGACTGAATGACTTTACTGGATATGATCTATCGTCTAACATGAGGTTTAGTTGTTTATTTTTAGAATACGTGAGGGAGATTACCATGAAGAATTTATTAGTCAGTGCGTTAGTGGTGGGAGCGTTGGTTTTACCAGTCGCTTATGCTCACGAGGACGCTGCGGCTTCGTCAGAACAAGAACAGTCCACGAGTGAACCGACTAAAAAGGTTCACAAGAAAAAGCATCATGGCAAAAAGAAAGGCCATAAGCGAGGACACAAACAAAAGCACAAAAACCACCATGCTAAAAAGGCCAAGCATGAAGCTTCAGCTGATCAAGAAACCCCAGCTGAACAGAAAATCGACGAAGAAACCGAATTAAACAGACGTTAATTCGTTGGTTTTGAATAAACCAATCGAGGTCGTGTTGTGGGGGAGAGGAAGACCAGTTTTCCCTCCTTGTTGAGATAGAACCGGACGTTATCGCTGATCTCCCCCAGCGGTTTAAAGCAGACTGCCATTGAAGTTTGTGCAGGTTGATTAGAGACTCGTACCCCAATTTGGTATAAGGCGGTTGTCAATAACCCGATGATGTGTGAGTTATCCAGAGTTGGGTTTACACGCACATGATGTAGTTCGAAGAGCATTCCGTCTAATTTCCTCATCGCATCTTTCATCGATTGGATCACCCCATGGCTAGCGGGTTCCAACCTAATACAATCCATGACCTGTAAATGGTCATTTAGTATAAATTCGAAAGTATCTCCCGGATCTGACCGGGTAATTTGATAAGAGCTGATCAAGATTTCAGAAGCTTTTCGATACATAGTATTTTTATCGGCTAGAAAAGCCCAAAGCTTGATATAATGATTTAACTGGGGATAAGACCGATGACTAAACCAAAAATAGCCTACACCTGCACGGAATGTGGTTCCATGAGCCCAAAATGGAGTGGTCAGTGTGGTGATTGTGAAGCCTGGAATAGCCTAACAGAAGTGGCCATCACTAAACCCTCAACTGAACAGCACCCGCGGTTTAAGGGATATGCTGGGGAAGAGGCAGCGGTGATGGAACTTTCAGCAGTACCGACTACTGCCGAGTCTCGATTATCTTCGGGGTTGTCAGAACTAGACCGCGTCTTAGGCGGGGGATTGGTGACGGGCTCCGCCATATTAATCGGTGGTGATCCGGGGATTGGCAAATCCACAGTACTGTTGCAAACATTATCGAATCTCGGGGGCCAATGTCCTGCGCTCTATGTGACCGGTGAAGAGTCGCTTCAGCAGATCAAACTTCGTGCCGAGCGATTAGGGGTACCAGATTTTAAACTGAATTTATTGGCAGAGACTTCGGTTGAACGCATTTTAGAAATTGCGGCCAAACAAAAACCCCAAATCATCGTCGTCGATTCCATTCAAACCATGTATACCGAACTGTTGCAGTCCGCTCCGGGTTCTGTGGGGCAAGTGCGGGAAAGTGCTGCGCAATTGGTCCGATATGCAAAGCAAACGGGAACAGCGTTATTTTTGGTCGGGCATGTGACGAAAGAAGGGACGTTAGCGGGTCCTCGTGTTTTAGAACACATGGTCGACACGGTGTTGTATTTCGAAGGGGATAGAGACAGTCGGTTTCGAGTGATTCGAGCGGTGAAAAATCGTTTTGGTGCGGTCAACGAATTGGGTGTTTTCGCGATGACCGATCGCGGATTAAAAGAAGTCAGTAATCCTTCCGCGATTTTTTTATCCCGTTATGCCGATCCAGTTGCAGGCAGTGTGGTGATGGTGACTTGGGAAGGGAGTCGTCCCATGTTGATCGAAGTACAAGCTTTAGTTGATGAGAGCCATTTAGCCAATCCGCGTCGTGTGACGGTGGGTTTGGAGCAAAACCGATTAGCATTGGCTTTAGCGGTATTACACCGTCATTGCGGGGTGGTTACTTATAATCAAGATGTTTTTGTGAACATTGTGGGTGGGGTTCGGGTGAGCGAGACAGCCGCAGATTTGGCGATGTTATTGGCAGTCGTTTCTAGCCTAAAAAATAAACCTCTGCCCAATGATTTGGTGGTGTTTGGTGAAGTAGGCTTAGCGGGAGAAATTCGCCCTGTTCAAAGCGGGCAAGAGCGCTTAAAGGAAGCGGTTAAACATGGTTTTAAACGCGCCATTATTCCGCAGGGGAATGCCCCAAAAACGCCGATCGACGGGATGGAAATCATTGCAGTTAAACGTTTGCACGAAGCGCTCCTGTAAGAATATTGTATGAGCACGCATTGTTAAAAAAACATCCACTGTTTAAAATGGTCTTGCAATGAAGACTCATATGTGTTAGTTTACCAAAATCATTCATATAATTGAGGGGAGATGACGATGGCTGCAAATGATCGTGAAATTGAAGCAGCACTGGCTGCCAGTTTACAACAACAAGAAGAAGAGCAAATGCGGGCTGCGTTGCTGTTAAGCCAGATGTCAACGCATCAAGTACCCGAGGATGATCTAACTAGAGCCCTTCGCGAGAGTCGAAGAACAGAGGAACAAAGAGAAGATTTGATGGCAAGTGCTGCAGCCGAGTTGAGTTTGCGGCAGGCCATTGAAGAAGAAGAAATTCTTGAGCAATTAACGCGTTTTACTGATCAACAAGAAGAAGAGGATGAAGAAGATGAAGAAGATGAAGAGGAAAGTGCTTATGTTAGAAATACGCTATTTTACCGTCCTCAGCATGGTGCTGTTATGGATCAACAACCGCGCGATGTTACAGAAGACGATGAAGATGAACTATTGCGCCGGGCAATGCAATTAAGCATGCAGTCTACTTTTGCTACCCCTCAGCAAGGAGGAGCCTCTTCTAGTCGTCCTGGCGTTGCGCAACAGTATCCTGTGGCAGCAGCGGCAGCAGCGGCAGCTGTTGTGGTTCCCGCACCCGCTCCTGTAATGACGCCACTCAGGGCAGTTGTTTCCAAACGAGAACAGTTAGAAATTAAGGTTGCGAGTATTTTCTTGCGATTGAAACAAGAAGTGTCGTTTAAACCCGATTGTGACGATTCAGCTGTAAAATTCGTCTTGGAAAACTTGATCAAAGCCAATGGTGACAAAGAGATCAATGGGGTTAATCTTTTAACCGCTTTTGATGCACGTAAAAAAGTCGACAATCCGAATCTGCAGAAAAAGTTGTATGAACCGTTGCGAGCTGCATTAGTTTTGTTAGCTGAAAAGGACAAAGCTAAGGCTGTCAATGCTCTGCAGCAGAAGCAATAATTAATCGACGGTTTGTAGCTTTTTGTATTTGATCCGATGAGGCTGTAAGGCATCTGTTCCCAGACGAGATTGCCGATCAGCCTCATAATCACTGTAGTTTCCTTCAAACCAGGTAACTTTCCCTTCGTCTTCAAAGGATAAAATATGCGTTGCGATCCGATCCAAAAACCATCGATCGTGGGAGATCACCAGCGCACAACCCGGAAAGGATAATAAGGCTTCTTCCAAAGCGCGTAAGGTTTCCACATCTAAATCATTGGTTGGTTCGTCGAGCAGCAGCACATTCCCGCCGCTTTTTAACAATTTTGCTAAGTGAACACGATTGCGTTCTCCACCTGAGAGGTCACCAACCATCTTTTGTTGATCCGATCCTTTAAAATTAAAGCGCCCTACATAGGCTCTAGACGGCATTTCGTATTGACCGACAATCATTAAATCCTGACCGTCCGAAATCTCTTGCCAAACGGTGTGTTGGCTGTTTAATGAATCCCGGGATTGATCAACATAAGCGAGTTTAACGGTCTCTCCAAAGCGTATTTCCCCAGCATCGGGTTTTTCTTGGCCAGTCAGGAGTTTAAAGAACGTTGATTTACCGGCGCCATTCGGACCAATTATCCCAACAATGGCTCCTTTGGGGATCCGCAGCGATAGATTCTCAAATAACACTCTGTCGCCAAAACCCTTACGGACATTGCTTAGTTCGATGACCTGATCCCCTAAACGAGGTCCCGGTGGAATATAGAGTTCGGTGGTTTCTGCGCGTTTTTGAAATTCTTTTGAATTGAGTTCTTCAAAGCGTGCTAAGCGGGCTTTGTTTTTGGCATGTCGACCTTTAGGATTGGTGCGGACCCATTCCAATTCAGATTTAATGGTGCGTTGGTAAGCGGCTTCTTGACGTTCTTCCATCGCAAGACGTTTTTCTTTTTGTTCTAACCAGGAAGAATAGTTGCCTTCAAAGGGGATCCCTTGTCCGCGATCGAGTTCTAATATCCAGCCAGCAACATTGTCTAAAAAGTAACGATCGTGAGTGACTGCGACAACGGTTCCGGTAAAATCATGCAAATACCGTTCAAGCCAGGCAACGCTTTCAGCGTCTAAGTGGTTGGTGGGTTCATCCAGCAATAATAAGTCTGGAGTGGAAAGCAGCAAACGGCAGAGTGCGACACGGCGACGCTCTCCACCCGATAATTGTTCGACATTGGCATTCCAAGGGGGTAATCGCAGAGCATCTGCTGCCATTTCTAAAGTTCTATCGAGTTCCCAGCCACGAACACCGTCAATTTGATTTTGCAGTTCTCCTTGTTCTTGGAGTAGAGCATTCATTTCGTCATCGGTCATTGGTTCCGCAAATTTTAAACTGATTTCATTAAAGCGATCTAACAGGTTTTTAATTTCTCTGACACCGTCTTCAACGTTGCCACGCACATCTTTGTTGGGATCTAGCATGGGCTCTTGTGAAAGATGACCAATCTTAATCCCTTTTTGCGGTGCAGCTTCTCCAATAATATCTTTTTCAACACCCGCCATAATTCGCAGCAGAGTTGATTTACCGGAGCCATTTAATCCCAGGATCCCAATCTTCGCGCCATGAAAAAAAGACAGTGAAATGTTTTTTAAGATTTCACGCTTCGGTGGAATAATTTTGCCGACGCGATTCATTGAAAAAATATATTGAGCCATGCACGTACTCTCAGCTAAGTTAGTTAATCTAAACCTATATAGGTGTGTCACAAATATGCTAGGATTGTACCACATTCAAAAGGGAACATTGGTCGCAACATGCGATGCACAGCATACTGTACGGCAACTTCATACGATTTAGTTAGACTTATTAGTTATCTAAAGTCTTCCTATACAGTCACTCGTTTTCGCGAAGTTCTCCATATTAAAGTTCATTCAGCGTCTGGATCGGACAAATCAGTGGAGGGGGATGTCTTTTTCTTCTCTTATGGCGCATTGGTTTGTTGGGGCTTAGATGAAAAACAAGAACTGCATACTCAAACAGAGCTTCGGGCTTTCGAGCAGCAGCCTTTGGAACTCATCGAAGACGATGTCTTTGACTATCACTATGGAACACTTGCCAAAATAGAAGATGATGAAATTATTTTGCCAGATCGAGAAATTGTGACCAAACTCGCTTTTTCTCATGGATTAGCGCAGTCTGTTAAGCTCGGGGTTTTTGAACGGACGATTCGCAAAACCATCCATTTAACGAAAGAGTTGCCTGAATTATTAGCGCAACAAGGCAGTATAAAACTGTCGCGTAAAGACATTCGCCGCATGATGGGGCGATTGTTTATCGATCGCAGTTCAGTGAATTTACATCAGGAATTATTAGACACTCCGGAATTTTTTTGGGAGCACTCCGATTTAGAATCATATTATGATTTGGTCGCGCACTATTTGGATCGCGAACGTCGTGTCAGTGTTTTAAATCAGCGGCTCCTTATTTTGCAAGAGTTGTTCGACATGTTGGCAGCAGAGCTTAATCACCAACATTCGTCTCGTTTAGAGTGGACCATTATTTGGTTGATTGTGATCGAGGTGTTGTTACATATTGTGACCGATATTTTTGGGTATTTTTAGGATGTACATCATGAAATATATACTATTAGCCTTATTGTGTGTTTCTGTCAGCGCTTGTAAAAGCCAAGAGCCGAGCACGCCTTTGGAGCAAGAAGAACAAGAACAGCGGATGCGCCAGTTTTTGAATGATTCTTCACCTCGAAACACAAACCAGCATTCTAAAGTTGTTCCTGAATTTAGGAAGACTTTTAATACTGGCAGTAGTTCGAGTGAAGAAAAACCTGCTGCTCCAGCGCCCGATACTGTCGAAGAGAATTGGTAATACCCTTATTCAATTGGACTGGTACAATGACTGGGCGCATACTTTTTGAGATCGGCAGGCGACGCACTGCATTCCCAAGCAATTGTTCCGTTCTGTGCTTTTGGGGTTAAGGCCAGCGCAAACGTTTTATCGTCTGGGATCTCAAGGGCTTTGGAATTCCCCGTGATGGTGATAATCCCACTGTCCACTGTGATTGCTTGAACTCTGCCGATATTTTCGATTGTACCAAGCCCGAGCGATTGGTTATTGATTTCTTCTGCCGGTGTACCCGAAATTAATGCAGCCGTCACGGCCAGTTTGGTGGGCTGTGCCACTGTAAACAGTTCGATGACTTTTGCTTTAATGACGTAGTCTTTATAAGCAGG
>JABDFC010000022.1:0-91 GCA_013286785.1 Gammaproteobacteria bacterium
CAGGGTTTTCTAAGATTTGTTGGGCATTAGAACGCTGGGGAGTAAAGATCCCTAAGAATCGCTTTACTTCTCCTTATATTATTTCAATTGC
>JABDFC010000022.1:101-26094 GCA_013286785.1 Gammaproteobacteria bacterium
GTTTATTATAATCATTAGAGCGTCCAGTAAGAAATCTCTGCAGGAAACTCGATTTTTTTCCAGATATTTTTAATATCGGCAACTAATGCTTTGGGTCTTAGGAGTTTTTGAAAATCCGTCCCTTTAAAATCCAAATAACTTCGATGTGCTACAGCACCCACCACGCAATCATAATCCCCTACGCCTTGCAAATTATTGAGAAGTTCTAGATTTAGATGTTCGACGGCTTCTTTGGGGTCGGCCATGGGATCATGGATATCTACGCTGTGTCCAAGTTTTTTTAATCCAGAAATAACATCAACTACTTTTGTATTCCTAAGATCCGGAATATCTTCTTTAAATGTTAATCCTAAAATGAGGATCCGAGCATTATTTTTTACCCCAATTTTTTGTAAATTATCGTGAATGCTTGCGACAATAAAACTACCCATCCCTTCGTTCGTGCGTCTGCCCGCCAGTATGACTTCGGGTTCATGATCTAATTTTCGAGCACAATGTGCGAGGTAATAAGGATCTACTCCAATGCAGTGCCCGCCCACTAACCCCGGTTGAAATTGCAAAAAGTTCCATTTTGTATTTGCAGCGTCAAGAACATCAAAAATAGATAACCCTAATTTACCCACTATGGTTGCAATTTCATTAATAAAGGCTATATTAATGTCTCTTTGTGCATTTTCGATAACTTTTGCCGCTTCAGCCGTTTTGATGTTTGCCGCGACAAACACGTTCCCATCATTAATAGAGCCGTAAACCTGCTTTAATAGTTCAGCAACTTCTGGTGTTTGACCAGAAACCACTTTTGTAATGCGATCAATGGTATGTTTCTTATCACCCGGATTAATCCGCTCAGGGGAATATCCTAAATAGAAATCTCGCCCCGCTTTTAACCCAGAGGCTTGCTCTAAGATTGGGCCACAGAAATCTTCAGTCACTCCTGGATATACCGTACTTTCAAATACCACAATCGTATTTTTACTTAAATACTTTCCAAGAGTTTCCGAAGCTTTTCTCAAAGGGTTGAGATCCGGCAAATTCTCTTCAGTCACCGGGGTTGGCACTGTCACAATATAAATATCATGCTGGAGCAATTCTGCTGCATTCGCCGTTGGCTTTAGTGTCGTTTCTTTTAGCACACTGGCTTCAATTTCGCGGGTACGATCCACACCATCCTTTAATTCGGCAATTCGTTCGACATTGATATCAAATCCCGTCACGGGAAAATGACGAGCCAAAGCAATAGCAAGGGGTAAACCGACATAGCCTAGACCAATCACAGCTATTTTGGGATGAGTGTTAGACGGCATAATAGCTCCTATACCATGAAACAAACTGCTTCAGGCCTTCTTCAATATTAGTTTTAGGTTGAAAATTAAAATCCCTGGTGCTATCTACAATATCGGCAATCGTTTCCTTCACATCACCCGGTTGCAGCGATTCAAAGCGAATCTTAGCCTTCTTACCAATAACTCTTTCCAGTGTTTGCACAAAATCCATCAAGTTCTCAGCACGACTATTGCCGATATTGTAGAGCCGATGAGGAACAACAAGACTCCCCTCTGGCTCTGTTGCTGGCACTGGTGCGCGGTCGAGGCAGGCAATCGTTCCCTGGACAATGTCATCGATATACGTGAAATTACGCCGCATATTGCCATGATTAAAGATTGAGATTTCCTCATCTTTGAAAATGGCATTGGTAAAGATAAAGGCCGACATATCTGGACGGCCCCAAGGCCCATAGACTGTAAAAAAACGCAACCCGGTAATCGGGATATTAAACAAGTGGCTATAGGTATATGACATTAATTCACAAGACCGTTTAGTCGCTGCGTACAAAGATATGGGTTGTTCGACCGGATCAGACACTGAAAAAGGCAGCTTTTGATTAGAGCCGTAGACCGAAGAACTGCTGGCATAAACACAATGTCGAATGGGCAGTACGCGGCACGCTTCCAGAACATTGAGATACCCCACAACGTTTGACTCGGCATAAGCCTGGGGATTGCTTAAGGAGTATCGAACTCCAGCCTGAGCGGCCAAATGCACAATGCGATCTATGTCAGGGTATTTTTGGCAAAAGGTGGCCATTCCCGCTTTATCGGCAATATCAATCTGCTGAAATTCGAAATTCTTCTGCTTTTTGAGTTGTTCAAGCCGAGCATTTTTTAAGTTTACATCGTAGTAGGGGTTTAAATTATCGATTCCGACCACTTTCTCACCACGCTGTAAAAGACCTTGGCTAACGTGATACCCAATGAAACCTGCAGAACCTGTGACTAAAATGGTCATTGATTTGAACTCTTCAATAATATTTTTTGATGTCAAAGCATACCTAAAACGAGGAGCATCGTCTACCCTCAGGAGTTAGTTATCTTTATAGATATGGCCTCGAGATCTAGGATGTCACTGAATCCTTGTGGCTATTCATTTTTTAAGATAACTTACTCTTGTTTGTCAGACCATATTAAGCTAATTTGATTCACTCTCTGTGAATCATCGACCGTGCTGTTATTACGTTTAGGAGTATTGATTAAGTGCAAATTTGGATTGATGCAGATGCCTGTCCCAACCCTGTCAAAGAAATTGTATTTCGAGCGGCAATTCGCACCCAAATAACCACTATTTGTGTTTCCAATAAACCTCTGAACACACCCTTATCCCCTTTTATTCAAAAAATACTGGTCTCGGCAGGGTTTGATATGGCAGATAAGGAAATTATACAGCAGCTGAAAAAAGGGGATTTAGTGATCACAGCCGACATTTTGCTCGCCGATACCGTGGTGGACAAAGGTGGAACAGCGCTCGATCCTCGAGGAAAGCTCTATACCACTAAAAACATGAAACAACATTTATCCTCGAGAAACTTTAATACAGAATTAAGAAATGCGGGGATACTGACTGGCGGCCCGGCTAGTCTAAATAAGAAAGATCTTCAAGCATTTGCCAATCATCTGGATAAGTATCTCCAGAGTTACCTAAAATCTGGACTCGGCTAAAAGAGTGAAAATTGTCACCCGTTAACAGCCAAAGCTTGCCAGTTTTAAGACTCCTATAACTGCAGCCAAAAATACATCGCTCTATCATCGCGCCTTAACTTAAATGCAGGGCAACTGTCCAGGTACTGTCATTCCAGCGAAAGCCGAAATCCAGCATTTAAGCTGAAATTTGTGAAGTTCATTTCCATAAAAATGACAATAGAGATTATATTTTGTTTCTGAAATAAGCTATATAAAGGATGCCTTGGCAGCTGCCGAAAAGCTGTATCTCATTTTATAAACCATATACTTTAACCATAAATGTTTAAAAAAAAGATGACTAAGTCGTGAAAAATATGATATATCGAAAGTTCGTTGAGAATTTTATTATACTTAGGAGAAAAAGTTAGTGAAAAAACCCAGTGTAAAATGTTGGTCACAATTTCTTGTATTTTCCCTTTGTTCGTACTCTGCGTTTGCAGACACTAACATTGCGTTTGGGCCTAAAGTCAGTACCTTAGGGATAGGGCCAGAGGCAGAAATAGAAGTTGTTCCTAATTTTAATTTTCGTCTAGGATTAAATACATTCAAATATTCAAGAAATTTCCGCAGTAACGATATTAATTGGAATGGAAAGCTTAAATTTTTTACCGTCGCGGGCCTATTTGACTATCATCCATTTGGGAATAACTTTTTCATCTCAGCAGGACCTATGTATAATGGTAATAAGCTAAATGTTTCTGCATTACCGACTCAGAACACTACGATAAACGGCACGACTTATACCGTACAAGAGCTCGGCTCACTAGATGGTCAGCTTAAATTTCACAAAGTATCTCCTTATGTCGGTTTTGGGTACAATTCAGCGTTCTCTAACACAGACCGTTTAAGTTTTACTGCCGAATTGGGTGTGCTTTATCAAGGGAATGCTCATGCAACTGTTACCGCCACGGGTACCTATACTAACAATTCTAGATTATTAGCAGACGTTAAGTCTGAAGCCGAAAAGGCAGCAAATAAAAATTGGATCCGTTTTTATCCCGTTATTTCACTGGGATTGAAATACCGATTCTAAAAGTGACAACATGAAAAAAGTGATCCCCTGTTAAAGGTTCTTCAAACTAAGACGGGTAGTTTTAACAGCTCGGTTTCAAAAATATAATAGTTAAAGGGATGTTTACACACCGCTGTGCATTACCGATTACCCACAAAATGCCCAGATGAGTTTATCCATTCCCTCTTGAGGAATACTGCTCAATTCTTCATTTTTGATTGGAACTGCCAGCAAGACTTACGATCGCAGTCGGCAAGGGTCAGTATTAACACTACTGAAAGTCATAGGCATCTGAAAGAGATTGTTTCAGGCGCTAGATCCAGCATAGTATTGTAATCGTTGTGCAAAAGAATTAGTTTGAATGAAGTTGATTTTATACAAGTAATCAAAGTATACCTTTAGAACAGTAGCATCAATATTAGGATAATTTATTCCTAATGATTTAAGAACAGCAGCAGTATGGCTCGATTCAATTCTAGGGATCTTCTCTTGCGATAATGCACTGAGCCAATCGGTATCTTGTAAGTATAGGGATGCAAAAGGATAAAGTGCATTTGATTTGGTCATATTATCAAAGCAATGGCGTCTCCAGTCTGACACCGGAACAAAGGCTAATGGGTGCCCATTTTGATTGAGCCAATCCACCAAATTGTGCCAGGTTGGTGTATGCGGGTTTGTAAAATTATAGACGCTATTGTGTTGTGGGCCATTCAATGAGATTTTAACAATGGCTTCACTGATACAATCAACTGGCCACATTTCAAAGCTGAAATTTTTATCAGGCGCATAACCAATCTGTATGCAACTTTTGATAAAATTAAGTAAATGGTTGTTTTCTGCTTCCCAAATCCCCGTCTTGAATTGTCCGCTGATCCAGTTGGGTCTGTAAATATTGACAAGTAATCCATAGTCTTTTGCTTGTGCCAATAATTTTTCAGATACCCATTTTGTTTGACAATACCCACTATGCAGATCAACAGGTGTTGTGTGATCACCCGGGAAATTTTCTTTAATAACAGGTTTATGACTAACATCAACGGATGCATTCAGAGCAGAAATGTAATGCAATTTTTTTTGTTTTCCAGTGGATGCTAACCGAATAACCTCAAGAGTGCTGTCAACATTTGTTTTTTTCAAGGATTCAAAATCATAAATATGATTAACAAATGCACCACTATGATAAATAGCATCAATCTCATGGGTTAACATCGTAAAGATTTCTTCCGTCAATCCTAGATGCTTTTGACTGAGATCCCCTAATAAGAAAACTATCCTCTTTGAGTTTAAAAGATCAGGCAAGCGATATTTAAGAATGTTTTTATTCATTTTAGCCAGTGCTTCACTGTAATCGCTGCCGCGGATTAAGCAATAGATTTTAGCAGTACTTAAAGAATATAAGTATGACAACAAATGGACCCCTAAAAATCCAGTGGCACCTGTCAACAACACCGCATCAGATATTTTTTTCTTAGGTAAGGAAATGGGTCTGATCTGCATGTCTTTTGGTAAAACGGCATCTTTTAAGAAAGTTAACGTGTCCAACTCATCAATAGCATTATTGTCTTCATGATCGATTAGTTTGGCAAGTTGACTAATGGTTGGCTCATCGAAAAACCGTTTAATGGAAAGATTGATATTAAATGTTTTCTTGATGTGTAGCAGTGCTTCGGTAACCAGTAATGAGTGGCCGCCAAGATTAAAGAAATTATCATTGATTCCGATATTTTCGACATTCAGTATTCTAGACCACACTTTAACCAGTTCAATTTCCACCTCAGTTGTTGGTGCTACATAAATAGCATCAGTAACTAGCAAGTGCTTTTTGGGTGGTGGTAGCGATTTTTTGTCCACTTTACCATTTACATTGATTGGCAACTGATCGAGCACAACAAAGGATTGTGGGATCATATAAGCGGGTATTCTGTCGGCTAGGTACTGGCGTAAGGTATTCAAATCAAAATTTTGCTCTGAGGTGGTGGGTACTATATAACCGACAAGATATCGCTGCTCATTAGCATCTATTAAAGTCGTTACGACAGCTTGTTGCACGAAGGGGTACGTTTGCATGACGGATTCAATCGCGCTTAATTCAATTCTATAACCTCGTATTTTGACTTGCTCATCGACGCGACCCTTATATTCTAAATCGCCATCGGGTAACCATCGAGCCCGATCACCGGATTTATATAAGGTAACGTACGGATTTTCAGGATTGTTTGAAAAAGGATTTGGAATAAATTTTTGACGTGTTAATTCTGGTTTATTTAAGTAACCCCGTGCAACGCCAACACCACCTATATATAGTTCACCAATTACGCCTACCGGCACAGGTTGACAATACTCATCTAGTACATAGACAACCGTGTTATCAATAGGCTTTCCAATCGTTGGCCTTACGTTTGCTTCGCAAACCTTCAGAGTAGAGCAAACCGTTGTTTCTGTTGGGCCATAACCATTTATAAATAATAAGCCATCCCGATTCCATTTTTGGTTGATTTTTTCAGAAATGACATCCCCACCAAGTAATATGGTTTTTAAATTCAACAATGAGGGAGTATTCGTCATCTCTAATAGGATCGGTGGTAAAATAGCAACGGTTACGTTATTTTTTTGCACGGTGTTAATAAAGGGTTCACCAGGCATGATTTCTTCTTTTTGGGCAATATAGAGTCTAGCACCTGAAAACAAACAAGAAAAAATCTCAAGTACGGAAGCATCGAAACTAAATGAAGCAAAAGCTAAAACACAGCTATCTTCTGTAATACGGCAAATTCTTCGTTGGGCAAAAGCTAGATTAACCACACTTTGGTGTTCGATTAAAACTCCTTTAGATTGACCCGTTGAGCCAGAGGTGTAAATAACATAGGCTAAGTTTTGAGCAGTTATTAAGCAGCTTGGGTTATCACTACTTTTTTCTGCAATTGCAGTCGATTCTTCGTCAATCTCGACAATGCGGATTTGAGGATCGACAAGAGCGTTTGCTATGAGTTGTTGACTGCGTTGGTGTTGCGTTATGATAATGGCAACATTAGTAAGCATGCCTTTTATATACTCTTGAGCATGGCTAGTATCAATAGGAACATAAGCACCACCGGCTTTTAGAATGGCTAAAATACTGATGACTACATTTACACTACGATCTAAATAAATAGCCACTAGCGTTTCTGGGGTGGTGAATAAGTCTTTTAGGTAATGTGCGAGCTGATTCGCTTTTTCATTTAATTCTCGATAAGTTAAACGTTCATCTTCAGAATCTACCGCAATTCGATCAGGAGTTTTTTGCAATTGCTCTTCAAAAATTTGAGTGATAGTTTTATCGCTTGGAAATTCAGAGGTAGTGTTATTCCATTTGACAAGCATATTGGTCAACTCATCGCTTGGGATAAAATCTAAATACGGAATAGATTTGTCATTGTCCAATAGAATGGAATTTGCAAGACAACGCAGATGTGCTGCTAAGGTGTTGGCTAATTTTTCCGGGTTATGATATACGAGGGTAGAATCTGAGAATATTCTAAACTTACTCCCGCTAGGATTGATTGCAATCGTCATGGATGATCGAAAATTATCTGTGTAACTGTCTAGATTGTCGACGATATCAATGGCCCAATGAAGGGTATGGTAATTTGTTAATGCGGGATAGCGACTAAAAATGTCTGTCGCATAAGTTCCGTGTTTTTCTATGCTTCCTAAGGCTTTTAGTGTGTATTGAAATGCATATTCGAAATTGGATTCGGCCGTAAAATTCGTTGAGAGAGGAACATAATCAGAAAACATATTTCTACTTTCATTTGAGAAGCCTTTGATTTTCCTGTTGCTAAAATAAAGGGTCAGATTTTGATGATTGCTGATACGATAAAGGTAAATTAAAAGAAGAGTTAACACAGCCATGGGTTGGTTAGCGTTAATTGCCAAATTCTTAAATTGAGCCGGAAGGTTAAGTTCGATGGCTGAACTTGCATAACGGGCTTTGGTATTGCTTTGAGCTATAAAAGGTTGCTCAATGAATTCCGTGATGCGCGAAAATTGTTTCACCCAAAATTGTTCATAACGAGCAAACTTGAGGCTTGCCTCATCTATAGCTTGTATACAGGCAGGAGAGGGAGAAATGAGAATAGAACCGACGTGAACATTCCACAAATTAGAAAGTGTGTTAATATCAATCGATTGTCCCATGAGATCTGTAAATTGCTCTAAGAGAATATTCCGCGTTTTTGTGGCAACTTCGATACTCTGAGTATCTATTCGCACAATGGTACCTGGGGGTTGATTGGACGCTTGGTCAAGGATAGCTAGACACTGAGGAATGAGTGTATTTTCACCAAATTTAAATTTTGGTAAGGCCATTGGGTTACAATATTCGCCAAAATTTAACGCCCTATACATTCTAGCAATTTCTTCAGCGGTACAATTCCATTGAATAAGGCCATTTCCTCTGGGTTTATTATAAGCGTTAAAAAAACTACGCTTCTGTAGATCTTGTTTAACTCGTATAACACTATTAGTTGACAGCTCAGTAACTAATTCCATGAAGCCTAAATAGGCATGTTCATAACACTTAAGGTTAAGGCTCCAGGCTGTTTCATCTGGATCGATAGGGAAAATCACTTGTTTAATAATGTCTCCAGCATCTAGGATCTCTGAAACAATATGCCAGGTTATCCCGTGAAACTGTACCCCGTTTAGAATGGCCCAAGCAGTGGCATTTGCTCCCGCATACTTTGGAAGTGGGCCATCATGGCAATTAATCGCAAATTTACTCGGTTTATGTAGAATTTCTGGCGACAGAATGTGTTTGTTATAGATGCTGAAGAGATAGTCAAAAGAACCTTCTTTTAGTAAAGTTGCTTGAAATATTTCAAAATCATCAGTCCAAAGCAAACCCTGTTTCATAGCCCAGGACGTTACCTGGGGATCTTCTGACATAACACCAAGTATGAGATAGCCTGCTTTCATTAGGATATCCCCACATTGAATGGCTAGACTGCTGCTACCTATCAAATAACAGCTCGATCCAGGACCTGAAGTAGTGGTTTGGGACCCTTTATCTAAGTTGATCGCACTCTCCAATATTGATAACATGGACGCTCGTGGCATTGTGGCAAGAAATGGGCCACGTTGTAAAGTAGTTAAGATAAAGTTCGACTAAAAGGGATGAGATTAATTTAGATTTTTATGAATATTCAGATGTTCAATAAGCAAACAGATGAGCAGGTAGATATCCACGGTATGCAATTGTTTCTTAGCCTTTTCAAAAATTGCAGTGATATCTGTATACTACTGTCGGAAAATTTTAAGATATTAGCTTTCAACTCTGCAGCAGAACAATTATACCAATGGAAAGCTATAGATGTATTAAATAAAAGTTTCCAAGATTTGTGTGCAGCGAGTGGGTATGATTATTTTTTAGGTCCTGATTCTTTAGCTGAGTTAAAAAACAAGAACAATATTCAAATTTCTAGCCTTTGGGAAATGCCTGATGGAACAAAACAAACAATACAATGGAAAATCAGTTCCAGCTTAAGTAGCAATAACCTACCTCACACTATTTTATTGGTAGGTGAATACACGCATGATTTAAAGTTATCAACGCCCGATATGAATAACATATTACCATTCATGCCTGGAAATATATACTGGAAGGATAGTAATGGGGTCTATTTTGGATGTACAAACGCTATGGCAATGGCGGTTGGTTTAAAGATAGAAGATATCGCTGGTAAAACTGATTATGATCTTTGGCCGGAACGGGCTGCAGAGTTTCGTGAAAATGACAAAAAAGTAATGCAAAATGGGCAACCTATTGATTTTGAGGAAACGGTGACCTTGCCAAATGGTGAGGAAAGATATTATACGGTGGTAAAAGTTCCTCTTAGAGATCCGCAAGGAAAGATTGTTGGTATTATTGGTAATTCCCTAGATATTACTGATCTTAAACGCATCACTGAAGAATTGAGGCAAGCAAAAGAAAGTGCTGAAGTCGCCAATAAAGCAAAATCTGAATTTTTAGCAGTGGTGAGTCATGAACTACGTATTCCTTTGACTAATATTTTAGGAATGACTTACTATCTAGGCATTGAACCAATGTCTTTAACTGCTGCTCAGCAGAGAGCGTACTTAGACAATACGACCAAGTCTGCTAATCATTTATTAACCCTAGTCAATGACTTGCTGGATTTTGCAAAAATAGAGGTGGGAAAATTTGAGTTAGCACCAGCACCTTTAGACTTAAGAGTTTTACTAGAAGAAACCATCGTCATGTTTATCCAACAGGCAAGGGATAAACATATAGAGCTCTTGGTTAATTATGCACAAACTGTGCCACATAAAATTTTTGGGGATTCTCGTGCGCTTCGCCAAATCATCATTAATTTAGTCGGCAATGCAATTAAATTTACGGAAAAAGGCCATGTGTCTATTCAAATAGACTGTTTAGAACAATTCCCTGAACAGGCTTGTTTGCAGCTAGTGGTAACAGATACGGGCATAGGAATTTCAGAAGAAAAGCTCGAACTGATTTTTGAGCGCTTCCGACAAGTCGATTCGTCTTTGATTAGAAAGTATGAAGGAGCCGGTCTTGGCCTAACCATTACAAGAGGGCTAGTGGAAATGATGGGCGGCGTTATTGAAGTGAAGAGTGTGGTGGGGCAAGGCTCTAGCTTTAAATGTATTATCACCTTTCCCTTGCAGGATGATGCAATTATAGAACAACCTTGGTCAACATATCAGTCCAATGTTCGAATTTTAATCATAGATGATACCCCTAGAGGGGACGTGCTTAGACAACAGATTAGTCCTACGAACTGTCAAGTGATTTCTAGCAAAGAAGCTCTAAATACCTTTCTTGCGTTTCAGCAAGGTAGCAATCCATACCAAGTAGTTATAATAAACTCACCAATACAAGAAGGTGATGCATTCTCTCTTGCCAACATAATAAATAATACGCGTGGCTTACCAAAGCCAATGTTAATATTGTTGAGCTCAAAGGGGGACTTTAATCAAAAGGCTTTGGCCAAAGAGTCTGGATTTTTTGACTGTATTGTAAAACCAGTACAACCAATAGAATTTCAGTCTCTCCTAACTGCGGCGTGGGAAAAGTGGGTGGAACAAAGTGAAATATTATTGAAGCAAAAGGTAAAAGAACCTCGTGTTTTAATTGTAGAAGATATGCCCATGATATTAATGCTGCATCAAAATTTTTTAACAGATTTGGGTTGTATCGTTGAAACCGTAGAGGATGGTAGCCAAACGCTAGAGAAGCTGAAGAATGGCTACGATATTGTCTTTATCGATATTGGTTTACCTGATATCAGCGGTGATGAAGTGGCTAAACGGTATAGAGAAAGTGAACCCGTTGGTAAACACCTACCGATTATTGCCCTGACAGCTTATGGCGGAAGCGAGTATCAGAAGAAATTTCTGGACTCAGGCATTGATGAAGTTATGGTGAAACCTGTCACCAAACAACAACTGTCGGAAGTATTGCAAAGGTATTATGTGCCTCATCATGATGTTAGCGCCAAAGTCTCATAACCGTTTAATTATGTCCGGCTGTATAGAACAGTGTGCTTAATTGACAAACCATTCTTCCATACCCTGAGGAAAGCGTTCTCCTTTTAAGGGGTGCTGGGCACAAGCGATGTTAAGTTCTGCAATTTCGGCCATGCTCAATTCAAGCTCAACAGCTTGCACATTCTCTTGTATATGTTTCACTTTTGTGGTGCCTGAAATAGGGATTATGTGAGGATCTTGTGCAAGTAACCAAGCAAGAGAAACTTGTGCTGAAGTTCTATCTGTTTTCTTTGCAATTTTGCCAATGGTATTAACCAGTTCTAAATTATAGAGAATATTTTCATCCTGTAAATAAGGCAATCCACGCCGAAAATCATCAGACTCAAACTCCTGTATTGATTGGATCTTCCCCGACAAAAAACCACGACCAATCGGACTGTATGGCATAAAAGCAATGCCTAATTTTTTACAGGTAGGCAACACTGATTCTGCCGCTTTTCGAACAATAATTGAATATTCTGATTGTACAGCAGCGATTGGAAATACTATATTCGCTTTTTCAATCATTTTCGAATCAACCTCTGATAAGCCAACAGCGCGAATTTTTCCTGCCTGATGCAATTCACTCATTGCTTCCATGCTTTCCTCTATGGGGGTTTCAGGATCAAGACGATGCAAATAATAGAGATCTATAAAATCGGTCTCTAATCGTGCAAGGCTTGCCTCACAAGCTTTCTTAATATATGCTTTCTTACCATTACGTGAAATGCCATCTGCACTATAAACAAGACCGCATTTGGTCGAAATAGTCACCTGATTACGAAAGGGTTTGAGTACTTTGCCGAGGAGCATTTCATTATGCCCCATACCATACATATCTGCAGTATCAAAAAGATTAACACCAAGCTCAAAGGCTTTATGTATTGTTTTAATAGAGTCACTCTCATCAGGCCGACCATATAAATATGAACCCGGCGACATGCCCATACAACCCAATCCTAAGGCCGAGACTTTAATACCACTTTTCCCTAAAATACGTTGTTGCAATGCGTTGCCCTCCACAATTGATTTATTACTCAAGCAAGTATAAAGATAAGAAAAATTTAATCAACCTTATTTTTTTAAGGAACATCAATTAATTTATGGGTTTTAGACATTAAACTTAATAAGATAATAACAATTCGACTTTGAGCAATAATAAGCTAATATAACTAATGCCTAACTCTTTGATTTTTCTTAAAAATTTTAATTTTTCTTCAAGAAACCTTCCTTTTGTGTGCTGGTGTGCTCTTTAGAATAATGGGATATCGCTCTGAACTCTCCCACTTTCTAATGCTTAACTATTCTTCACAGAGAACATTATCTTTACACTTAACATCGCCTTAATATTCAAATAATATCTTGAAATTCAAACAATTTTTAATCAACCAACTTTTTTCTGCGATTAACATCACCATAACTTAAAGAATCTTTAATCAACAGATAACAAAAACATACAGTTCTTGGGGTCTTCTACACCCCAAGACTACGGGCTACGTAAAGCTGAAGACTTCGAAACAGGAATCGTTTGAGTCGCAGGATAGGGATCTAATACCGGTTCAGTACTCCATAATTTTTGCTGCTCTGAATTATATATATTATGCTTTGGGTATTTTAAAAATTCCTCCTTTGGAGCTGTATTTAATAACCAAACAATATATTCAGCCGCTTTTTCAGCTGACATCAACTTTCCTTTCATCTGATTAAAAAAAGTAGCCCGGGGAAAATTGAGGGGGTCTTCACCACGAAGATCTTTGCTATGAATATCCGTCTCAACATTCCCTGGATTGACACCTGCAAACGACACTTTGTCACCACCGGGTGCATCTTTCAGCATTGCACGTACCCATTGATCTAACCCTGCCTTTGTTGTGGAATAAAAGGCTGTCCCTCCACCGGGTCTTTCACCTGCAATAGATGAGACATACATAATACGTGTTCCCTCATTTTTCTTATTATAAAAGGGATACAATGCGCCCGTTAAAACGACAGCCGATTCAAGATTTGTGCGTAGACATCTGCGAATCTCATCTGCGGAAGCTGTGAATATAGCCTTAGGCCCTAAAGGCTTGATAACCCCAGCATTTAACAATACTAAGTCTAACTTTCCGTTCTCTCCTAAATATCTCGCAACAGCTAGTGCAACCGAATCTTGGCCTGCATCAGTACTTAAGTCTGCGACAATTGTTTTAAGCTCACCACGCCTTCTAGAGATGGAATTTTTAAGAAGATTATTTGTATAAAACGCCTGCAATGCTACTGCATCACGCGCGACTCCAATCACGTGAATTCCATTTTCCAAGAAAAGTTCTGCAACAGCTCTGCCAATACCTCGTGTTACACCAGTAATAAAGGCAACTTTTCTATGAGGCTCTTCTGGCGCGAGCGGTGGGATCTCTTCCAGTAGATTTTGTGTGCCAATGCCTGGTGAAGTTGCCCTAGTCAAACTACTTTTTTCTGATAGGTTATTGGCATGAACTGTAGGTTGAAAAAATGACAAAAATAAAATCATTGATACACATAAAGTAATCAAAGAGAAATATGTGTTTGGTCTGAATATTTTCATAGCCCCCCCATGAAATGCTGATAAGTACCTTTATCGTGCTTTACAAACGGGTCCCGCGTCTCAGAATATCACATTTCAGGTTCCACTAATCTGATCCTGTCCTAGCCTTCCAGACAAGTAATTTATATTACTTACTAGAGGGCAAACATGAAAGCATATTACTCATCGGAGCTTAAACGTAAAGCTGTTAAACTAACGAGACCATCAGATAAAGCGACACAACAAATAGCTGATCGCTTGTTTGGACCTGCCTCCCCCCGTACTTCTTAAAAAAATGTTATTTGGGAGAAAAAACAGCGATAGCACCTGGACCATATCCATCTCGTTCTGCATTAGGCTTTTGTGCATTATATTGCATTTGAAATAATTGCCATGAAAATAGAGGTTGGGTGGTTGGCTCATTTCTACAGATTTTGCTTACTTGCTCCAAAACTTCTTCTGCTTCCCAGAGTTCTGCGTTTCCACTAAATTCCAATTGTAATATTTGGGGAGCTGTTACATGGTAATTGTTCACTGTCACGGTTGGGTAAGTATTGATTGCAGCGATATGAAATTCTTCTCCTAATGGATAACGTTCTAAGAACCCTTGCATATGGGCAGCACCCATTATGATTATTGCATTTGAAATAGATAGGTCCCGCGTGGTTTCCGACATACACTTATCTTTGGCATGATGATCTTTATCAACCAGGCCTTCGTTACAAATTGCATAATTCTTTAGACCTAACGATTTTGACAACAAATAAACATAGGAAGCTGCGAGAAAGTCAAATGCACTCGGAAGATCTGTTTTTTGATTTAGATCTTGGATGTTTTTAAGCCTTTCATGAAATTCAAGCAAATGATCATCCCATTCGAATAGAATATTTTCCATTCCAAGCTGATGTGCAATTTTAAGAATCATAATTTCAATCAGAAGTGATCGTCTTTTAGGGTGGCTTTCTCCCACCACAATAATAAACTTCTTACCTTGAATAAGAGCAGATGTATGTTCTTTTTTTATAAAACTCGATAACATCTGATAATTGCGCAATATTTCGTGTTCTGGAATATAAACGAGGTCTTGTGGCGTTTCTGCCCTTGTGCCATGCTTAATTAATAAACGAGCTATTGCAGGAACATTTTTGTACTTGCGAAAATATGCAGCATCCATCAGTTCCCAAGGCGTTTTATTTTCTTCTGACTCATTCATTCCTGATTTTGTTGAATTAACTTCTGCGCCTGCCTCACAAAATATTTGAACCAATTCTGGAGAAGAAGCTCTAACTGCTAAATGCAGCAGTGTTCCTTCGAAACGATCTATACAGCGATTTACTTCCACACCCAGAGATATCAAATCTCGTACAATATCTATTCTCCTATCTTTAGCTGCCATAAAAATGAGGTCCGAGAGCAGAGAATATTGATTGGAGGCTAATCTAGCAAATGCTTTATACCCTTCTCTATTTATCGTACGGGGTAAGGATAGTGATAATGATCCATTATTTTTTTGTAAAAGCTTTGCTAATGATTCTGCTCCTAATAATGAAATATGAGCCTTATTAAGTGTTAACCATTTCAGTGGAAGATGATCGCTCTTTTGAAGGCCATTTGAAAGCGCAACAATCTTTGCATCATCAAAATCGGCATTAAAATAGAGATGGGTAATAGTATGATTTTGTTGAAATGATTCTGCGAATAGAGTTATTTCTTGGATGGTCATCTCATTGTCTAGGAACAAGAATGTTTCAGCTGTATTTCCTCGAATCTTCGACAATAATGCTTCAAACTCTTGTTGATTCGCCCATTTCATCGTGAGACATTCCTAAAATGTAATTAGTCGAACCTGAAAAATCCTGTCATACAGCAAACTCCGCTTTGTAGGTGGTCGGATCAATTTTTAACAGTCTCATCATTTTGCGCAGATTAAATGCACATCCTGCTAAAACTTCATTAATCTTATCACCCACTGTCCCTAGCAAATAATTTCTGCCTAGGCCATGATCATATTTGGCATGTCCTATGATCGGTTCAATGGCAGATCTGGCTCTTAATAATTTCTTCAGCCCTTGGGTTAACCCTCTCGTCTTCCCAGAGAAAAATACTTCCCTCTTTGCCGTGTTAATCACATGTTCTAACAGCTTTTCAACGCCATTTATTCCAACTCGATTCCGCCACTTTATTAAGGTCGTTGGATGGCAAGGTAACGTATGTTGAAAATATTCAAGACCACAAAAGTATTGCCAATAGGGATTTTTACAGAACTTCTCTACAACAGATTCATCACTTTCTTGCTCTAAGTATTTCAAATAGTGCAACCCAACGACAACGCGAATGGGTATCCCAGGTCGACCATTGTTTTCCACATAATAAGGACCATAAGCTTCAATTAAATAGTCCCAATTTAGACGATTTGCCAGTTGATACAAGCCGTGTTGTTTGTCAAGAAGATCTTCTAACTTTGTCCTGGAATTTATGCCTTTTTGATTGATTTCTTTTCCCATCATTTTGCAAGGTTTCCTCCCTGATTTACCAGAAACTTGCAATATTATATCTCGTTTTGAAGTAGAAAATCTCTATTTTAAAAGGATTAACAGCTTTCTTCAGGTTGGACTAGATATCCAAATGGGGTAGCTATTGGTAAAATCAATCGGGATCCTACGAAGGATCCTTAGTAACTAAATATGCATTAAGTTTAGCTCCCTTAGTTTTTGTTCGCCCAGGCGAACTATGAAATGCCGAATGGTCAGAAATGGATTTAGATAAAGCAGAGTGGAATATCACTGTTGGAAAATTTATTGTGCACCTCCCCGAATCACATATAGAGCCAGAAAGGTTAGATATCCCTTATAAAGTTGTCATAAACGAAGCACTCGAATTAGCTAAAGCCTTTGCCTCTCCTGATAGCTATACATTTGTCAATGGTGTCCTGGATAAAGTCACAAAAATTGTACGCAATACCTAGTATTATCTTCCTGGTCGATCAGGATTTATAGAGGAAGTCGAAGTCAGGGAAGTTTTTTGATTGCTGCTTAAAGCTCCTCTTTGTAAAAATTCTAAAGTAGGTGTTGGCGCGCTAGTTTCGACAGTTTTTTTACCATGCTCTAGCTCTTCTGTCATTGTTTTTAATTGTTTATCAATATCTTGAAGAATTAGTACAATTTGTGCCTGGCTTGTTTGGAGATCTAGAGAAAGTTTACCTTGAGAGGTTTTTTCAACCGCTTTTATTTTAATGAGAGATGCTAAAAAATAAGCGCGTTCTGCCAGCAACCAAGAGGCTTTGTCAGTAAAAGACATGGTTTCAGTAAAACTAAAACGCTTGTCTCGAAGTAACACAATAGGAAGACTAGTATTGTTATTGAAAAAATCTATTGCTTTGGCTATTTTAATTCGTTCCTTATCAGAGATTGCGTCAAATTTAGTTCGATTCATATACGGTCTTAAATGATGTTCATCAGGGGAAATCCCATTAAAATAATCTAGTTCACCTTTAGAGAATCCCAGACCGATTATTTCCACTTTGTCTTTATCAGATAAAAAAGAATTTCCTAATACAACAACTTCGTTATGTAGAGACCGAGTACCTTTAGTCAAGCTTTCTAAAGTTATGATTTCTGGGTTGTGGGTATTGCGATATAAGTATTCCCATATTCTTTGAGGAGAGTCGTTATAAAATGTAGGGACCGTTGAATCTCGTGCATAAGTGGCCAAAATCGCTTTGGCAGGTACTTTAAAAATTAATAAGGGGTTCAATCCAACCATTCCACTAAAATGAGGTGTTGCCAAACTAAAATGATCATGTGTTTTATGGTTTAAAGGAGAGTCCTTTCCTAAATAGTTTGGAATATCTTCAAATGGAATTGATTTTACAAAAATGGCGTAATCTTCGTCGTCAGAGGAAAGATCAATCACTCGTTCTAGCGGGGTTGATCCCAAAATACTGGTGGTCTTTTTTTTGCGAGCTATTAAAGTTTGGTTCTTAACATTGGCTAAATCCCAGGTAATGCGTGGCTTGTTTGCTAATGCGATTTCGTCGGGAGAAGCAGGCGTTTTTTTCAAGCTGTCTTTGGGAAGGATCCAAATTTCTCTAGGATAATCTTCTG
Organism: Gammaproteobacteria bacterium; assembly: GCA_013286785.1. GTDB lineage: Bacteria > Pseudomonadota > Gammaproteobacteria > UBA6186 > Azoamicaceae > CADEGZ01. Next base: position 18,327 of record JABDFC010000022.1, read on the forward strand.
GCCAATTAACTTTTTTAAAAAAGATATGGTTATTGTCTTCATATTGTTTTTTAGTAGCTAAAAATGTGTTTTCATCTTGCGCTGTTATCACTTGAAATGGACTGGTGGGCACGACTATTGGGCTTTGAGTTGCAATAGCTGGTTTGGGATTTGTTTTTTTTTGTTTTTCTAGTACATCCCACTTTCCGTATTGGCTCTTTACTTCTGCTTCAGTTTCTTCAATATAACTGATGGCATTAAATTCTTTTAACAAAGTACGTATTTTCTCATGTAATAATTTTACGCTGGCTTCATCATAAGGACCAAAGTACCCAGACATGCGTCTTTCGCGGATGGGGCCGGGGTCTAGGGGTGTTTGCCGATAATCGAAATTAAGAAAATCATATAAAACAAGTCCATTCTCATAAGTATCCGTGGCGTTAACATCCGCACCGCATTCTAATAACACTCTAACCATCTTTAATTGGGATTCGATTTCATCAGACCCTGGATCTGTAATGAATAGCCTATTTATTGCATACACTAAAGGAGGCAGACCACCAAGCTTTTCAGCAAGAAGTTCAGGTCGTTCAGTAAGTATTTTTCTGAGACCCTCAACATCATTATTCCATAAAAATTGTTGTATGCTCACTATTGATGCTCCTGACAAATTTAGATTTTAGTATATATTTAGTATATATCATAATTTTAAGAGATTCTCCAGGAATGTTTTACTCCTTCTGTACCACAAGGATTATTTGAAGCGACAAGTTTACTATTACAGTCTCAGGGCAAAGAACCCGTCGATCCTGCCATGGTTACGCCACCTTTTACGGTATTGTTTGATAAAACGCGAAAGGTTATCAAAAAATTAAAAACAGCAAAAGTTGAAGCAGCACAGGCAAAAGACTTAAAGATTCTGGAGGCCATTTATGCAATCGAAAAAACCGATATTTTAAGTGTGATAGAAGAGCGGTTAATGGAACTACAACAAAAGGATGGTTTTAAAAAAATGGAGGAAGACATGAAAGAACACGCTAAGGCTTATGTACAAAGACCAACTCCAGTTCCAAGACTTTCTAAAACACTTCTGGGACATAAATCTGGGCGTATTACGACTCATTATTCGGCAGCAGAATTGCATAACCTGATCGAAGCGGCTAATAAAGTTTGCAACCGCTTTCAGCAGGGGCCTTCGCTGACTTTGTTGTGGACTAATATGGAAGTTAGTTTTATTAATTCCAACAGAAGAAATTTTTGCTGAAAAACGTCAGGCACTTTAAAGTTGTAACGCTTTGATTCTACTAAAGAATTATGGCGCGCCCGGAGAGATTCGAACTCCCGACCGCCTGGTTCGTAGCCAGGTACTCTATCCAACTGAGCTACGGGCGCGTATTTCTTAAAACAGTGGCGGAGAGAGAGGGATTCGAACCCTCGATGGAGTTTAAGCCCCATACTCCCTTAGCAGGGGAGCGCCTTCAGCCACTCGGCCATCTCTCCACTCTTCGAAGAAGTAGAGGAGTGTATCATGAAAGCACCCAAAAATGAACGGATGGAACCCTTCGTCTCTTTACTCGGATTCATCCTCTGAGGACGATGATGAATGTTCAGAGCGATTCTGCAATGCAGTCTCTAATTGTGTCATTTTTTCCCGCTGGATCCTCTGATAGATCTCTTCCCGATGAACGGAAACGTCTTTGGGGGCATTCACGCCAATACGCACTTGATTCCCCTTCACGCCTAAAACCGTCACGGTGACATTGTCTCCTACCATTAACGTTTCACCAACTCGCCTCGTTAAAATTAACATTATCAATCTCCTTTGCTATTGATTGAATTATATCAATCACTCATGTTTATAATATTTACCTTTGACTTCCCTTATTTTTTTTATTCATTAACAACTTGCAACCATTTTTTTGGATTCTACACCCAATTGAAAAGAGCGATGCAATGCTCGTACGGCTTGCTCTAAACAAGCTTCTGCCAAAATTACAGAAATCTTGATTTCGGACGTAGAGACCAACTGAATATTAATTCCTTCTTGCCCGAGCACTTGAAACATTTGTCCCGCAACTCCCGCATGAGAACGGAGCCCCACCCCAACTAAAGAGAGCTTCGCAACGGCTTGATCATAGATAAAGCGTTTTATATTTATCGTTTTTGCAACTTTCTCTAAAATTGATAACGTTAATGCAAAATCACGTTGGTGGACGGTAAACGCCAAATCGGCCGTTCCCTCTTCTCCCAAGGTTTGCACAATCATATCGACTTCAATATGCGCGGCACTTAAAGGATGAAAAATCGCCGCCGCTATTCCTGGTTTATCGGGAATCCCCTGTAATAAAAACTTCGCCTCATCGCGGTTAAACGCAATACCAGAGACCACCGCGCGCTGAAGATTTTCTGTCTCGTTGGCAATCAAAGTCCCCGGCCCCTCTTGAAACGTGGACAGCACTCGTACCGGGATATCGCACTGGCCTGCAAATTCTACTGCCCGGATCTGCATCACTTTTGCCCCATTTCCTGCCAACTCCAACATTTCGTCGATCGTCACATTCGAAAGTCGCCGAGCCTCTGGCTCTACTTTGGGATCGACCGTATAAACACCATCGACATCGGTATAAATTTGACACTCGTCTGCCTGTAACGCCGCCGCTAATGCAACTGCGGTCGTATCAGATCCCCCTCTGCCCAATGTTGTAATATTGCCGTGTTCATCGACCCCTTGAAATCCAGCAACAATGACCACTTTGCCTTCTGCCAAATCAGCTCGAATTTTGGAGACATCAATGCCTAAAATGCGGGCTTTATTATGTGCACTGTCAGTGTGGATCCCAACCTGTCCACCCGTATAAGAACGGGCAGGACAACCCTGCTCTAACAAGGCCAAACTTAATAACGCGATTGTGACTTGCTCCCCGGTTGAGAGTAATACATCCAATTCTCTTGGGTTAGGTAATTGACTTAAAGAATGGGCCAGCTGAACCAAGCGATCGGTTTCACCCGCCATCGCAGAAACCACCACGACCAAATCCTGCCCAAGTTCACGATTTTTAATAATTTTTTTAGCAACGGCACGAATATAATCGATACTGCCGACCGACGTCCCGCCATATTTTTGTACTATCAACGCCATATCAGCAACCTAAAAGGGACAGATTATTACACACTTTCGAGTCTCCCCTCAACCTACATGTCCCGACCGTGCTTGCTGTTGATCCTGGTTAAGATGGTCCTTAACCCAGCCATACACAGTTTCTAATGCCTGCTCGAGGCGCTCCGGTTGATTGCCACCCCCTTGCGCCATCTCAGCCCGCCCGCCGCCTTGTCCACCGATTTGGCCTGACACATAATTGACCAAATCATTGGCTTTCACATTGAACTTGGTCACACAATCCGGGGTTATCCCCGCAACGACATGTGCCCTTTCCTGTTCGTCGACGATGCCTAATACAATAACGGCTGATCCCCATTTATTCTTCAATTGATCAACCATCTCCCTTAAGGCTTTAATATCTCCCATGGGTAATTTAGCGGCTAAGATTTTAATCCCTTGAATCTCTTGGGCGCTTTCTTCAACCCCTTTTCCACTGACTAAACTCGATTTTAATTTCTGACAATCTTTTTCCAATTGTTTATTCTTGGCGATCAATTGTTGGATCCGGTCTTCTACTCCATCGGTCGGGCTTTTGACTAATTCTGAAATCCGGTTTAAACGCCCTGCTAAAACATCCACCCATTCCAATGCCTTAAGGCCCGTTACCGCTTCTATTCGGCGCACACCGGCCGAAATGCCATATTCAGACGTTATTTTAAATAATCCGATATCGCCCGTTCGCTGTACATGCGTTCCACCACACAATTCGACGGAAAAGTCTCCCCCCATGTGTAATACTCTGACTTCTTTACCGTATTTTTCTCCAAAAAGAGCCATGGCCCCACTCGACAAGGCTTGGTCCACTGGTAATATTTCTGTCGCGACGACACTGTTTTCCCGTATTTTTTCGTTGACCAATTGTTCAATACGGTGTATCTGCTCTAATTGAACGGGTTCAGAATGCGAAAAATCAAAACGCAGTCTGTCGGGTTCTACCAGTGAACCCTTCTGCTGAACGTGCTCACCCAAGACTATCCTTAAAACCGCGTGTAACAAATGAGTTGCAGAATGATTTAACGCAGTCGCTGTTCGTTTGTTCTGATCGACCCTAGCGACCACTTCAATCCCAGGAGCCACGGTTCCTTTTTTCACAACCCCTTCGTGAAAATGCGCTTCACCCACTTTTCGCGTATTTTGAACCACAAAGATTCCGTTCAAAAATTGAAACACGCCTTGATCACCCACTTGTCCACCAGCTTCAGCATAAAAAGGCGAATGATCTAAAACAATTGCTCCCACATCCCCTGTTTGCAAAGCACGAACTTCTGATCCGGCTTGATAGAGTGCGATCACTTTGGACGTTTCCGTTAATCGCTCGTATCCCACAAAATCTGTCTTATGGGTAACGTTCAACGCCTCGTTATAATTCGCTCCAAACTGACTTGCTTCTCGAGCTCGGGTTTTTTGCGCCTCCATCGCTTGATTAAATCCTTCCATGTCTAAACTCATCCCGCGTTCACGCGCGATGTCGGCGGTTAAATCGACCGGAAAACCATAGGTATCATATAACCGAAAGACCGTTGCACCCGGGATCTCGATTCCCGATAACTTTGCAATATCTTGTTCTAGAATTTTTAAACCTTGCTCTAATGTTCGAGCAAACTGTAATTCTTCTTGATATAACACGCCTTCTACTTCAACCATTTTTTTGCCTAATTCTGGATACGCTGTTCCCATCTCTTTGACCAACGGACGCACCAATTGAGAAAAAAACGGCTCTGTAAACCCCAAGCGATACCCATGACGAATTGCCCGTCTGGCAATACGCCTTAAGACATATCCTCTCCCCTCATTCGAAGGACGCACGCCATCGACCACTAAGAACGCACAGGCTCGAATATGATCGGCAATCACTCGCAGTGATTGGCTTTCTGTGTCCTGAATTTGACCGAGATCAATAATGGACTGGATCAAGTTCTTGAAAATATCGATTTCATAATTACTGTGAACACCTTGCAACACGGCTGCAACACGCTCTAAGCCCATCCCCGTATCCACCGAAGGTTTGGGCAAAGGGCTTAAGCGGCCATCTTCTGATCGGTTATATTGCATAAACACCAGATTCCAGATTTCGATGTACCGATCCCCTTCATCCTCGGAACCCGGAATACCTCCTGGGATCTCCGGCCCATGATCATAATAAATTTCGGTACACGGACCACAAGGGCCCGTGTCACCCATCGACCAAAAATTATCTTTTGCCCCACAACGTGAAAACGTTTTTGGGTTCACTTTAATTTCTTTTAACCAAATTTCTTCGGCCTCTTTATCTTCTTCGAAGACTGTGACCCATAATCTTTCTTGAGGTAATTTCAAAACCTGCGTTAAAAAATCCCACGCATATTGAATGGCCTCGCGTTTAAAATAATCGCCAAAGCTGAAATTTCCCAACATTTCAAAGAACGTGTGATGGCGAGCAGTATAGCCAACGTTTTCCAGATCATTGTGTTTTCCACCCGCCCGCACACAGCGCTGACTGCTCGCTGCGCGCGTATAGGGTCTTGGATCCAATCCCAAAAAGGTCTCTTTAAATTGCACCATGCCCGCATTCGTAAACAACAACGTTGAATCGTTGCCAGGGACTAACGAACTACTGGGAACAATCGTATGACCATGCTTTCCAAAATAATCTAGAAATGTTTGACGCAACTGCTCGGTTTTCATTGGTTCATTATTCCGTTTCAACTAACGCATCTTCTTCGACCAGAGCTCTAGCCGTACCTGACGAACTCGGCGTTAATAATCTTGCACGAATAATCTTTTCGATTTCATCTGCAATTTTAATATTATCCGCAAGATACTGCCGAACGTTTTCTTTTCCTTGACCAATGCGCGTACTGTTGTAACTATACCAAGCCCCTGATTTCTCTATCAGTTCTAACTTGACGCCCAATTCGATGACTTCTCCCAGACGACAAATCCCTTGTCCATAGAGAATCTCAAAGTCTGCTTGCTTGAACGGCGGAGCCACTTTATTTTTCACCACTTTCACGCGCGTCTCATTTCCTAACACTTCCTCGCCTCGTTTAATGGCGCCCGTTCTACGAATGTCTAACCGCACCGAAGCATAAAACTTCAAAGCATTACCTCCAGTCGTCGTTTCAGGACTGCCGAACATCACCCCAATCTTCATTCGAATTTGGTTAATAAAAATCACCAAAGTATTTGAACGCTTGATATTGGCTGTCAATTTACGCAAGGCCTGAGACATTAATCGAGCTTGTAGGCCCATGTGTTGATCGCCCATCTCTCCTTCAATTTCTGCTTTAGGCGTTAAAGCCGCAACAGAGTCGATGACCACCACATCGACTGCGTTCGATCGTACCAACATATCGGTAATTTCTAATGCCTGCTCACCGGTATCTGGTTGAGAAACCAATAATTCATCGATCTTAACGCCCAGTTTTTCGGCATAACTCGGGTCTAATGCATGCTCTGCGTCCACAAACGCTGCAGTTCCACCTCGACGCTGACACTCAGCAATAACCTGCAATGTTAACGTTGTTTTACCAGAAGACTCTGGACCGAAAATTTCGACGATTCGGCCTCTGGGTAATCCCCCAATGCCTAATGCAATATCCAAGCCCAAAGAGCCCGTCGAGATCGCTTCGATATTGGGTATCGCGGTGCCATCCCCCATGAGCATGACCGCCCCTTTGCCAAATTGCCGTTCAATTTGCGATAAAGCCACATTCAGTGCCTTTTTTTTGTGTTCATCCATCAGACAATTCCCCCCCAAACAAACTTTGAAACTAACTAATTCACACAATGACATGACGTCCTTCTGCAAATATGATCTCTTAAAACTTTAAATTATCGCATAAAGCATTGCGATCTCGATAGGGTTAAAAACATAAGTTGTTTTGCTCCTCGACTGTGCTTAAAACAACATGCAATTTTCACAGTCTGCTCCTAAACAACACAATGCTTAAAGAAAAACCGAATGAATTCTGACTCAGCATACAACGACAATCAAGTTCGGGGGAATTTCTCAAAAAATTCAGCCTTCTTGGCTATACACTGTGGTAATGTTTGACCTATTGATTAAAATTGCAGAGGGTTTTCAATAACCCTGAACAGTGCAAAAAGCAAAAAATGAGCGCAAATAAACTGCGTGAACAAGTGTGCGCAATACGAGTCATTTCAGAATTAAACTAAAAAAGCCAAAATGTTACGATTTTATTTTGGCTTTTAGATTTACAAGACTACTCTGGATGGTGGGAAACGTTCTTCTGCCGAAGTACCTTAGGTGTATTCGCGTACGAACGAACGAGTTTTAACTCGCCCAGCAACTTATTGTAACGGTCATCCCCTAATTGATGCGTGATTTGCTGCTGCGCTTTTCTCCAGAGGGGAACACCTTTTTCGATCGCTAACTGTCCTTTTTCAGTTAAGGTATACCCTTTGGTTCTTCGGTCAGCTAATTTGACGGTGGTGATGAATCCGGCTTTTTCTAATGGTTTTAAATTGCGGGTCAGAGTCGTTCGATCCATGACTAAACCTTCTGCCATTTCCGTCAAAGTTTTGCCGCCGGAAGAGGTTAAGGTTAATAACAAAGTAAATTGAGTTGCACGTATATCAGCCGATTCCAAATGGCGATCAAAAAACTGCGTCACGGCTCTAGTCACT
>JABDFC010000023.1:0-4851 GCA_013286785.1 Gammaproteobacteria bacterium
AATATTCGTCTACCCGAACTGGGCACCGAATAGTCTCGTTTAAACGTTTAAAGAAGCTATTAGAGGTTTTGAATAATCGCTTCTCCAAAACCAGAACAACTCACCAACGTCGCCCCCTTCATAAGACGCTCTAAGTCATAGGTAACTTTTTTGCCGGCAATGGTTTGTTCTATCGCCCGGGTAATGCGGTCCGCAGCCTCCATCCAGCCCAAATGATTCAACATCATCACCGCCGATAAAATCAAGGAACTCGGATTAACCCGATCTTGCCCAGCATATTTTGGCGCTGTTCCATGCGTTGCCTCGAATAATGCAATGCCATCGGACAAATTAGCCCCTGGCGCCATGCCAATGCCGCCCACTTCGGCAGCCAACGCATCCGAAATATAATCTCCATTTAAATTCAACGTGGCAATCACGCTGTAGTCCTCGGGTCGTAAGATAATTTGCTGCAAAAAGGCATCGGCTATCACGTCTTTAATCACAATTTCTTTCCCCGTTTTAGGGTTTTTAAAGACATGCCAAGGACCTTCCTCGAAGACAGTGGCCTTAAATTTTTCCCGTGCCACTTGATAACCCCATTCTTTAAAAGCCCCTTCCGTGAACTTCATGATGTTGCCTTTATGCACCAACGTTACCGAGGGTAAATCATGATCCACCGCATATTGAATGGCTTTCAAGACCAAACGCTCCGTCCCTGCTTTAGAGACTGGTTTGATCCCAATGCCACAATGCTCTGGGAAACGAATTTGAGTAACCCCCATCTCTTCTAGTAAGTAACGGATGATTTTTTTGGCTCCCCCACTGTCTGCCGGCCATTCGATGCCAGCATAAATGTCCTCTGAATTTTCCCTGAAAATCACCATATCCACATGTTCTGGGTGCTTGACTGGGCTGGGTGTCCCCTTAAAATAGCGTACCGGTCTTAAGCAAACATACAAATCCAATTGTTGCCGTAGGGCGACATTGATGGAGCGGATCCCACCCCCAACTGGCGTGGTTAAGGGACCTTTGATCCCAACCAAAAATTCCCGCAGAGCGGCTAACGTTTCTTCCGGAAGCCATTCTTTATCGTAATGATGGGTCGCTTTTTCCCCCGCATAAATTTCCATCCAGGCAATCGAGCGTTTGCGCTGATAGGCCCTAGAAACCGCAGCATCCACCACCCGCTTCATAACTGGGGTAATGTCTTGCCCAATGCCATCCCCTTCAATAAAGGGAATAATGGGATGATTGGGGACGTTTAAGGTCCCATTGGGATGCAGCGTGATTTTTTGCCCCTGACTCGGTACCACAATCTTTTGATAGGTCATGAAAAGACTCCCCAATATAACAGTAACACTCTCAGCCAATAACCAAATAAGATATGGGATATCGCCTCTTTTGTAAAAGGTGTTATAAGAATTTTAGTTTACTTTCTTTTTTATTTTCCAGTATTGTCAATATTTAGCTATAATTTTAAAGTAAAGTGTCAGTAAATGGTTAGTTGTGCCACGCTATGATAATAAAACACGTGTTCTGGAGATGGATCACCCTATGCCTACTCTTCAGTTGGGCCCTCCCAAATAACGCCTTAGCCGCAGGTACTGCCTCTTTAGAAGCACAGCGCAGACAATTTTTATCTGCGGAAACGGCTTTTTCCAACGGACAAAAGACTGCTTATCAAAACCTAAAACAAGGTCTGACGAATTACCCACTCTATCCCTATCTTCTCTATGCTGAATATGAAAGCCGTTTTTTTAAGATTTCCTACGCCGAACTTCAATCCTTTATCGACACTTATGCGGACAGTCCTCTGGCAGAACAGCTTAGAACTCGTTGGCTGCAAGCTCAAGCCAGACAAGAAAACTGGCCAGAATTTTTAAAAGCCTATCAACCCACCGAAGATCTTTCGATGAAATGTTATTATCTTTGGGGTTCTTTACAAACAAATACCGATCGGAACGCGATTTTAAAACAAATCACCCCCCTGTGGATGAGCGGCAAGCAACCTCCTAAAAGTTGCGAAGCCGTCTTCAACGTTTGGGAAAAAAGCGGCATGATGGCCAGACCAATGGTTTGGCAAAGAACTAAAATGTTAATCCAAGAAGGGAATGAAACATTAGCTCGAAAAATGACCAAGTACCTGCGCCAATCGGAAATTGCTTTAGTAGAACTGTGGCTCATGATTCGCAATAACCCCACCCTCGTCACCCAGCGCAAATATTTTACCAATAAGCATCCAGCAAATTTGGAAATGATCGTCGACGGTGTATCGTTGATCGCTAAAACCAAACCCGAAGCCGCCATTAAGCTCTGGCAAAAAATTGCCTACCAATATCCTTTTGAAGAACGACATTGGGGTCTGGTGGTTCGAGCCATCGGCCTGGCCTTCGCCTTTCAAAGAAATCCGGAAGCCGAAAAATGGTTAAGCAAAGTGCCAAGTGTGCACGCCAATCAAGCGGTGCATGAATGGCGCATTCGTGTATCCCTGGGTAAAGAAGATTGGGCGAAAGCACTGCATTGGATCAAGGCCCTGCCAGAAGATTTGGCAAAATCCGAAGAATGGCAATATTGGCACGCCCGCGCTTTAGAGATGACCAATCAACGAGAATCCGCTCAAACGATTCTACACAAATTGGCCAAAACAAGAACCTATTACGGATTTTTAGCCAGTCATCAATTAGCCAGACCCTATCCATTGCTCAATCAAAAAATCCCGGTGGAACGAAGCCTGATCCAAGCCATGGCACACAGAAGTGCCGTCCAACGTGCTAGAGAGTTATACCTGATAGGGCGTCAAAACAAAGCAAAAAATGAATGGCTCCACATTACCAAAAAAATGACGGACAAAGAAAAACACGCTGCGGCTCATGTGGCAATGCATTGGGAATTGGCGAATTGGGCAATATTGGCGCTTTCTAAAGCCAACAATAAAGACAACTTAGCTCTTCGATTTCCCTTGGTCTATACCAATCATATATTGGAACAAGCCTCGCATCATAAAATCGATCCGGCTTTGATTTTAGCCATTACTCGCCAAGAAAGTGCCTTTGTGCCCCATGCAAAATCTCCCGCAGGCGCTATGGGCTTAATGCAACTGGTACCCAGCACAGCTCATATGGTTGCCCGCAGAAAACACATTCCATTTGCGACCAGTGAAGATCTGCTAAAACCTTATACGAACATTCAATTGGGCAGCGGTTATTTCAAAATGATGCTCGATCAACATCAAAATAACGCTGTCTTAGCAGCAGCGGCTTACAATGCTGGTCCCGGGCGCATCCAAAAATGGATGCCAAGTTTTGATATGGCAGCCGATCTCTGGATCGAAACCATTCCATATAAAGAAACGCGAGAATATGTTAAAAACGTATTAACTTATACTGCAATCTATCAAGAAATGCTCGGAAAAAGACCGCAGCTGGGACGGCACATGCCGTACATTCAAAGAAAATACTAAAAGACTTAATTCAGTTTTAGTTATCTCTGTTTAAGCGCATCATTCGGAGCCTGCTTATCGTATAGCTTTTTAAGAGCTTCCATCCCGGGACCCTCCAGATCTTGACCCTTCAAAAAGCTCAAAGTATCTTCAGACAATTCCAAAGTCTTCTTGGGACTTAAACGAGTAGCTGCTTCTGCCAAATGCTTGAGATCCTCTAGATTGTCAGAATCAATCTGTATAGGTGATGCACAAGCCCCAAGGCTAATCATTGCAGCCTTAAGATTCATGGGTGGATCCTCAAAGAAGTTAATTTTTATCTGTCCCGCAGTTTCTGCTGGGCCTACGGTAAACATTTGTTTACCGTTATTGGGAGCTTCTGTCCCAGTCACTTGCAATTCATTTTTATTTGAATCGGGAGTGAAATCCACTTTCCACTTATCTTTATCCCCTGTATTCTCTGGTGCAGCATGATATTGCTTAACAGAAGCTTCAAGACTTTTCTTTATGTCTTTCATATCACCTTTTGAAATAGCTGTTGCTTGTACATCTTGATCAGCAACAAATCTCAAATTAGATGCCTGCAAACTTGTAGCACTATGTGCTGCAGAATTATGTGCTCCATGTAATATTGGTTGAACTGTCCCTCCTACAAGGCTATTTCCAGATTGATTTTGTGCAGCCAGTTGAGCCTGCATTCTCTGGACAAGTAAACCTTGGGCAGGTTTACCTCCGCGCGGTGGGAGCGGTGGCGCCCCTCCCGGCAATCCTCCAGGTGCTGGCGGCGGCGGCGGTGCAGCACCCAACCCAGGAGCCCCTACTACCCCTTGCTGGATCCCTTCCAACTCCGCCCGGCTTGTACTCGCATTCAAATTATCAAACAACTTCCCTTGTAAATCTTTGGAAAATAATCCTTGATTCTCTTTTAATACTTTAACAAAGGCTATTCGATCACCCATCCCGTCTGCTTTACACGCCCGAATCTTTTCAATGAATGCAGCACGTTTACTCGCCTCTAACCCTTGCAATTCCGTTAACAACTGCGCTTGCGGCGTGCCATTACTTGCAGGCGGCGGTGGCGCCCCTCCCGGCAATCCTCCAGGTGCTGGCGGCGGCGGCGGTGCAGCACCCAACCCAGGAGCCCCTACTACCCCTTGCTGGATCCCTTCCAACTCCGCCCGGCTTGTACTCGCATTCAAATTATCAAACAACTTCCCTTGTAAATCTTTGGAAAATAATCCTTGATTCTCTTTTAATACTTTAACAAAGGCTATTCGATCACCCATCCCGTCTGCTTTACACGCCCGAATCTTTTCAATGAATGCAGCACGTTTACTCGCCTCTAACCCTTGCAATTCCGTTAACAACTGCGCTTGCGGCGTGCCATTACTTGCAGGCGGCGGTGGCGCCCCTCCCGGCAATCCTCCAGG
>JABDFC010000023.1:4951-25434 GCA_013286785.1 Gammaproteobacteria bacterium
CTCGCCTCTAACCCTTGCAATTCCGTTAACAACTGCGCTTGCGGCGTGCCATTACTTGCAGGCGGCGGTGGCGCCCCTCCCGGCAATCCTCCAGGCGGCAGCGGTGCTGATGCTGCTGATAATCCTGAGGAAGATGGTGACGATGCCGCACTTGTAGTGGTTGATATTGATAAAGTTCCTGCATCCAAAGAAACGCCTGAATCTAGAAATGTATTTCCAGCTTCAACATATCTTTCTAAATATTGAATTTGTTTTTCTAAGTATTCCCTATCTGCTTCTGCTAATGAAGTAGCATTAGTTGCGGCAGATATAGGAGCAGTTGCGGCAGGATCAGGTTCAGATAGTCTTTGCTTTTTAGCCGATCGCTTATCCTCCGTGGAATACCAGTCATCATCATCTTCGTCTCTATTAGTATCATCGTCCTCGTCATGCTCTTGAACACCTGGCCTCCTATTAGCCATAGCTCTAGCGAGTATTGCCGCCAAACTTTCATCTTTTTGTTCTGGAGGATGAGTACTCGAGCCTCTCTTGTCTACGTCTGATTCTTTATCTGGATCTAACCTTCGTAAATTTGCTGCAACCATCGCATCAAGGTTCTCCTCCAGTTTTTTACCGGGCATTTTAGCTTGCACCTTGCTATCAATTTCTTCTTTTTGTTTTTTTAATTCTGCGACCCGATTTCTTAACTCATCTATAGATATAGACATATCACCAAATCTCCGTTGTATTGGATATGGTTCAATTTATAAAAATTTATTTGAGCAAAACTATTTAACTTATTTATATAAGTGTAGCAGCTAAATAAAAAATGGGTGGCTTGTAGAATACAGCCTCACTTTCCTTGTAGATACTCAGAAGAGAGCTCAAAATTCGTCATGGAATTATCTATACTCAGTCAAAACAATAGGCTAGAAAGCTAAAATTGGTTTTTGATTTCGTAAAATCCAGCTATATTAATTTTATGAGCGATACCCCATCTGATCGGATCACGCCTAAAATTCTCGCGGATTTATTGATCCAAGGCCAATTTCGCCTAAAACGGCTTGCCGAGGCCCATTTGCTCGCCGAATTTTTGTCGCACCACTGCCCTCGACCCAGGCTGGTTGTCGTTGGGATCACCGAAATTTTGGTCAATGCCATCGAACATGGCAATTTAGGGATAGGTTATGAAGAGAAAACTCGCTTACAGCTCCAAGACGATTGGCTAAAAGAAATCGACCGGCGCTTAAGCGCCCCCGAAAATAAGCATAAGTACGTTGAGGTAGACTTTAATCGAACCGATGATGAAATTCATATTAAAGTCACCGATCAAGGCAAAGGATTCGATTGGAAGAAATACCACGACAAAGACGCCGAATCTTCGGCTGAGACGCATGGACGAGGGATCGTTCTGGCCAAAAGTCTTGCTTTTAAAAGCCTGCAATATTCTGGCGCCGGCAACCAAGTGACCTGCATCATCAGTTTAAAAGAGTAAAAATAAAGCCTCTACAAACGCTGCTTATGCGTACTGGTTTCAGCCAAATCCAACAGCTCTCGTAATGCCACTGCAAACATGGTAAAGCCTACATCGGCAGGATTCTTAAGTTCATTCACAAAATACTCCCAGCGGCTCACCAACATCCGATGCTTATTAAACCACGTATCAATTAAACCATTCGGATCGTGAAAGGTGTGCCCATCGTGATGCATAATACTAACCGTTAGGCTGCGCTGTAAACGGTCTAAGTCATCCCTAAAGGTGGCGCGAGCCAACGCCTCCCAGTGATTGCCAACCGCTTGTTTTTTGATCAATTCTCGGAACCACCCCAACTGCAACCGTCCACCAATGACAAAATAAATGGCAGCCACTTTTTCTACCGGGAACTGGTGCACCGTCGCCGCTTCTACAATATCTAAGGCAGAAAACATGGCACTCATTGCGCCAATTCTATATGCCAAATCCTGTGGAACATTGGCGTCGATCAACAATTGCGTGATCACCGCCAATTCACTGTCATAGGCCGGTAAAAAGTGAGGCAATGTCTCGCTGACTTCGACAACCTTGCCCGTGAAAGCTTGAATGGTTTGTGAAATGTCTAATTCTTCTTGTCGATTGCGCAAAAACCAGCGGGCTCCGCGTCGGACCAATCGATTAACCTCCTGCAACATATTATGCTGAACTTGCGCATCCACGTTCTTGGCCAAACCATCAATGGCCTGATAAAAATCATGCACTTTGTAAATTTCCCGCGAAACGGTATAAGCACGAACAATTTCAGGCGGCTCTGCACCAGTTTCGTCTTGCAATCGACTGATAAAATTAATGCCCATTTCATTCACAACAGCATTACTCACCTGGGTTGCTATGATTTCCCGTTTTAGGCGATGCTTAGACATATACGCTTTAAATCTTTGCTGTAAGGGAAGTGGAAATGCCCGTTCAAGCTCCTGTTGAAAATACGCATCTTCCGGTAAATTCGACTTTAACAGAGCTTCTTTTAACAGCGTCTTACTGTAAGCCATTAATACCGCAATTTCTGGGCGAGTCAGCCCTCGTTTCTGCATTTTTCGATTGGCAATTTCTTCTTTATCGGGTAGACATTCTAAGGCCCTATCCAATCGACCCGTCTTTTCCATTTCGCGAATCAACCGACCATGCATCTCAAGATTGTCCACGGCTTGCGATACCGCGAGGCTTATCCCTTTGGTTTGCAGCTCATTGTTCCTTAACACCAAATGACCGACTTCGTCTTGCACTTCTGCCAACACTTCATTTCGCTTTTTCTCTGTTAAATCGCCAGCATCGACTGCATTATTCAATAATATTTTGATATTCACTTCGTTGTCCGAACAATTAACCCCTCCGGAATTGTCTATGGCATCGGTATTTAAGTGACCGCCCAATTTGGCATATTCAATGCGCCCTAACTGCGTAAACCCAAGATTACCGCCCTCGCCCACCACTCGACATCGGAGTTCCACTCCATTGATCCGCAAACCATCATTGGTTCTATCACCCACCATCGAGTTATATTCCGACGCGGCCTTCACATACGTACCGATACCCCCATTCCACAGTAAATCCACTGGGGACTTTAATATTGCACGGATCAATTCATTGGGAACCACTTTTTCTTGACGAAAATCTAAGAGCTTTTGCACTTCCAAAGAGAGATCAATCGACTTTGCAGAACGCGAATAAATGCCCCCACCCGGAGACAACAAGGCGGAATTATAATCCTCCCAAGTCGAACGGGGTAAAGCAAACAATCTCGCACGCTCCTCGAAACTGCTTGCAGGATCGGGGTTGGGATCTAAAAAAATATGTTGATGATTAAACGCAGCAACCAATTTAATGTGTTTAGAGAGCAACATGCCATTTCCGAATACGTCCCCCGCCATATCCCCAATGCCCACCACCGTGAAATCTGTGTTTTGAACGTCTATACCCAGTTCTTGAAAATGCAATTTAACCGATTCCCAAGCGCCTTTAGCGGTAATACCCATTTTTTTGTGATCGTAGCCCTCTGATCCGCCCGAGGCAAACGCATCCCCCAACCAATGGCCATATTCTTTGGAAATGGAATTGGCAATATCCGAAAAAGTGGCCGTTCCTTTATCGGCCGCCACCACTAAATAAGGATCGTCATCATCGTACCGAACGATCTGTTTTGGAGAAACAATCTCATTTCCTTTATAGTTATCGGTTAGATCTAAAAGTCCGCGGATTAAAGTCTTATAACAGTAAATGACTTCGTCCATGATCTGTTCGCGTGTTCCATGTGCTGGCATTTTTTTAACAACAAAACCCCCTTTAGCGCCCATGGGAACAATCACCGCATTCTTCACTTGCTGGGTTTTCATCAAACCTAATATTTCAGTCCGGAAATCTTCTCGCCTGTCTGACCAGCGGATCCCCCCGCGTGCAACTTTGGCAGCCCTGAGATGAATTGCTTCAACACGCGGCGAGTAAACAAAAATTTCATACAAGGGAACGGGTAAAGGCAGCTCGGGAACATGCGCCGAAAAAAGCTTAAAGGAAAAATAGGATTTAGATTCTTGATTATGATCGGTTTGATAATAATTGGTCCGGATGGTTGCCAAAATGGTTAGCATATAACGGCGCAAAATGCGATCTTCATTTAAATTATCGACCATTTCCAAGGCTTTTTCGATTTGTTGTTTTTGGATCAATTGTTCTTTCTCGGGTACCGATCGACTGGGATCAAAACGCATTTTAAAGAGCTCAATCAATAAAACGGCAATTTGCGGGTTTCCAGTTAAGGCATCTTCGACATGATCCTGGCTAAACGTAAATCCCGTTTGCCATAAATATTTTGCATACGCCCGTAAAATCATGATTTCTCGCCACGTTAATTTGGCGCTTAAAACCAGGCGATTAAAACCGTCGTTTTCTGCTAAACCACTCCAGATATTGTCGAAGGCATCCTGAAAAGTTTCTTTAATCGTGTCGATGTCCAATGACTTTTCATTTTTGTACATCATGCGATAATCATTGATCCAAAAAGATCCTTGAATGCCTTTAGAAGCAATTTCATATGGCCGTTCACTGATAATTTTAAGGCCCATGTTTTCTAAAATGGGAACCACTTCGGATAAGGGAATCGTATCGCCTTTTTTAAATAACTTAAACCGAATGATGTCTTCTGCTTCTTCTAGCGGTCGATAGAGACTCATCGCCAGCGGGTGGTGACTCGCCAAGGTTTCAAAATAATCGATGTCGACCACGGCAATTCGGGCTGGAAAACTTTCTCGATAACTAGCAGGAAATGCATGACGATAGCGTTTTAACAGTTCATTACTGCGCTCTTCACCACAATGCTCTACCAATGCATCCCGCAGATCGTCTTGCCAAGTCCGACCTGTTTCAATCAATTTATTTTCGATGGCTTTAATCTCGTAGTGGCTCTGCTCACTGGGAGCCACACGCACCACAAAATGGATCCGCGCTAAGGAAGACTCCGAAAATCGAGTCGAAAATTCGACTTCTGATCCATTAAAGCCTTGCAACAAAATATCGCGCATTCTATCGCATAAAGCAGAAGTAAATCTTTCGCGCGGCACGAAGACTAAACAGGAAATAAAACAAGAAAAGGTGTCTTTTCTAACGAAGAGTCGAATTCTCTTCCGTTCTTGTAACTGTAATATCCCCGTTGACAGTTCCAAGAGTTCTTCTTCTGTTGCTTGGATTAAATCATCTCGCGGCAAGGTTTCTAATATATTTAACAAGGCACGATCATCATGGCTTCTGGGTAAAAAGCCCGCGCGGCTAAGAACGTGATTGACTTTTACCCGCAACAAAGGAATTTGCTTTGGACTGCTGTTATAGGCTACTGCGGTATAGAGTCCGGTAAAACGCTTAATGCCAACCACTTTTCCCTGTTCATCAAACCGCTTGATGATAATAAAATCAATGTAGGTTGGCCGATGTACCGTAGAACGAATATTCGTCTTCCCAACCACAATCTGATCTTTGGATAAAATTAATTCACGGGCAGGCAACGGCATCTGCAGGATCTGTGGCAGATCCGCATGGTATTTTTTGATTCGCGATAATCCCAAGTCCGATCCTGGAACCAATTGGCAGCCAATCTCATTCCCTTGCTGCTGTAGTTCATATTCTTCATACCCCAAGAAGGTAAAATGATCTTCTGTTACCCACCGAATAAAATCGACTTCTTCTGGCTGTTCGCCAGAATCCGCTTTGCCCGACCCTTTTTCTTGCTCCTCTAACACGGAGAGCGCTTTTGCCCGCATTTTCGGCCAATCCTCGACAACGCTGCTGACATCCAACAGAACTTGCTTGATTTCGGTCGAAATGTTGTGAAGCACTTCGGGATCACTTTGGCGATCAATTTCTATATAAATCGCAGCCTCGGGCATAGAAACGACTTCTTCTGTCTGATTCTCATGGAGTTTTAAAATTCTGCCCTCTGTATCGCGGCTGATTTTCATATTCCCAATATGAATGATGAGATGAATATTCAAATTGAGACGATTCAACGCAATACTGACCGAGTCCACTAAAAAGGGCATATCGTCGAAGGCGATTTCAATAATAGTATGAGTCGATTGCCAGCCATCTCGCTCTAATTGTGGATTAAAGGCATGCACTTTGGCTTCACCAAGCTTACGATCACTTAAATATTGCCAGTGCGAAACCACCGCCCCATACAAATCCAGAATACTGCGGCTGGCCAAATCTTCTGCAGAAACACTGAGATAGTACTGACGAACAAAGTGTTTAACGAGAGGGGCTTCTTCCTTGGGGAGTTTTCGTGTGACATAATCAACAAGACGATCAATGATTTCCAGCCGGCCTTCTTCAAACGACATAGTTGTCCACCTTAAACTACTGAGTATATTTACAGATAAGCATACAGTACAATCGTACCCTTGTTAAAATATAAACACAAACAAGCCGTTTAACAAAAGATAAGGAAGGACGTTGGCTAAGCCAAGTTCAGTAAAGCCAGTAATTTATGGCTGTAGGTTCCACATTTCATCAACAGCGCCTTAGCTTTCAGTTGATCTAACTTTACCGCCATATGTAATGCAAAGCTCTTATCGGTTTTCTGCAATAAATAGGGCATTAAGTCTGGGCGATTTTCTTCTACAGCAAGACCAACTGGCGTATTGCCGCAAAACTGGAAAAAAGCAATGTCGGAGTGAATGGGAAGGCTTAAGAGATAACGAACAATGGTCACGTTGGCATTTTTAATGGCTGCATACAGGGCTTCTGCATGAAAAATGATCCCAGCAACGGGTTCATAAAATATCCCCTCATGCTCTTTTAAAAGCGCCAAAGCCTGCAGAGGATCTGATTGATGAATGGCGGCTATCATTTCACGAGTAAGTAATTCTTTCATTTTATGCTCGTTTATTCATGATTGTAGGATCCTATCTTTCTTTAAATAATGACAGAAGTCCTTAAGTTATAATATTTATAATGCATCCATTCTAAAATTTGTCGGTTATTGCGTGTAATGATATCTGATATTCGACATTTTAGCAATGAAGGAACTCTTAAGGCTGCATGTACATACAAGTTGAAAGTTATTAAAAATACATTACAAACACGAATGTATACTGTAATCCAGATTTAAAGATAAGGAATGAGCGGATGCAAAAGAAATAGAACAGTTAATGTGAACTTTTAAACATTGCAATTGTTGATACTCGACATCCAAAGCATGATTTTGTTTATCATTTCATCAATGGGAGAGGAAAGCCAGATTTTACACAAGATCTTTCATTGATCCAAAACCCTAATATTATAGAGATTGGCTTTACGGGAAATCATTATTTGTCGGCAAGATCTAAGCCTAATAGCAAGATAATTCTTGAACGGTAGCTTCTAGCATACTGTATATAATATTAGTAAAATATTAGGGTTATTCATAATACTAGAAAATTTTAATGAATTAGTTTAAAATGACTATATTAAAAGACCATGGGAGTTTAATATGGACAAACCGATTGAGCATATACCTGCTGGGGAATTTAAAACAAAATGCTTGGGTATTCTTGAAGAAGTTCATGACACAAAACAAACGGTTATTGTAACTAAACGAGGCGTTCCTTTTGCAATGATTGTTCCTTATAAATCTACCGAAGAATCAAAATCAAAATTATTTGGTGCATTAAAAAATAGTATTGCTATTATCGGCGATATAATTTCTCCTGAAAAGGAAAAATGGGAAGTTGACGAGTGAGTGAACTAAATATTTTATTTGACACTCATGCTTGGCTTTGGTTTGTGGCAGGGGACATCAAGATAGATCCTAAGATAATCACTTTAGTGGAAAAAAGCCGCGAAATGAATTCTCTATACCTTTCAAGCATTAGTTTATGGGAAACTAGCATGTTGATAAAAAAGGAGCGCGTCAATGTCAACCAGCCAACGCTTTCATGGATTAAGAGTGCAATAAAAACGAGTAATATTCATTTAATACACATAACACCAGAAATAGCCTATGAAAGTACTGAATTACCAAATAATTTCCATGGGGATCCTGCCGACAGAATTATTGTAGCCACTGCTCGAGTCATGGATCTAATAATATTAACTAGAGATCATAAGATCCTCGACTACAGTAAAAACAAGTTTGTACAAACAGTAGCAATTTAAATAATTTCGATTTGTGCTTTTAGTGCCAGCAAAGTTGGAGCTACGCGCACTTTTTGATTGAACTTTCTATCTACTCTTTTAGTCTAAATAATACAAGGTTTTAAATTGTTCAAAAAAATGAACTTATTTTTTCAGGTTCAGTCTAAGCTAGAAAGGGTATTTTATAATATCAAAATAGGAGAATATTATGTTAACAAACAGAATGACTATTCATGACAAGAAACGTCAACATTTAAAATCTCCTATTCCATTCCCACTCGAAATCACCCCACTCGGAAAAACGTTAACCAACGGGGAGTGGGATCATTTTTGCAAAGATCATTTAACCTCTAAAGACATGGAATGCTGCCAACGCCGCAAAAATGGTAAGTTACTGTTTTTAGGCGAAGGCGGAATGGATGCCGTGATCACTTTTCAAAAGAAATTTAAAGACAGATTTCACCTGAGAATGATCTGCGCCAATCAAAAATTTGCCATTGAAGGGATCCGTTTAGCGACCCAAAAAGCGCTTGATATTCACGAAGTCCATTATAAAAATGGCCATCGTGAAACCCTAAGGCTTAGCGATCAAAGAAAAATCCTTAAATTAATCGAGTCAATTTAAGAAACTTTCATCGCCCGTGACGGTGAACGCGGGGAGCGAACCCGATCTCGATAGTTTTCTATCGACAAGGGAGTCAGCGGACGATGTTTATCGTCTTTTAATTCACCCTCTAACCGTTGGGCCAATTGCTTTGCGGTTCTTAACATCAGCTCGAATGCCGCAATCGATTGATTGGGACGAGTGGTGGTAAAAAATAAAGTGAGGCCAGGAGACCGTAAATCGGCCATTTTGGATAATTCAAAATAGCCTGGTTCTACCGCCGAGGCCAAACTAAAGATGACATTTCCGGTACCATCGATATTTTCATAACGATGAAAAATCTGCATATCGCCAAAGTAGAGATGGCATTCATTCAACACATCTAACAGCTTTCGGCCCAGAAACTGATTGGGGTGCCTTGCCATGATCTGTAATACAATAATTTCGCCTTCACCGACAGCAACAGCTTCAGGTTCTTCTACCCTATCTTTTGTCGACAATTCGTCAAAATGATGTGTTTTTAGAACATCCGCCGTCAGATCATCTGACACAAAATGTTCCCGATCGGTCCGGGGTTTAGAAATTTCTTTTTTCTCTTTCGTTCCTCGATTTCTTCTGAAATCCCAGATGATTCCAACCACAATGACAACGCCCATCAACAATAAAAACAGCCTAAGACTGGCTTCCATCTTAACCTCCGATCACATTTATTCGGCAACTAAAGCCGCTGCCTCTTCCACATCCACCGAAACTAATCGCGATACACCCGCTTCTTTCATGGTGACTCCCACTAAATGATGCGCCATTTCCATCGCCAACTTATTATGTGTGACGAAAATAAATTGTACCGTGTTTGATAACTGTTTCACTAAATCACAAAAACGCCCAACGTTGGCGTCATCCAAGGGTGCATCTACTTCATCTAATAAGCAGAAAGGCGCAGGGTTGAGCTGAAAGATGGCAAAAACCATCGCAACCGCTGTTAACGCTTTCTCACCCCCAGACAACAAATGAATGGAACTGTTCCGTTTACCGGGAGGTCTTGCCATCACACTGACGCCGGCTTCGAGTAAATCCTCGCCCGTTAATTCTAAATACGCTTGACCACCGCCAAATAAACGAGGGAACAAGGTTTGAAACTCACTGTTTACTTTTTCGAAAGTATCTTTAAACCGAGTCCGCGTTTCTTTATCTATCTTGCGAATGGCCGCTTCTAGGGTTTCTAAGGCTTCCATTAAATCTTGATTTTGCGCATCCAAATAGTGCTTTCGTTCCGACTCGGTTTGATATTCTTCAATCGCCGCCAGATTAATCGCACCCAAACGTTCGATCCGTTTCGTGACTTGCTCTAATTCTTGTGCCCAAGCGGCTTCGGTGGCTTCGGGCGGTAAATTTTGCACAAGGTCTTCGACTTTCTGCCCCATTTCCGTTAATTTTTCTAATAGGGTTTGAATACGGACTTCGATGGTTTGCCACTCAAGGCGGGCTTGCTCCAACTGCGAACGGATGTCTTGGGATTCCTGTTCTAACACTTGGCGTTGTTTTTCCAAACTGCGTAATGTCTGCTCGAGTTCATCTAACGCTGCACGGGAGCGATCCAATGCCTTTTCTGCAATCACTTGCTGACCGAGCAATTCCTCTAAGGCTTGCCGCATTTCTGCTTCGGGCCCCTTCAGTCCTTCGAGTTGTGCCTCGAGGGAGGTGCTGCGCTCGGCAATCGATTGCCGATGGTGCGATAAACGACCCAGAGCTTCTTGAATCGCTTGTCTTTGCGTTCGAATGGATTGCTCTTTTAGCGCTAAACCATGTGCTCGTTCGCGCGCTTCTGCTGCTTCTTGTGTGGCCCGGTGCAATAATGATCGCATGGTTTCACGTTCTGCCTGCAACGCCATGCGTTTTTTGGCAAATTCATCCATCTCATTGATGGATTGTTCTAAACTTAAACGTGCTAAGGAAATTTCTTCTTCAGCCAATTCTAGTTTTTGTTGATGCTCTAGTCGATCGGATTCCAAACGCGCCAATCGATTGCGGTGGTGTTCCAACCGAGCTCGTAAGGCACTGATTTTTGAAGTCACTTCGTTCAGCAAACGAAATTGATCTTGCTGAACGCGTTGTAGAGCATCACGTTCTTGTTCTAAGGCGGCAATTTTTTCCTGCTGGCTCACTAAAGTCGCAGCAATCGTCTCGCTTTGCTCGGTTAAAGCCGCAATTTTTTGACCTAATTCTTTTAATTCTGCTTCCCGCGCCAATACCCCTGCGTGTCCTTCGGTCCCACGATAAACTTTTAACCAATTAGATCCGATCCAAATACCCGCTCGCGTTACAATGGATTCCCCGGCACTGAGCAAGCGGCGCTTGGCCAACGCTTCCGATAAGTCATCAACACAATAAACGCCCGCCAATAATCCTTGGATGGGACAATCGGTTTTTATTTTGCTCTGTAATAATTCCAGACTCCCCAAGGGTGTTACTCCGTTGCCGGTCTGTTCAATAAAGGTCAAATCACCTTGTTCAATTTCGTCAATAAACGCCGTTAAAGGATCAATCCCTGGGACACAAATCGCTTCTAAAGAATTGCCCAATACGGTTTCGACCGCACGTTCGTATCCTTTATCGACGGTTAGCAATTCACCCAAACGCGGGTATTGCTGTAACTGATGTGCTTCAAGCCAATGCTTAACCGTAGAATTGGTTTTACCAAGTGCCGCTTGCTGCAAGGCTTCTAAAGAAGCAAACCTTCCCTTAGAACTTTGTAATTGCCCCCGGACTTGATCCAACTCGTTCGTGTGCGACTTTAAGATTTCTCGTTCTTGATTTAAGCAGGAAGATAATTCATTGTATTCCGCAAGCGAGTGTTGAGCTGTGGATTCTCGACTCAATAATTCCGTATTTAAAACCTCTAATTCATCTTCTAATTGGCTGGTATTAATTTCTGATCGCTCATTCTGCAACCGTTCCAACCGCATCCCAGCCTCTCGGGTTTGCCGCTCTAATTGCTCGATCCTCGCTTTTTCGACTTCGGCGGTGCGCTGAGGTTTTTCTGCCATCTGTTGGAATTGCTCAAAACTGTGATTCCACTGCCGCATGGCTTCTTCGGCATCCGATAACACTTTGGCGGCTTGTTTTAATTGAGTGTCTGCAGCCGCATGATCAGGTTCTAAGGTAACCCATTCTGCTTCTAAATCGCACAAACGTTGTTCGTCTGCAGCAATTTGTGAACTCGCCTGCTGGTAACTCTCTTTAATTTGTTGGAGATCCCCTCTTAAATTGTCTTCTCGTTCACGATGATGCTGCAAAGATTGTTC
This sequence comes from Gammaproteobacteria bacterium, assembly GCA_013286785.1. Taxonomy (GTDB): domain Bacteria; phylum Pseudomonadota; class Gammaproteobacteria; order UBA6186; family Azoamicaceae; genus CADEGZ01. Next base: position 16,971 of record JABDFC010000023.1, read on the forward strand.
AACCCGCGCAATTTGCGTGCCTAAATCATAGTATTGGCCTTGCTCTATCTTCCAAGCATCCATTTTCTCGGTATGGTCCAAACGCTGTTTTTCAATTTCCAGATCTAAACTGGTTCGACTGGCCATTTTTTCTTCTAAGGCGGTAGCCAACCGACGAATACTGCCGGCCCGCTCTTGAATTTGTTCATTCAAGACTTGCCAACGCAAAGCCGATAATTCTGCCTCCAGTCTATCGTGCTCGGCCTTATACGTTTTATAGCGCTCAGCTCCTTCAGATTGACGTTTTAAGCGCTCTAATTGCTTGTCCAACTCTTGGCGCAAATCACTTAATCGATCTAAATTTTCTCGGGTGTGGCGCATGCGCGTTTCGGTTTCTTGGCGCCGTTTTCGATACAAGGAAATCCCTGCGGCTTCTTCTAGAAATGATCTCAGCTCTTCGGGTTTGGCTTCGATCACCCGTGAAATCATCCCCTGTTCAATGATGGCGTAGCTGCGCGGCCCTAATCCAGTTCCCAAAAAGATATCGGTAATGTCTTTACGCCGACAACGGGTACCATTTAAAAAGTAAGAAGATTGTCCATCCCGAGTTCCCAGGCGGCGCACAGAAATTTGATTAAAACGGGCATATTCACCCCCCAAACTTCCATCTGAGTTATCAAACACAAGTTCGATAGAGGCTTGGCCCACCGGTTTACGCGTCGCAGAACCATTGAAGATCACATCGGCCATGGACTCGCCCCGCAAATTCTTTGCAGAACTTTCGCCCATCACCCAACGAATGGCATCAATAATATTCGATTTACCACAGCCATTAGGCCCAACCACCGCCACTAAAGGACTGCGCAATTCCAGTGTTGTGGGATCAACAAAGGATTTAAACCCCGAGAGTTTAATTTTCTCCAACCGCATCATTTTGAATGACCCATTAAAAAGTAAAAAACGTCTGGCCTATAGCATACCTCAGAATTGGCCGACTTGCCACGGGACCTCGGTTCAGGCAAAATCGAAAAACTCATATAATAAGCAGTCGGGTAAGGAGAAAGTTAGTGGCAAATAGCAACGCTGTCTCACTGAATAGAATTAGTTACCTAACGATATTTAAAATTCCCAAACTTTTCTGGATAGCAAGTTTGTGCACCCTATTGTGGTACCTTCCGGTTCCTCAAGGTTTGGACGCCAAGACTTGGCATTTATTCGCAATCTTTGTGACGACCATCGTGGCCATCGTCGTCAATCTGCTGCCCATGGGCGCCATCGCAATTCTTGCATTAGCGCTGGCAACCATTACCAATACTTTAACCGTTAAACAAAGTTTATCGGCGTTTAGCACATCAGTTGTTTGGCTAATTTTGCTGGCTTTTTTATTAGCCAGAGGATTTATCAAAACAGGCTTAGGTTCGCGGATTGCTTACTATTTTGTCCTTCATATGGGTAAAAGCACCTTAGGCCTAGCCTATGGGCTGATCACCACGGAATTTTTACTGGCCCCCTTCACCCCCAGCAATACCGCCCGTGGCGGCGGCATTGTTTTCCCAATCGTGACGGCCCTATCACAAGAATATAAAAGCAGTCCCAAAGACGGTACTGAACGAAAGATCGGTTCGTATCTGATGAAACTCGCCTACCAAACCAATGTCATTACCAGCGCCATGTTTTTAACGGCTACGGCTGGCAACCCCTTGATTACGAGCCTTGCCACAAAATTTGGTGTAGATATTAGCTGGACAACTTGGGCGTTGGCCGCTCTGGTTCCAGGATTGATTAACCTCGCCGTGTTACCGGCGGTTGTTCAACTGCTTTACCCGGCAGAAATTAAATCCACCCCAGAAGCCCCCAAATTTGCCAGCGATAAATTAAAAGAAATGGGACCCCTACGCCCAGCAGAATGGATCATGCTTGCCACCTTTGGACTCTTATTAACGCTTTGGATCTTAGGCCCAACCTTAGGGGTTGACGCCACGGTGGCCGCTTTGGTGGGTTTATCCATTTTATTGGCCACGGATGTCCTGAACTGGGATGACATTTTAAAAGAAAGCAACGCCTGGCACACGTTCATTTGGCTCTCGACCTTGTTAATGATGTCCACCTTTTTAACAGAATTTGGCATGATGACGTGGTTTGGAAACCACATTCAAGGATGGGTGAGTGCCTTCCATTGGCCGGTGGCGTTTGGGATCATTTGCCTCATTTACTTCTATTCCCACTATGTCTTTGCAACCATTACCGCCCACATCAGTTCGATGTTTGGCGCCTTTGTGGTCGTGGCCATGACCGCCGGGGCTCCACCCATGATGGTCGTATTACTGCTCGCTTTTCTCTCCAGTCTGTGTGCCGGCATTACCCATTACGGAACGGGAACTGCTCCCGTCTACTTTGGATCAGATTACATCAAGCTCAAAGATTGGTGGCGCGTTGGCGGACTGTTAAGTCTCATCAATATTACCATCTGGGCTGTTTTTGGCTCTTTGTGGTGGAAAGTGCTTGGGCTTTGGTAAAAAACCCTTGGAAAAATTATTTTTAACCCTGAAATATCGGCTAGAATAATAGGATGAGTGATTCAGCGGTTCCAGCAGAAGGCAAAAAATTAAAAGTCTTATTTGTCGACAACAGTCGAACTACTCGAGCTGCTATGTCGATGGTTTTGACTCGCGAAGGGTTTGAGGTCATTCCGGTTGCAACGGGACAAGAGGCCATTGAAAGAGTCAAAGCTGAACTCTTTGATGTGGCCGTGATGGATCTCTATATGCCCTTTATGAATGGTTACGAAGCCGCGAAGCTCATCCGTGCCTTGCCCGATGCCTGCAAAGATATTCCCATCATAGCCCTCACCGCCAGCAATGATCCGCGCGACATCGATATTTGTAAAAATGCGGGTATGAATGAATTTGTGGTTAAATCAGAAGATCACCTAGCGCTGTTTGAGGCCATAAAGCACTACATTAAAAAACCCGTCTAACGAGATGGCTTCTTTTTTTCAAGATTGTGTTGCGGATTTTTCGGCATTTTTTCGAGGGCTTGTTTCCAATATTGCTGCGCTAATGGTTTATTCCCTTGATACAGCGATTTAATGGCCAACAAATCTAATAACCGCCATTCCGCATCGAGATCTTTTGGATTTTCTTCTAATCTTAATCGAAAGCGATACTCGTCTTTATTCAATTCTGCGATCAGCATTCGCAGTTCTCCTTGCCGATCCCGGTATGCCACTTCTTCCTTGGAATAATACAGCGCTAATTGCTGCGAACTGCCCCAATGAAAATACAAGGCATACACAAGACCCAGAAAAATGAGGGCAACCACCCCCGCAAATTGTCTGTTACGCAGCCAGGGTAAAAAAAATCCAAAGGCAAATATCGTTAAGACAACGGTGATCATCCAAAAAACCATCGGCATTGCTGTATTCCCCATCTGGCCCGACATTTTCCAAGGGTTTCATTCTAGGGGATCCTACAGTTTCCTGCTACGTCATTCCAAGAATTTAATAGGGACCAACAGAGTTCAAAATGGTTCAAAAAATAAAATTAGATTCAATTTTGCCTGACCTAGAATTAAGTTTATGGATTATTTTCAGAAAAACTCATCAAATATACAGCGAAAAAACTTAGGCCAGCTAACAAAAGGTTTTACAACAACTTAGAACATGTTTACAATCTGCCTTTGCAACCACCACGCAAACAAAGGAGCCAACATGTCTGCTCAACCCTGCCGGCCAGAAGGTGCCCCCTGGATCTCTCCCTATGTGATTGTCGGTGATATCGATAAAGCCGTTGAATTTTATGTAAACGCTTTTGGTTTTGACAAAATCCAGGTGATCGCCGGTGAAGACAATACCAGTTGGCATGCCGAAATGCGGTACCAGGATCACTTGATCATGTTTGGTAAATCGGGTGCTTATGGTGGTAAAACTCAATCGCCGCAACAAAGCCGAATCGACTCTCCGATTAACTTGTATTTGTATTGTGAAGATGTCGATAGTTTTTACGAGAATGCCCTTAAGATGGGCGCACGATCTTTAAGCGCTCCGGAAGATACCTTTTGGAATGATCGCATGTGCCGATTGCAAGATCCGGATGGTTATGTCTGGTGTTTTGCAACGTATTTAGGGGAAGAGTAGGTATTCGTCGGAAAGCACCTCTGGAACAATAGCAGAGTCTTCATTACTCCCAAACCCTAAGCTAATTCAAGATTTGTGATTTATGATCCACCTCTCATTATTTCAATTATATTTCATTCCTTCTTTTAATGAATGACGCTGTTCTATGGCATCAATAGTGAATGCCCTACGCGCCAAAGTGTCCAGAAAAGGGGCTGTCGTCAACGGTCTGGTTAATTGATTGGAAGAAGTTTCAAACCTCACCCCTTCTACTTGCAATTGATCAAAAACATTACGAACCGTCTCGTGTTGGTACGGTCGATAAGGTGCATTAGAAATAAAAAGACAAGATCTCATTCCCGGATGTTGAGCGAGTAAAGCAGCAATCGTATCTTCTGTCGTGGCACGAATTTTACCAAATGGGGGATCGATGGTTAGTATTTTAAACTTGCCGTAAAATTCTGTTCTAACATCAACCAATTGATCCCATATTAACGCTGCCATTTCATGTTGAAAAGCCGGTATTGCTCTGGGAGGGATCCAATTCGGTTGAGAGGGCGTATCCACATTGGGTGTATCGAGTCCATGAGAGGCTAACTCTAACTCGTGTAAAGGGCGTCGCCCATTAATATAAATAATTTCATTGGCCCTAATAACGCCACTCCTCAACAATTGAATGAGATGGTACATTCTTTCCCTAGTATCGACTGGCGTTCCCCCAAAAATTGCGACGACATCAAATGTCTGTTCAGTAGGATACACTGCACGAACGAGGCCTAGTCTCTCAAAGATGGGAAACATTTGATCGTGCAATGGGTGCCTTGGGACGGTTGCAATATCTTGGTGATCTTTCCCCGCCGGTCTTAAAAAATATTTTTGGAGCCACGCATTCCATTCAGCAATGGCCTCTACATCTCGTCTTGGATCTGGTGGTAATTCACTTTCTGGAAGACCTAAATGCCGTGCAAACAAATGACACAACTCAGACAAGTCGGGATTAATTCTACTGCCAATAACCAGTGGCACCTCAGGCAATAAGCCTCTAGAGGATGGAATTTCTGGTGCTTTCATTGGTGATTGAATTGGAAGTTGTATTGAAGGTTGTTCACAAAATGTTCCAGTTATATCGACGCCAACTTCTGTCATGGGGCCAATTTCGTCCATTCGGGACATATCAATCAACTTGAAACTTAAGCCTAATGTACGTAAAGCATCCTCGATAATTCTCGTTGGCTCGGTATTCGCCATCGAGGCATTTCTCCACATAATTATAGTAAATTTCCAATCTTGAACAAGTTCTGGGACATTAAAATTGTTTGATATTGCCCTGACAATGTCTGCACTCCGCGTCTGGCCGTCGACATGAGCCAAAAAGTTCTTTTTTCCGTCTGTAAAAGCAACAGCACTACAACCAAACAACCCGGCAGTAAATAATTGGTGTTCGCTGACACATATCTCATTTTGACGAACCATTCTGGGTTCTTCTTTAGTTCTTTTATAGGACATGTGTGCATATCTGGCTGCTGATCCCCATTCGTCATCTTCATATTTAAAATCGTGGAACAAGGTACACCCCAAATTGTGGATATAATCGGTAGCCGTAGGATACTACAATTGCCACAGCTATGTTAGGTGTATTAAAGTTTTTTCTTATATTTCCGTGTATTCTTATCGAAAAACTGAATAAAAAAATAGTTTTATTAAGGATGGTCCGTGTAATGGCGACTGATTTTAGAGGGGGGAATTCAGGCTTTATTGGAGTAAGTCCAGGTTCTATTGGAGTAACTCCAGTTCCCAGGATAATCGGGCTAACCAATACCCAAATTGGTGTAACACCCCCTTATGTATGTCAACCAATCGTTCGATTAAAACAAACAACATCGCAACAACTCCACGCCCCCGTCATCTCCGCGAAAGCGGAGATCCAGTGGTAAAATTCTATTGCGTAATACTATCGTATAAGTCTTGCCAAGTCGGATTAAATTTCTCGATTATTGCAATCTTCCAATCTCTATTCCACTTCTTTAATTGTTTTTCTCTTTCGATGGCATTCATAATACTTTCGTGCATCTCATAATAAACCAAGACTCCTATCCGGTATCTTTTAGTGAAACCGTCTATAATTCCCGCTTTATGCTCATAAACTCGCTTAACCAAATCGGATGTTACCCCAACATACAAGGTTCCATTTCGTTTACTAGACATGATGTACACGTATGCCTCTTTCATAAATCACTCTTATTTATTAGGGCAGCAAAACTATAAGAAAATGTTAGTAATAATATCAACTCTTTCACTAAAGATTTTTTAATATAGGAATAGCAAAAAATTTCAATAAAATCTTAACGACTGGATCTCCGCTTTCGCGGAGATGACGGGACGTTCGGTTGTTTTGGTGGTTGCAAGAATGCTTGCAACTTGCAATTTCTTCTATAAAACCTGTAGTGCTCCCCAAATAATCCGTGGAATTGCTCATATAAGACCCGACCACTTAATTTGCCGATTTATGTTCAATTGTTGCCGTGGTGTACTCATTATTATACAGGATCTAAAAGCGAGTAAAAAAGTGCGCGTAGCGCCACCTTTTTGTGGAAAGTTACAACAGCAAAGTTTTTTAATCAAAAGAATATTCACGACCAACTTCACTCTCTACATATTGAATCCATTGATTCCAAACTGGATTTTGGATCCCAGATTCGACATCTTGAATACATCGCTCAACAACTTGAATCACTTCACCCAATGTAACATCATGGTTGCTTTCCCAAAAAGAATCTAAGAAATTGAACGCTGCCATAAACGCTTGTTCTTTAGTTAAAGCAGTATTTGATGATTCTAAGTAATCTTTAGATTTATTTTTGATCAATTGCTCGAGGCAGAATTCCCAATCATGCCATACTGATGCAACGGCGGGTTTTAAATCTGAATGTAATAGGTTACGTATATTCATGTCTCCTAATATACAACCTAAATCCATTTTATCTCCTTCTTCATATGTATTGGCTTGTTCAATTAAAAAAAAAGATATTGATTTAAAATTGTCAAGTGTGTTGATTTTCATCCTTTTACTTCCTTCGCTTACATAATCCGTATAATTCATGATATTCGTGAGGGGAATCATTTACACCACCACTAACTATTTTACCATTCCTATGAAATTTTACCCAAGATTGTTGACCATCAGACCTACTCTCAGCATACCATTTATTACCGTACCTATCTTCGCCCAAGAAATTTTCTTTCCTCAAATAAGTCTTAGTAATCTCCCGTCTATTCAAAAAAGTATCCGACATATGGCCTGATTTGACTTGTCCTCTTACGGTTGAAAATATATGTCCGATATAACCTCTTCTTTCCAAAGTGAGTGCATGATGTACATATCTCCCCTCATTGACTGCAAATGTTAAACCCCTATGTGCTGGAACCAAATCAGTCACCCCGCCAATAACTTGGCCCTGCCGATACCCAACTGAGTTGCTGTCTGCAATCCCTCTCGATAACGGGATCGTAGCACCAAAAGTTATCATATCCAAAAAACCTGCGCTTCGATTAATTTGATTTTGTCGCCTAAATTCATCTAATTCTTCTTTCAGTTTTTGACCACGTTCCCAAAGGCTTCTTCTTTCTGGGGCTTTAGGAGCCACAGGCACCATTTGTCTCTGATGATCTTCATTTGGATTCACGCGATTTGGTCCACTAGGCCTTAGTATTAATGCCGAATTGCTAGGATTAGCACTATTATGTTGTTCATTTCTGTGAGCGGGAAATGAAGCCTCTGCGCCAAGAGCCGCCGATCCCATCAGGGCTTGCGCCGCTCTGCCAAACCGCTGTCCTAACTCTAGATCATTATTAGAACTCGGAGCATCAACAGTATCCCTAACCCCAAAACCTCCTCCTAAATCTAAAGGCCTAGGCGAAGACGTTCCTGGGAACTGCCCTTCATAACGTTCATAACCTTCTGGGTGACTGCCTTGGCGAGGAGCAGCTACGACACGTGGCCTTTGTTCGTCTGCCGTTGGCCCTTGGCCATCAGCTAACGGTGATGCTTCAGGCTCACTTAACACCCTGCTTTCTGTAGGTCCGGAATTCCCTGAACTCATCGCAACCACTAATTGCTCATGAATTTGATCTCCAACACTTTCTGCAACGGCCTGCACTACCGTTGCGGCGGTCATTGTTGCTACATTTTCTAAAAAGTCCGTGTGGGTAACCAATGATTGCACGCCGCTGCTCACCAAAACATTCACGGCTTGGGTCGTCACACATTCCAAAAATCCTTGGTTTTCTCCCGACGACGTTAAATTCTGCCCTATGCTCATATAGATCGCTTGCCGAACATTACCACCGTCTATGCTGCTGCGAATTGTAGCC
>JABDFC010000024.1:0-19900 GCA_013286785.1 Gammaproteobacteria bacterium
CTGAAGTAGATCAACTTGGAGCAGCGATTCTTAAACTGACTTTACATCTAAAAAACACGCAGAGGGATTTAGACTTAATACCCGGACTTTCAAATTGTCCAATGCAAGAAAAAGAACGTACACATGAATTATTATTGAGAATACAACAGAATCAAATACGGGAAAAAGCATCGCTTGAGGCGAGGCAGCAACAATTAATACAAGAAATAGAAACTCTGGGTAGCGCTGTCACAAGGGCGGAAAGAGAGCTCATAAGCATCAGAAAAAGGAAATCAGCGATTGAGGAGGCAAGAAAACCATATTTGGCAAAACAAAGAGTTCTTAAGATCCCGACTACTGTAGGCGGTCGAGATGCATTTGAACATGAACTCTGTCTACAGGCCTCGATTTTTATGTATGTTGACCGTGAGCGAGCTGAACTGAAAAAAAGAACGGTTGTTTATACCCCCGCAGAGGTACTTCGATTAAAGTTCAACTTATTGGGAGAGGAAAGATTTCAAGATCACGATGCCGAAGCCCAATTAGAAAATATTTTTACATTTGCCATTTTACTCGGGGATAACAATACTGTATTAGGCCCAACCCCAAGAGCAAGAATTCGCACTATATTGGGTTATGATATTATGGCAGCCCATCAAGAAAGAGAAGCCCTAATAAAAGCACAGCAAATAGAAGAAGAAAAACAAAGGAGACAAGCCCAAGCTCAAAAAGATGCACTAAAAAGAAAAGAACTCGAGCACGACGAGCCCGCTGTCTCCCCAAAACCACCAAAAACACCGAAAAAAGGGCCTTCTACACCTCAAGCTCATAATCCAAACCCTCCTGAGGCTGCGGAATCTAGAAAAAGAGGATTAGAAGCAGATGTAAACTCCCCAATGCAATCCTCTTCTAAAACCCACCACTTAAATGGAGCAAGAGACGTACGCCACAGCCCACGGCAAGCCGAAAAACTGTTGGCAGCACAAAAACAATTGGAAGTAGAACAAGCAGAACGCCAAAAATTAGAAGCAGAAGTGCGAGCACAAATAGCTGCCAGACAAGCGGCCCGGGAAGAAAAACGCCTCCGAGAAGCCGCTGAAGCAGATGCCCGCCGTTTAAGACAAGAAGCCGCACGCCAAGAACTTGCACGAGCAGCCACAGAACAACAACTCAAAGCGACACAGCAGATCCTTACCCAGCTCGAAGCGCAACGTCAACAAGCAGAACAAAAGGTGAGAGCTGCGCAACAGACCATGTCTCAAATGGCTGCCCAACATAAACAAGCAGGTGAAAAATCAAAAGTTGAACTGAAGCGATTAGAAAATGAAGCCAGAATCGCGAAAGCCCGAGCTGACGCCGAGCGCCTTCGTGCAACACAACTACAAGCCTCTATTACTGTAGGATCCGTGCAACCACCTTCACAGACAACCGCAGCAGGCGCGAACGCTGAGGGCGCAAAAATGAGAGATGCACGCTGGAAGGATTGGTAATAAGCGCTATGGATTTTTCATAAGCCATAAACCAATATGGTGCTCACACTTCACCTGGTTTTTTAGGCTTAGGCCTTCCAATACCGAAATTAATTTTAAATGGATTCTTATCAGTTTCTCTTCTTGGCGACGGTGTGTTTTGTGATTGGGGATTTGCCAAGCTAGCCCCCCCCTGGTTCTTACCTCCGAGAAGCGCTTTGCCCAAAAATTTCAAAATAGCCTCGGCACTCTTCATCACCACTTTATGGCCAGGTGGACCTGAGTATACTTCAGATAATTGGCTAGCAAGTTTCCTGTCTGAAATTTGCTGCATGCCTTTCTTTGCATTTTGATCATTCGGATAATCTGCTGAAAAATTGGCATCTTTAAATCCTTTTTTAACTAACGATGTCAAAACCGTTTGAAGTGCCTTATATTTACCAGGACCTGATAAGGTCATCGTTGTGCCCGCATTGGGACCCGTGCCATTTTGTCCCATAGTGGCCTTTAGATCATTATTGGAAAATTGTTTCGGCAATAATTTCATGAACATCTTAAGAATGTTAGAAAACCCAGATTTCAGCCCGGAATTTCCTTGCTTAATGGTCAGAGATCCACCATCATCATCTTCTTCACCTGGTTGACGCTGCCCTTTTTTTTTAATAAGCAGTGCTGCTGCTGCATCTTTTAACTTCTTTGCCTCTTCTGGATTCATAGGGGGGGTAGCCATGATTGCCTCCTGAGTTATTATTGTCTGAAATACTTTATATTATTTAACTTCACGCCTTAAAATAATCTTTCATCAATTTTAGGTTTAATTTGTCCAAGAGATAAGTAACGCTCAATCAAAGACATTTCGGGATAAACTCGGGTAGAATAATAATCTAATTCTCGATTTTTGTGATAGGTTACTTGATATTCATTTTCTGCGCGCAAGGCTTCCTGGAACCTCTTCTCTAATCTTCTGGCTCGACTTTGATTCCTTTTAATTCTCATTTTCTTTCTGGCCAGAGATAATCGGTTTAATATTTGCAACCGGTTAGAAAAAATAAGCGTTTTTCTAATCGCAGCGGCAGATTCTTGTTGTCTGAAAGCAAGATCAATCAACGCCTTTTCGCGACGTTTCAGTTCTTGTTGCCATTTCTCTTCTTCTGGTGTGATCTGCAATTGAAAAATCCTTACTCTTTATTCTCTTACCAGCACTGGCTTATCAAGCCAGGCAATAGGCTAATTTAAGTATAGGATCTAAATTCAAAAAGCGGGATTTATGGAAGGATATTTACGTTAATTATTAGAAAAATAAGCAAAATAATTTGCCCATTTCCAGTAATAAGAAGAAGCGTTCTAAAATTTGTGAGAAGTTATATCAGATAATGATAGACCATATTGAAATCACCTTTTTATAGGTATTCCAAATGCTGTGCCAATGCTCTTATTTATGAAGAAACCGCCGAAGAAGGCGAGACCGTTGAGAGCACCAGTTTCTCCTCTGGCTCCAGGACGGGTCTCTTTTCTCTGCTGTCCTGATCAATCGAATGAGAAACCAATTTTCCTAAGCCGCGAACAGCAATAAACCACAGGGTAATCACGGTTAAAAATATCCCGGCAATAAAGGGAATGGTTGATAAAAGATCACCACAAATTACCAACAACACTTGGATTGTGATCGAACCGCCGGATTTACCAAATCGAGAAGCAATACCATCTACCACTGCCTTCCCTTTTCTTTGTTCTTCTTTGGGAAGAGGAATAAAAGCAATTTCTTTTGTTTCATCGAACACGGTATATTTTGAAGCTCTGCCCAAGCATATCTGAGCAGAGCCGAACATTAATATTAAGCTGCTCACCGGAACTTGAAAAATGGCATAGAGAAAATCTGAAAAGTAGGCATTATTTTCAAATAACATACAGGAGAAGAATCCAATACTGGTTACGAGCCAAATAACAGGCGTTATCATTGCCGTTACTGTCCATCCATAACGCCGTATGACATTTCCAGATAAAATCAAGCCCGATAATGTGGCAAACACTCCCGTAATGGAAGCAATTTCATTGATGTAGGCATTAAAATCGCTGGCATCGGGGTAACGTTGTTTGATTTGATCTGTCCAAAGAACATCTGCAAGATTATAGACAATATTATAAGCGACCACTAAAGTGGCGATGTATAACATGTAACGCGACTTAAGAAGGTAGGTAAAGCATTCCATCAAGGAGAATTTCGTCTTAAGCTCACTCTCGACAATGTTAGATGGATGTGAAGAAAGGCGGCTCTTAACCACCGAACGATTCACCCAACGAAACAACAACATAATCACAATACCCAACAGGACAACCACCCCTAATTGTAGATTCAGTGATTGTTCCCAAGCGGCACTTCCGAAAGGCAAATTGGGATTATATTCCTGAAGAGTTAACAATTGTGCGGATTGACCTGAAAAAATCCCTGAAAAATTAGCCCCTAAAGCAAAGATAGCGTAAAATCGTTTGGCTTCGTCAACAGAGGTGACTTCGTTGGCAAATCCCCAAAACAGCATGGAAAGTACGACGGCACTCCAAAGTTCTGAAAGAACATAAAACAAAGACAATGGCCAATGCCGAATGATTGCAACCAGACCTTTAAAGCCCTCTGGCAATTTACCTTGCAAAAAATTTGCCAGTGTTGTTAATTCCAATGCTTCCCGATTTGGATACAAAACCAACAAGAATACGACAAAAAAGCCTATAAACAAACAGAGCATGGTATAGAATACCTGCTCCCGGTTTAATCGATTAGAAAGTTGTGTATAGACATAAGTGAGTAAAACTGCACCCGGTAAAACCGCCCAAACTTTTAAAAAAGGAATGACTTCGGCACCAGAACCCTGTGGCGTAACCACTAAGGTTACCTTCATGCACCGCAATAAATTGTAAACAAACGAGATGAGAAAAAAGAGTGCCAGCATTGGAATGAGTTTTTTATGTTCATACCCGTGGATAGGCCACAGAAAATTCCGAAGTTTACTAAACGGTTTTGCTTGTGTAGCTTGCATCGGCTAAAGGCCCACCCTATCTAAAAACCACTGATCTGGCCAGACAGCTTGACCTAGCATTCTGTCAGAAAACTTGTTCGATGTCAAACTGCATACGTTGATAAAGATTACTTGTGATCAGAGGAATTACACCTTTTCTGGAGGCACTCCCTCAATATTGCTAGTTAACTACAATAATCTATACTGATTATTAAAACCCATGAATAAACAGGAAAAAAAGGAAAGACAATTCCATGAAGATTGCAGTAGTTGGTATTGGCTACGTCGGTTTAACCACAGGGATCTGTTTGGCAGCAATTGGCCATTCGGTCGTCTGCATAGATAAAAATCTAAAAAGAATCAATCAGTTACAAAATAATCAACTGCCCTTTTTTGAACCGGGATTAACAGAACAGTATCAATCTGCCCTAAAACAACACAATTTCCGGGTGACCAAAGATTTTTCCGATCTATCCGAGGCAGAAGCGGTGTTTATTTCGGTCGGAACACCGACAGAAGAAACTGGAGAATCCAAGCTCACCTATTTAATAGAGGCGGTTCGAGCACTCTTACCTTATTTAAAAAACAATACGCTGTTGATCATTAAATCTACCGTTCCACCTGGAACCTCTCAAATGATCAAAACCCTAATCGAAAGTTCTCATACCAAACTCGATATACATTTGGTTTCAAACCCTGAATTTTTAAGAGAAGGCAATGCGATCTATGATTTTTTTAACCCCGATCGAATTGTCATCGGATTAGAATCTCCCTATGCTGAAAAAAAAATGGGCGAAATTTATGCTTCCTTTATTGAAAATAAAATTCCTGTTGTCGTAACCAATACACAAACAGCTGAATTAATTAAATATGCCTCGAATGCTTTCCTGGCAACAAAAATTGCCTATATCAATGAAATCGCTAATGTTTGTGAAAACATCAATGGCGATATCGAGACACTGATTTATGGAATGGGACTTGATCACCGCGTTGGGAATCAATTTTTAAGACCCGGCCCGGGTTTTGGTGGCTCCTGTTTTCCGAAAGACATTAAAGCATTGGCTCAATTTGCAAAGACTCAGGGATCACCTCTCAAAATCATCGAGGCAGTCATTAAATCTAATGCAACACGTAAAACCACGATGATCCAAAAAATTGAAAAGGAATGCGGAGGGAGTCTGCACGGGAGGGTTATCGGAATCTTGGGGTTGACTTTTAAAGCAAATACCGATGATGTGAGAGAGAGTCCCGCAATCGATGTTATTTCCGAATTACTCAATAAAAATGCTATGGTTAAAACCTATGATCCGTTAGGAATGTACAATGCTAAAACAATTCTGACCAGCAATCAAATAACCTGGTGTAAAGAAGGGTATGAAGTCGCAAAAGACGCTAACGCTCTGGTGATTGCCACTGAATGGGAAGAATTTAAAGCGTTAGATCCCAAGAAAATAAAACAACTGATGGAGACTCCGGTGGTCTTAGACTTTCGTAATCTATTAAATGAACAATTATACAAAATTTCCGGCTTGCACTATCAAAAAATCGGGGGTTAAAATAAACAGGTTCGAAAATAATCAATCGTCTTTTCTAATCCCTCTTCTAATGCAGTCGTTGGACTCCAGCCAACCATATTCTTAACAGTCGTGATATCAGGACATCGACGAGTCGGATCATCGGGTGGTAGTGCTTCATGAACAATGACGGATTTTGAATCAGTCATTCGAATTATTTTTTCAGCCAACTCATTCATCGTGTAAGGATTGGGGTTTCCCAAATTCACAGGCCCTATAATGGTTTTATCGGTATTCATCACTCGAATGATGGCATCGATCAGATCATCAACATAACAAAACGACCGTGTCTGTTCCCCATTTCCATAGACCGTTAATGGTTTACCGGTTAAGGCTTGAACAATAAAATTAGAAATCACTCTGCCATCTTGCATATCCATCCCCGGACCATAGGTATTAAAGATCCGAATAATTTTGATCTCTATGGCTTCTTGCAAATGGTACTCCATCATAAATGTTTCAGCGCATCGTTTTCCTTCGTCATAACACGCCCTCTTACCGATTGGGTTAACGTGCCCCCAGTAACTTTCTGTTTGGGGATGGACCAAAGGGTCTCCATACACTTCACTGGTCGAAGCTTGTAATATTTTGCATTGGTTTTTTTTGGCAAGATTTAATAAGTTGATAGCTCCCAGGACAGAAGTCTTTAAAGTCTGAATCGGATCCCGTTGGTAATGCCTAGGGGAAGCGGGACAGGCCAGGTTATAAATTTCATCTACCTTGAGATCAATGGGCTCGCTCACATCATGATGGATAAACTCAAAATGATCAAAGTGCTGCAATTCGTTCAGATTTTCTTTTCGGCTGATGTATAAATTATCTACACAAATGACTTCCGATCCCGCCTGCAATAACTTTCGACATAAATTTGATCCTAAGAAACCAGCTCCACCGGTAACCAGTATTTTTTTTCTGGCTGTTCCACTCATTCAATATCCCTCGAATGCTTTGTCTATTCTTAATATTTAATCCAAATTTTTAAGTTTGTCGAATTCGTCGGGAAGGAGAGACCAAAAAGGTGTAACTTGCAAAACCCAACAGAGTAATGATTGAGACAAATAGGGATAATAAGTTCGCTTCTCCATGACAAATTTCACCAACCCAATTCACACACAAAGCCGAGGTAATAAACCCTGACGCACCCAGTAACCCAGAGGCTGTTCCAGCATAATCTCGACTGACTGCTGTCATCGCACCGGCAGAGGCAACGGGATATAAAAAACCATTCCCTAATGTCACGATTGACATGGGTACAATAATAGACAAGGGGTTGGTATTAGCTAAATGGCTGAATATAACCATTAATATCCCCCCAAAAATGAACAGAGTAAAACCAATTTTCAAAACAGCATTCATGGAGATTTTGCGCATTAAATACCCGGCCATAAAATTTCCTAAAATATAAGTACTTGCGATGGCTAGATAAAATGTACCAATTTGCTGTGATAAGAAATTTTCTTTGCTAAATATAAAAGGGGATTCAACATTATAGATGCGAAACACACAAATCGCAGCACAGATGATTAAAACATAACCAACAAACATTGGATCCGATAAAATGACTCGATGTTTTTGCAGAATGCTGAGCCGAGGTGACGAATCAACTTTTTTTATACCCTTATCATCTTCCAGCAGAACAAATACTAAGAATAAAATAACACATCCAACTAAAGCAACAAAAACAAATAACGAAGGCCAACCAAATAAATAGGTGAAGTACCCTCCAATAACTGGAGCAATCGCCCCAGAAAAACTGACGACTGGGAAAATATGCGCAAAAGTTTTGGCTGATTCTTGTTGGTCATATCTGTCTACTACTAGAGCTCGACTGATCGTTGAACCCACGCCGCTGCCAACCGCTTGCAAAAACCGGAATAAGATAAAATTCGATAACGTTGTAGAATAAGCACACGCAAATGAAGACCCAATTAATAAAGAAAAACCCAAAATCAATACTCTTTTTCGACCAACGTGATCAGAAATCATACCTGCCACTAACTGGCTCACAGCTAATCCTAATAAAAATACTGTAAAGCTTGCTTGGATTTCAGATTGAGAACAATGAAAATAAACGGCCATATTCGGCAAAGCAGGTAAATAAATATCCGTTGCGAAAAGACTGATGGACGACATCAATGTCACAAAAATGAGAAATATACGAGGGTTTGTTTTTAGGTACATCGTTTAGCCGCAACATCAGATAAAGTACTGAGTTCTTCATCGATTGTTCGGCTGGCTAATTTCCCTAACCCAAAAATTGCCATGATCCATAAGGCAATGACAAAAACAAATATAGCCGCCACATAGGGTATCGTAAAATTAAGGGAACCACATATTAATAATAATGCTTGAATGAGGATAGAGCCGCCAGACTTACCGAATCTTGAGGCAATGCCATCTACAACTGCTTTCCCTTTGCGTTGTTGTTCTTTCGGCAAAGGAATAAAGGCAATTTCTTTCGACTCGTCAAATACCGTATATTTCGCGGCTCGCCCTAAACATATCTGAGCTGATCCAAAAATCAACGCTAATGTATAAATCGGGATCCCCAAAAAATTACCCAGAACATGAGTAAAAACCGTGTTATCTGAAAACAACAAACAACTGAAAAATCCAATGCTCGTAATGACCCAAAGCACTGGCGTGATCATTGCGGTAACGGTCCAGCCATAACGTCGAATCACATTTCCTGAAAGCAGCAAAGCGGAAAGCGTCGCAAAGACCCCTGTAATTGAAGCAATTTCGTTGATATAACTATTGAACTCGCTTGCTTTCGGGTACTGCTGACGAATTTGCTCGGTCCACAATACGTCTGAAAGGTTATAAACAATATTATAAGCCACCACAATAATTGTGATATACAGCATATAGCGTGAATTTGCTAAATAGGAAAAACACTCCATTAACGAAATCTTGGTTTTCTCGGTAATTCTTCCAGGCTCTGACGCAACGTAGACGTCTTTCGGCAAAATTTTACGATTAATCCACCAAAATAAACAAACCACCACTAAACCCATTGCCAAAACAACTGCCAACTGTAATATGAGTGACTGCTCCCAAGCCATGGTCCCAAAAGGTAAACTCGGATTGTATTTTTCTAATGTTAACATTTGGGCAAATTGACCCGAAAAAATACCTGAGCTATTCGCCCCAAGTGCAAAAATAGCATAAAACCGCTTCGCTTCGTCAACCGAGGTAATTTCGTTGGCAAAACCCCAAAACAACATTGATAAAACAACAGCGCTCCAAAGCTCCGCCAGTACATAAAAGAGCGTAAGATGCCAATTGCGGATCATCATGATTAAACCATTTAATCCCTTTAAGCTTTCCGGTAATTTTCCTTGCAAATAATTTGAAACGGTTGTTAATTCTAAAGCTTCTCGATTGGGGTGCAAAAAAACCATAAAAATGGTAAAGAAGCCTAAGAAAATCGTAATCATTGCATAAAACACTTGCTCTCGATTAAATCGACTTAAGAGTTTGGTGTAAATATAGGTTAAGATGATAGCCCCTGGCAGAACTGCCCAGACTTTTAAAAAAGGAATGACTTCGGCGCTGGCGCCCTCGGCCGTGACCACTAAGGTAACCTTCATACAACGCAAAACGTTATACACAAAAGAGATTAAAAAGAAGAGAACAAAAATGGGAACTAATTTTCTATGTTCATGACCATGAATAGGCCATAAAAAGTTTCTGATCCGGCCAAATGGTTGATTACCCTGCTGCATATAATGCACACCAACTCCTCTATAAAAAAAAGCCGGGATTCCCCCGGCTCGGTTCTATCAAAAATCTCTCTTTCTATATCTACTCTGATTCATTAACCACGATCCACCAATTCAACGATTGCCATAGGAGCACAATCTCCACGACGATTTCCACATTTTAAAATTCGAAGATAACCACCCTGACGCTCTTTAAAGCGTGGACCCAATTCAGAAAATAATTTAGCAACCGCAGCCTTGTCTCTTAAACGAGCAAAGGCTAACCGCCGTTTAGCAACGCTGTCTTCTTTCGCCAGAGTGATTAATGGCTCTACGTGGCGTCGAAGATCCTTTGCCTTAGGCAAAGTCGTTTTGATCATTCCGTGTTGAATCACAGAGTTGATCATATTCTGGAACATTGCTTTACGGTGACTGGATGTTCTGCCAAACCGTCTACCTGTTTTTCTATGACGCATTGTCAAAACCCTTACTGTTTATTAAGTCGTTAACCCAGCCGGCGGCCAATTTTCAAGCCGCATGCCAAGTGAAAGCCCTTTAGTTGCTAACACATCTTTAATTTCTGTTAAAGATTTTTTCCCCAAATTAGGAGTCTTTAACAATTCTACTTCCGTTTTTTGGATCAGATCCCCAATATAAAATATATTTTCGGCTTTCAAACAGTTGGCTGATCGAACGGTGAGTTCCAGATCATCCACAGATCGAAGCAAAATGGGATCAACTTCGGTTCTTAAACGAGCTGGTTCAGCCTGTTTTTCACCTTTCAATTCAACAAATACCGACAATTGATCGACCAAAATAGAGGCAGCCCAACGAATGGCTTCCTCTGGTTCTATGGTTCCATTCGTTTCTAAGTCTAAAACCAATCTATCCAAATCTGTCCGTTTCTCGACTCGAGCATTTTCGACCACATAAGTCACACGCCGAATTGGACTGAATGAAGCATCTAATTGTAACCATCCAATAGGTCTTGTCACGTCTTCTGGATTTTGGCGCATACTGACTGGTTCATATCCTCGACCCCGAGCAACTCGAACGGTCATTTTCAAATCGCCTGCTTTTGTCATATGAGCGATGACATGATTGAGATTAATAATTTTAACGTCATGCGGTAATTCAAAATCAGACGCAAATACCGGACCTTCACCTTGTTTATTTAAAGTGAGTTCAACCTCATCTCTGCCTTCCAGCTTAAATTCAATTCCTTTTAGATTTAATAAAACATCAATAATATCTTCTTGAACACCTTCTTTCGTTGTATATTCATGGAGAACACCGTCAATATGGGCTTCAACAATGGCGCACCCAGGCATTGAAGACAATAATACTCGTCTTAAAGCATTTCCTAAGGTATGACCAAATCCGCGTTCTAAGGGTTCCAATACCACTTTGGCTCGGTGATAACCAATTTGCTGGACATCCACTAATCTCGGTTTTAAAAATTCTCTTACTGCACGTTGCATGAATTGCTCCTCACCACAAAGGTTTTCCTTACTTCGCGTAAAGCTCTACAACCAACTGTTCATTCAGTTCAGCTGGTAAATCGCTCCTATCGGGAACACGCTTGAATACGCCTTGCATTTTACTGACATCGACTTCCACCCACTCTGGAAAACCAGCTCCTTCTGCCAAACGCAGAGAGTCCTGAATTCGCACTTGAGCTTTACTTTTTTCTCGCACTTCTACGGAATCGCCAGCTTTTACAGAATAAGATGGTATATTAACGACTTTACCATTCACCAAAATTGCCTTATGACGAACCAACTGACGCGCTTCAGCACGAGTACTCCCAAATCCTAAACGATAGGCCACATTGTCCAATCGACATTCTAACAATTGAAATAAAATTTCACCGGTTGCGCCTTTACGACGTGCGGCTTCAGCATAATACTTACGGAATTGTCTTTCTAAAACACCATACATGTATCTAAACTTCTGCTTTTCGCACAACTGAATGCCATGATCTGTTCCACGCGATTTCTTCTGACCATGCATGCCTGGTTGAGTACTCAGTTTACACTTAGAATCTATATCCCGAACACGGCTTTTTAATCCAAGATCTGTTCCTAATCTTCTTGCCACTCTACAGGTTGGTCCCAGGTATCTTGCCATTTCAATTATCCTCTCTTAAACTCGTCGTTCTTTTTCAGCGCGGCATCCATTGTGAGGAATGCCTGTTTTATCGACGATTCTTAATATGCCTAATGCTTCACCCACAGCTCGCACAGCCGACTCTCTGCCAGGACCTGGACCACAAACATAGACATCAACACTTTTCAGTCCAAATTCTTTGGCTACTTGGACTGCTTTTCTGGCAGCCATTTGAGCGGCATACGGTGTGCTTTTTCGCGAACCTTTAAATCCAGCGCCACCGGCCGTTTGCCAGGCAATGGTATTCCCTTGAGAATCCGTCACCGTCACAATCGTGTTATTAAAGGACGCCAGAATGTGTACGGCACCCGTTGTCACGGTACGTTTTACTTTTTTGCGAGGACGTGTTGTCGTTGCTGCTGCTGCCTTGGTTGACATTTAAAAATTTCCTACCCTATTTAGACTCTGTGGCTTGAGGCTTCATCATTATCTGGCTTTGCCGTTTTCGACCTTTACGGGTACGGGCGTTTGTTTTTGTCCGCTGCCCTCTAACCGGTAATCCTCGTTTATGCCGAAGCCCACGATAACATTTAATATCCCCTAATCGTTTAATATCCATTGCGACGCGTCGACGAAGATCACCTTCGACAACATATTCATTCACGGCGTCTTGCAACTGAGCTGACTGATCATCTTTTAATTCAACCACTTTCACAGAAGGTTCCAGACCAACCTTTTTGCAAATGGCTATCGCTCGATGGCTGCCAATGCCATAAATGCTGCGAAGTGCGATTCGAAGATGTTTATTGGGCGGTAATATGACACCGGATACACGTATGGCCATTCTTAACCCTGCCTTTGGTTGTGTTTACTGGTCTTTTTACAAACAATCTTGACGGTTCGTTCTCTACGGATCACTCGACATTCGTCACAGATTTTTTTCACCGATGCTCTAACTTTCATCTTAACCCTTTTACCCTCTATTCAATCCGCATAAACAATCGATTTTACCCTGAACCTTCATTAAAGGCTAGTCCTTCTCACCCTCGACCCTTGAAGTTAGCTTTCTTCATCAAGGACTCGTATTGGTGAGACATGAGATGCGCCTGCACTTGCGCCATAAAATCCATCACCACGACGACAATAATCAACAAAGAAGTTCCACCAAAATAAAACGGAACATTCCAGCCAAGCACTAAAAATTCAGGCAATAACGAAACCAAAGTGATATAAAGGCAACCCACGATGGTTAAACGGGTCATGACTGCATCAATATAATTTGCCGTTTGCTCGCCCGGACGCACCCCGGGAATATACCCACCCGATTTTTTTAAGTTATCGGCCGTCTCTTTCGGATTAAACACCAAGGCCGTATAAAAAAAGCAAAAGAAGACAATGGCCATAGCAAATAAGATAATATACAAAGGCTGGCCAGGTGATATTTTAAGAGCGACATCACTGAGCCACTCCATCCCGGGCGTTTGGCCAAACCATTGCGCAATGGTTGCCGGAAACAAAATCAAGCTGGAAGCAAAAATAGGAGGAATAACACCCGCCATATTCAGTTTTAAGGGCAAATGGCTTTTTTGCGCAGCATAGATTTTACGACCTTGCTGGCGTTGTGCATAATTCACCGTAATCCGCCGCTGGCCCCTTTCAACAAAGACGACAAAACTAATGACAGCCACCAACATCACACCCAATAAGATCAAACCAATGGGTTGCATTTCACCTTGGCTGACTTTTTCCAAAGTATTCACAATCGCACCGGGTAAACCCGCAACGATACCAGCAAAGATAATGAGTGAAATCCCATTCCCGATCCCACGTTCCGTAATTTGTTCTCCTAACCACATTAAAAACATGGTGCCCGTGACTAAAGTCAACGTCACGATAAAGTAATAAGTTAACCCGGGATCTAAGGCAATACCAGAAGTCGCCAGATATTTTGCCATCCCAATCGCCTGCAAAGTGGCTAAAATTAAGGTGGAATAACGGGTATATTGAGACAATTTTCTTTTACCTGTTTGGCCTTCTTTCTTCAATTGTTCAAAGGCCGGCCAAACGGAAGTGAGCAGTTGAATGATAATAGAAGCAGAGATGTAAGGCATAATTCCCAGAGCAAAGACAGTCAAGCGGGCCAATGCCCCCCCCGAAAACAAATTAAATAATCCTAATATTCCCCGATTACCGGAAAAAAATTCTGCTAAACGGACGGGATCTAAACCAGGGACCGGAATATGTGCGCCGATTCTATAAACTAATAATGCGCCCAACAAGAAAAACACTCGCGTTTTTAATTCAGACAATCCGCTTTGATTGGCAAGTGCTCCGGCTCTTTGCATGGGGTTACTCGATTCTGCCTCCTGCTGCTTCTATTGCCTGTCTTGCGCCTTTCGTGACAGCAATGCCTTGAACCGTGATTGGCCGATCAATGGTTCCGGCTAAAATAATTTTGGCTTTCTTAATAGAAGGAGCCAAAATATGAGCCTCTAACAACACCTGAAAATTGACCACTTCACCACTTGTTTTGTTCAACTCATGCAATCGTATTTCGGCAGAATAGGGCGCCAGGCGAGAATTAAATCCAAATTTCGGTAACCGACGCTGTAACGGCATCTGCCCCCCTTCAAACCCAACTTTATGGTAGCCGCCCGCGCGTGCTTTTTGACCTTTATGGCCCTTACCACAAGTCTTGCCTAATCCAGAACCTATCCCTCTTCCTAAACGACGAGCTTTTTTCCTGGAACCTTCTGCTGGTTTGAGTGAATTTAATTTCATTATTTGCCATGCTCCACGTGAACCAGGTAGGAAACCCGATTAATCATGCCACGAATACAAGGACTATCTTCTAAGATCACGGTTTGACGGATTCGACGTAATCCTAAACCCAAAAGTGTCGCCCGATGCGCAGGTAAACAACCTGCACCACTTTTAATTAACGTAATAGAGAGTCTCTTAGCTGTCTTCTTATTCATCTCGCTTACGCCCTTCGTTTTGATAAATGATTTCAGAAACCTTTTTACCGCGCTTGGCAGCAACTTGTTCTGGGGAACACATTTGTTGTAACCCTCTTAAAGTTGCCCGAACAACATTGACTGGATTCGTAGAGCCAATGCACTTAGCCAGTACATTATGAACTCCTAATACTTCAAAAACCGCTCGCATCGAACTACCAGCGATGATCCCCGTTCCTTCAGAAGCCGGCATCATAATCACTTTTGAAGCGCCATGCCGAGATTCGACGGGATGATAAAGAGTCGATCCATTTAAATCAATTCTGATTAAATTTCGTCTAGCACTTTCCATGGCTTTTTGAATCGCAATGGGCACTTCACGCGCTTTACCACGCCCAATCCCAATTCGACCTTTCCCATCACCGACGACTGTTAAGGCGGAAAAGCTAAATTTTCTTCCCCCTTTTACAACCGTTGCACTTCGACGAACAGCCACCAACTTTTCTTGAAAGCCGTCCCCTTTTGCAGTTTCTACGCTTACGCTAGACATGTCTTAAAACCCTTAACAAATGAGGCCGCTGGCACGTGCAGCTTCCGCTAACGCCTTAACCCGACCGTGATATTTATAGCCAGAACGATCAAAGGCAATTTTTTCAATTCCTTTAGATTTTGCGCGTTCAGCAACCAATTTACCCACTGCTTCAGCAATCTTTATCTTACCTGGACCCAATTTCTTCTTAACAAACGTTGGTTCTAAACTCGAAGCAGAGGCCAATACCCGAGACCCGCGAGGGGCAAAAACCTGGGCATAGATGTGATTAGCCGTTCTATGAACGCTTAAGAAAACAGTACCCAATTCATAGATTCTGCCTCGACTACGACGTACTCGACGTTCATGTGTTTTCTGAAGATTATTCATCATAATTTAACCCTATTTCTTCTTGGTTTCCTTAATAATCACTTTCTCATCGGCATACCTAACCCCTTTCCCTTTATAAGGTTCCGGTGGACGGATGGCTCGAATTTTTGCCGCAGTTTCTCCGACGATCTGCTTATCAATTCCTCTAATGACAATTTCAGTGTTGCTGGGCACTTCTATTGAAATTCCTGCGGGAATTTCAAACACTACCGGATTCGAAAAACCTAAACTCAATTCCAAGCTGTTTCCTTGAGTTTTAGCTCGATACCCGACGCCCACGAGAGCCAATTTCCTTTCAAAGCCCTCAAACACCCCTTTAACCATATTGCCCAACAACTTAAGTGTTGTTCCCACCATCGCGTGGGTTTTGTTGCTGGCACGAACGTAGACCACATTCCCTTCAATTTCTAATTTTACAGCCTCATGCAGCTGATAGGTAAAATGACCCTTTTTTCCCTTAATTTGCACTTCGCGTTCAACCAACTTTAACTCAACGCCGTTGGGAACGATCAATGGTTTTCTAGCAATTCTTGACATCTTTGAAAACCCCTAAGTTACAACACACAGGACTTCACCGCCCTGGCCCATTTGCCGTGCTTTCTTATCCGTCATCACCCCTTGAGAGGTCGATAAAATAGCAATCCCCAAACCACCCATTACTTTTGGTAATTCATCTTTACTCTTATATGTTCTCAACCCAGGGCGGCTTACTCGTCTCAATTTGGTAATCACGGGTTTGTCTTTATAATATTTTAATCGAATGGTTAAAGTCGGTTTAGCCTCTGCAATTTTTTCGAAGGCTTCAATATATCCTTCTTCTTCTAGGACTTTTAAAATGGCCACTTTAACTTTAGAGGCCGGGACCGTCACTTTTTCTTTATTTGCCATCTGCCCATTTCTAATTTGGGTCAACATATCGGCAATGGGATCTTGTAAACTCATTCTAAATTTCTCCTACCAACTTGCCTTACGTAACCCCGGAATAAAGCCAACCATGGCTAATTCTCGAAGTTTATTTCTACCCAAACCAAATTTTCGGTACACTCCGCGCGATCGCCCGGTAATTAAACAACGGTTTCTTAAACGAACACGATTGGAATCTTTTGGCAAACTTTGCATTTTCCGTTGAGCAATCATTTTTTCTTCAAAACTTAAATTTTTATCACGGATTTTTTCGCGCAATTCATCTCTTTTGGCCTTATTTTTCTTAACCAAAATCCGCTGACGTTTATCTTTTTCAATTTTACACAATCTCGCCATTCGGCTTACTCCTTAAACGGAAACTGAAACGCCAATAATAATGCCAAGCCTTCTTCATTTGTTTTTGCAGTGGTAGAAATCGTAATATCCAAACCACGCAATGCATCAATTTTGTCGTACTGAATTTCTGGGAAAACAATTTGCTCTTTGATCCCCATTGAATAATTGCCGCCCCCATCAAAGGAACGTCTGTTTAAACCCCTAAAGTCACGAACACGTGGAATCGCAATGTAGAGTAACCTTTCCAAGAAGTCATACATACGATCGCTTCGTAAAGTCACTTTGCAACCAATGGGCCAACCTTCACGAATCTTAAAGCCCGCCACAGACTTACGGGTCTTGGTAATCACTGGTTTTTGCCCGGCAATTTTCGTCATATCATTCACAGCATGATCCACGATCTTTTTATCATTGACCGCTTCACCCACTCCCATATTCAGGGTGATTTTAGTAATCCGAGGAACTTGCATGACATTTTCATAGCCTCGTTCCTGCATTAGCTTTTTAATGATCGTCTTTTTATAAAACTCTTTTAACCTTGGCTTACTCATATACAAAACCCATTCCAATGATTTTTCTTAAATGTCTACAACTTCCCCGGTTGATTTAAACACTCTAACTTTACGACCATCTTCCAATACTTTAAAACCGACTCGACCGGCTTTCCCAGTCGCTGGATTTAAAACGCCAACATTCGAGATGGCAATCGAAGCTTCTTTCTCAATAATCCCACCTGCTTTTTCTTTTTGGGGATTTGGCTTCGTGTGACGTTTAACCAGATTCACGCCTTCGACAATCACGCGGCTAGCGGCATACCCGACAGGTGCTAGGATGGAGAGCACAACCCCTTGGCGGCCTTTATCCTTTCCTTTTTTAACAAAAACCAAGTCACCTTTCTTAATTTTACGCATGAGTATTCACCTATAACACTTCTAGGGCTAACGAAATGATCTTCATAAACTGCTCCCCGCGTAATTCACGTGTAACGGGACCAAAGATACGTGTGCCAATCGGCTGAAGCTGGTTATTCAACAAAACAGCCGCATTTTTATCAAATCGAATCAGAGAACCATCGGGACGGCGCACCCCTTTTGCAGTCCGAACAATCACGGCTTTTAATACTTCCCCTTTCTTCACCTTGCCTCGTGGGATTGCTTCCTGAACGCTCACCACAATAACGTCACCAATACCGGCATACCGTCGTTTTGAGCCACCTAACACCTTTATACACATCACACGACGCGCGCCGCTGTTATCAGCGACATCTAGCATCGACTGCATTTGAATCATTGCCGGTCTCCGTGAAAGTCGCAAATCATATCACTGATCACCCTATTTTTTCAAGTCGCTCTACCAATACCCAACATTTAGTTTTCGAAATTGGTCGAGACTCCCTAATAATGACCACATCCCCTTCTTGACATTGTTCTTCCGGATCGTGGGCATGAAATTTCGTTGAACGAGTGATGATCTTTCCATACAAAGGGTGTTTAACTTTACGTTCTACGCGGACGGTAATGGTTTTATCCATTTTATTACTGATCACGACACCTTGAACGGTTCGACCCCGCACTGATTGCTCACTCATCGTTTTTACCTTCTTTCTCTGTCAAAATCGTTTCTACTCTCGCGATATCTCGTCGAACTTGCCTGATTTCATGGGTTTTAGCCATTTCGCCAGTGGCTTTTACCAAGCGTAACTTAAACTGCTGACGTCGCAAGTCACTTAACACAGTCTTGAGCTCCGAGACGTCTTTCTTTCTGAGGTCTGCTGCTTTCATCACATGATCTCCCGTGCTACCAACTCTGTTCGAACCGGAAGCTTGGCAGCCGCCAAACGAAATGCTTCGGAAGCTAACTCAGGCGTAACCCCTTCTATTTCAAACAGTACTCGACCTGGTTGTACTAATGCAACCCAATATTCTACGTTCCCTTTACCACTCCCTTGCCGAACTTCTAAAGGCTTTTGGGTAATCGGTTTATCAGGGAATATTCTGATCCACACCTTTCCACCCCGTTTTACATAACGGCTGATGGCTCGTCTTGCTGCTTCTATTTGGCGAGCCGTAATTCGCGCACAGCCCAGTGCTTTCAGGCCAAATTCCCCAAAGTTAACTTTATTACCACGGGTCGCAACCCCACGATTACGCCCTTTGTGTTGTTTGCGAAATTTGGTTCGCTTAGGCTGTAACATTTCTACTCCTATTCTTTACCCAGTTACGCTACTTCTTGCTGTGATGGTTCTTGCTTGCCTGCAATGATTTCACCTTTAAATATCCATACTTTTACGCCAATCACACCATAAGTGGTTTTAGCAATCGCAGTTCCATAATCAATATCCGCCCTAAAGGTATGTAATGGGACACGACCCTCACGATACACTTCGCGACGAGCAATTTCAGCTCCACCCAGTCGTCCAGAAACCGATACTTTGATCCCCTTGGCACCCAAACGTAAGGCGCTGGTCACGGCTCTCTTCATAGCACGACGAAACATAATTCTTCGCTCTAACTGCTGAGCAATACTTTTGGCAACCAATGTTGCATCTAATTCCGGTTTACGAATTTCTTCAATGTTGATATGAACCGGTAACCCAATACGATGGCTAATCGCCAAACGCAATTTTTCGACATCTTCTCCCTTCTTCCCGATGATAACACCCGGCTTTGCCGTTCTCAGTGTGATCCGAACATTCCGGCCCGTTCTTTCAATCAGCATTCCGCTCACACCTGCAGCCTCGGGCAAATATTTTTCAACATGTGCGCGAATTTCTAAATCACTCGCCAAAGTTTTTGCATAGGAACTGCCACTGCCACTTTCTGGAACCCACCGAGCCGAACTCTCTCGAATGATCCCTAAGCGTATACCAACTGGATGTACCTTTTGTCCCATGAAAATCCTCTCTTTAAAATTCTATT
>JABDFC010000024.1:19910-21370 GCA_013286785.1 Gammaproteobacteria bacterium
CACCACTGTAATATGACAATTTCTCTTCACAATCCGATTTCCCCGTCCTTTTGCTCGCGGCATAGAACGTTTAAAACTCGTTGCTTCATCCACAAAAACGCGCTTCACTAACAGCTCGTCCACATCTAATCCTTGGTTATGCTCTGCGTTGGCAATCGCAGATTCCAGTATTTTCTTCAATACTCTTGCCGACTTCTTCGGGCTGAAATTCAAAATATTCATGGCCTTGCCAACCGATAATCCTCTAATTTGAGCCGCAACCAACCGAGCCTTTTGAGCTGAGAGTCGTGCATCACTTAATTTCGCTTTTACTTCCCGCATGACCATTATCTCCTCTAACCGCTGTCTTTACTGTCTTTACCTTTCTTCGCGGTTCTATCACCAGAGTGCCCTTTAAAAAGTCGAGTCGGGGCAAACTCACCTAATTTATGACCCACCATATTTTCTGTGACTAAAATAGGAACATGCTGGCGACCATTATGAACCGCAATCGTCAAACCAACCATGTCAGGCAAAATCATGGAACGTCGGGACCAAGTTTTAATCGGCTTTTTAACGCGCGAAGCCAGCGCTTGCTCTACCTTTTTTAAAAGGTGAGCATCAATAAAAGGCCCTTTTCTCAATGAACGTGGCATGGATTAACATCCCCCTTTATTTGGCCGCTTTACGCCGCCGGATAATCATTTTACTCGTTCGTTTATTACGCCGAGTCTTCTTCCCTTCTGGGATACCCCAAGGTGTACACGGTGGCCGTCCACCAGAAGTACGCCCTTCTCCTCCCCCTAACGGGTGATCAACAGGATTCATGGCAACCCCTCGAACTCTGGGACGCTTATTACGCCAGCGGTTCGCACCCGCTTTCCCAATCTTGCGCAGATTATGTTCGCTGTTTCCCACTTCACCGATTGTCGCTCGACATTCCGATAAAACGTAACGCACTTCTCCAGATTTCAAACGAAGTGTCGCGTATGACCCTTCTCTGGCTAATAATTGAACCGATGCACCGGCACTTCGAGCCAACTGAGCACCCTTACCAGGCTTCATTTCGATACAGTGTATGACTGAACCAACGGGAATGTTACGCAGGGGCAAGCAATTCCCCACGGCAATGGGGGCATCTTGCCCTGACAATACCGTCGAACCAGCTTTCAACCCCTTGGGGGCAATCATATAACAACGCTCCCCATCCGCATAGCACACTAACGCCAGGTTAGCACTGCGGTTCGGATCATACTCTAAGCGCTCAATCTTCCCAGGAATGCCTTCCTTCTTCCGCTTCCAGTCAATAATACGATACAGCTGCTTATGACCGCCTCCGCGCTGCCAGGCAGTAATGCGCCCATGGCAGTTACGGCCATTCGCTTGATGATTAGAAACAACCAAAGGTCCATAAGGTTTACCCTTATGTAACTCTGGATTCACCACTTTTACAACAAACCGTCTTCCTGGTGATGTCGGTT
>JABDFC010000025.1 GCA_013286785.1 Gammaproteobacteria bacterium
AAAGCACAATTGGAA
The DNA here is from genome assembly GCA_013286785.1 of Gammaproteobacteria bacterium. Classification (GTDB taxonomy): domain Bacteria; phylum Pseudomonadota; class Gammaproteobacteria; order UBA6186; family Azoamicaceae; genus CADEGZ01. The sequence continues at coordinate 16 of JABDFC010000025.1, forward strand.
TCGGTCGAGGAAAAATTAGGAAGTCTCTCTCTCAAAGACTAATCCCTTATCGACAGGATTGCGGGACGGATTTATTTTCTAGCTTTTTAGTCAATAAATCCGACTGCTTTTCAGAAATTGAACCTATAGTGTGCGGGATCCAAAAGTAGGTTTTACTGAATGCCACTGAATTACTGATTGATATCAGTTAAATCTATCGACTAAACTACTAATAGAGAGAAACTGGCAGGAATTAGTTTTATATATGACTCACGAATCTATCCAACCTTTCCTAGATTGGATCAGCGTTCACCCAACTTGGTCAGGTTTCATCGTGTTCCTCATTTCATTGTCTGAATCGTTGGCAATCGTCGGATTGCTGGTTCCAGGCGTTGTCATGATGACCGCCATTGGCGGCATGATGGGATCAGGGATATTGCCTTTTTGGGAAACGTTAACTTGGGCAATCTTGGGTGCCGTCGCGGGTGACGGCCTCAGCTATTGGCTCGGGTATCATTATCATGAGCAATTGCGTGAGTTTTGGCCCTTCCGAAAATTTCCCAAACTATTTGCCCGCGGTGAAGCTTTTTTCCGTGCCCATGGAGGCAAAAGTATTGTCTTTGGCCGCTTTGTTGGCCCGGTAAGACCGATGATCCCAGTCATTGCCGGAATGATGGACATGCTTCCCGGTCGATTTTTCTTTTTTAACGTTCTGTCAGCCATTGCTTGGGCGCCCCTGTATTCCTTGCCGGGGATATTAATTGGTGCCTCCTTAGGCAGCCTGTCTCCAGAAGTTGCCAGTCGAGTGGGAGTCTTAGTGCTTCTGCTGTTATTAATCATTTGGGTCTTCTATGAAATTTTCTTTTTGATTGGTTCTTGGCTCTTAAACTCCGCCATTACCATTTTAAACTATCTCTGGAGACGGCTGAATCAACTTCCCGGTATTAAAACGTTACTGAAAACTGCCCAAGGGACTGAGCAAGGCCAATTAGGGCTCATGATCCTATTTTTCTTATCATCCATTTCTTTTTTGATCATCACCTTTGACGTTATCAATTCAACCGGGATCTCTGATTGGAATGAGCCCGTTTATCAAGCCCTCCGGGCCTTATATTCCGATCATTGGATCAGTATTATCACCTTGCTGACGGGCATTGGTGATCCTGGCGTTTTAATTCCCACGGCACTCGCCATTGGTCTGGGTTTGATTTGGTCCCAGCGTTTAACCGCCGCCCTCTGTTGGTTTTTTATCATCGGTTTGGGTTATCTCTGTGGGTTCTTAGTCAAAGATTTTGCTGAAATCCCCCGCCCAGAAGGGATCTTATACTTAACCTATTCCTACGCCTATCCCAGTAACCACTGTTTAGGCGCAACGCTGGTTTTGGGATTTTCCGCTTTCTTGATCCAACGCATTCTGCTAACGAAGTACCGATGGATCCCTTTTACTATCGCCATTCCGCTTATTTTAGCCGTTACCTTTTCTCGGCTTTATCTCGGAACACATTGGTTTACAGATATTCTGGGCAGCTTAGCGCTTGGAACAGCCTTTGTATCCTTGGGAGGATTTTTATACCGAAGGCTTGATCCCCAAATACTGCCCATTCGCGCACTCTTAATCCCCGGGCTATCAACCCTGACCATTGCCATATTGATTTATTCTTTGGCATTTTACCCCACGATCCGAAAAGAATTGGTTCGCGAATGGCCCATCGAGACTCTGAATGAATCTCTCTGGTGGAAAGGACAGGGTGCCACTCAAGGACTCTATAGAACCGGTGCCTTAAAACATCAAGCAACCATCTTCGATATCCAATGGTTAGGCAGTTTAAAGTCTATTCAAAACGCCTTAGAAAACAAAGGTTGGACAGTCATTCCAAAGCTGTCATTTAAGAGCGGCGTATTATTACTCGCGGATAACCCCGCTCCTCTGCATTTTCCCGTAATGCCAAAATTCCATCGCGATCGCTTGCCCGTCATTGCGGTTGCTAAGCCATTGACCCATAATTACCGACTGGTTTTACAAATTTGGCAATCCGATTATAAAACTGAGCAGAATGAATCTTTGTGGGTTGGAACGTTACGATTAGAAGTAGCAAGTCATCCCTTACCTCTCACAACGCTTTACCTGGAATCCCCCATTCAAAACTATATTTTGAAGCAATTTGAAAAAGCAATCACCACCCAACAGCCTATCGGTGCCCATTTTATTTTTAATAATACTATCCATCACCCGGTCTTATTATTAAAATCGCTAGAAAACTCTTAGGTTTTCAATTGCTCTAAAAAAGTTGTTTGGATCCCATTAAAGCCACCGTTACTCATGAAAATAACATGCTCTTTGGAATCCACTTGCTTTAAGAGTAAATTCAGTAATGATTGTGTGTCTTGAAATACACCACCAGGTTTTTGACTATTACGCCAGACAGCTTCTACATCCCAGCTAATATCTGGAGACTGGAAAAAGTAAACATCATCCGCTGCTTGAACAGAAGTCGCCAATTCTGCTTGATGATGCCCCATTCTCATGGTATTCGATCGAATATCGACCACGGCAATGATTTTACTGGATTGACCGACTTTGGCACGTAACCCTGCTAAGGTTGTGCTAATCGCCGTTGGATGGTGAGCAAAATCATCGTACACTGTAATGCCACGCTCAACACCCCGGACTTCTAATCTGCGTTTCACTCCTTGAAATGCCGATAATGCTTGCAATGAAACCTTGGGATCGATGCCAATATGCGCGGCTGCGGCAATGGCCGCTAAAGCATTTTGCACGTTGTGCTGCCCAATCAGAGACCATTTTAATGTCCCTTGCAAGGTATTATTTAAATAGACATCAAACGTACTGCCATCAGCACTTTGATGACGAACAGTCCACCCAGTTTGACTGGCTGAATCGGCATTAAAAGTAATTTGTTTCGACCAACAGCCCTTCTGTAAGACTTCATGAACGTTGTGATCGGTCTCAGGAGAAATAATTAAACCTTCGCCCGGGACGGTTCGGACCAAATGATGAAATTGAAGTTGTATCGCAGCTAAATTTGCAAATATATCCGCGTGATCAAACTCTATATTATTAATAATGAGTGTTTTCGGTCGATAATGAATAAATTTAGATCGCTTATCAAAAAATGCACTGTCGTATTCATCGGCTTCAACCACAAAATAAGGGCCCTGTCCCAAACGCGCAGAAATTCCAAAATTATTCGGGACGCCTCCAATTAAAAATCCGGGATTTAATCCCGCATATTCTAAAATCCACGCCACCATACTGGACGTCGTTGTTTTACCATGGGTTCCAGACACCGCTAACACATGGCGATCTGCCAACACATATCGGGCCAGCCATTCTGGACCGGACTGCATGAATAATTGTTGATTGAGCAAGGATTCAATCACCGGGTAACCACGCCGCATCACATTGCCCACCACAACACAGTCTGGCTTAGGCGTTAATTGAGTAACATCCTCATACCCTTGAAATATTTTGATTCCTAGCTTATTTAATTGTGTGCTCATCGGCGGGTAAACATTTTGATCTGAACCCGTAACTTGCTGGTTTAATTCGGAGGCCAATACTGCCAACCCACCCATAAATGTGCCACAAATGCCTAAAATGTGAACGTGCATGTGTTTAACCCCTCGAAGTTGATCCCATCTGTAAATTCTATCATGCCTCAGCCAAATCTACCCAGTCCTACTTGCAGTGACGCTCAAGGTGCGGGAAAATATGGGCTCTTGGTTCAGCTTTATAGGTGCCGCCAACATGTCATCCCATAAAAACGTTTTATACGCCCAATCAGGAGGCGTCACTGCTGTCATTAACGCTTCTGCCTCAGGATTAATTACGGCTGCACGACAATATCCGAATCAAATTGGGAAAGTCTATGCCGCACGAAACGGGATTCTCGGCCTCCTGGCTGAAGAATTGATTGATACCTCTTTTGAGTCAGACGATGCTATTGCAGCGCTTAAGCACACTCCCGGAGGCGCGTTTGGATCTTGCCGCTATAAGTTAAAAGACCTAGCCCAAAACCGCAGCGAATACGAACAATTGATCAAAGTTTTTTCCGCTCACAATATTGGCTATTTCTTTTACAATGGTGGCGGTGACTCGCAAGACACCGCTCATAAAATTGCTCAAATGGGAAAACAATTAGACTACCCCATTACCTGCATCGGAATCCCCAAAACCATCGACAATGATTTACCCTTTACCGATAATTGCCCTGGATATGGGTCTGTGGCCAAATATGTGGCTATCTCTACCAAAGAAGCTGGATTAGACGTTGCTTCCATGGCCAGCTCTTCAACCAAAGTGTTTATCTTAGAGGTCATGGGACGTCATGCCGGATGGATAGCAGCCGCAGCAGGACTTATCCGTCAAGAGAAATCCGAGCCACCTCATTTAATTTTGTTTCCAGAAATCGCCTTCAATCCGACCGTATTTTGCAATCGCGTTAAAGAAGCCGTCGAGGCCAATGGTTATTGTGTGGTCGTTGCAGCTGAAGGTGTGAAAGATGAAAACGGACAATTTTTAGCCCAAAGTGGCCAAAAAGACGCTTTTGGGCATGAACAATTAGGGGGCGTTGCTCCTTATTTAGCCTCTCTCATTAAACGTACTTTAAATTATAAAAATCACTGGGCCGTTTCAGACTATTTGCAACGTTCTGCTCGTCATATTGCTTCAGAAGTCGACGTAGATCAAGCTTTTGAATTGGGAAAGAAGGCTTTAGAATTTGCCTTGGCCGGTAAAAACGCCATTATGCCCATCATTGTTCGAACCCAGGAGAGTCCCTATCAATGGGAAGTAGGTAGCGTTGATTTAGATAAAGTTGCGAACCAGGAAAAGAAAATGCCAAGGGATTTTATCAGCCAAGATGGCTTTGAAATTACCGAAGCCTGTCGGAATTATATCGCTCCATTAATTCAAGGAGAGGCATATCCACCTTATCATCATGGGCTTCCAACCTATGTTAAGCTCAAAAATATCTTAGTGCCTAAAATATTAAATCCGAGTTAAGGGACGAACGGCTTTAGATAAGAAAAACCGTTTTTTATTTATTAAGCGGTTAAATCCGAATTGATCAAATGTTAAGTATTATCATCCCCGCGAATGCCGAGATCCAGTCAAAAAATAAGAGCTAGTGAATTCCCTCTGGATCCCCGCTTTCGCGGGGATGACGATACTGAGCGCTCAATGACAATACTGAGTGCTTGATGGAGATACTAAGTGTTCAATGACGATACTGAGCGCTCGATAACAACACTAATCGCATCAATAATTTTCGGTAGAAATTCAATCGTGCCTAATCGCTTTCAAAGCCGATTCACACATGCCCGTGAATTTCCACTCACACCCCTCGCAGGCACTCTCAAATCTTTCAAGCGTCATGTGTTTCTGAATCAACACGATTGCATCTTTCCAAGAAATCACCTGTTCTTCTGTAAGTCCTAAAATATGTTGATGAGCACTGTCTAGTTTTTCAATCAATGCTTGCTTATGACACGTTTTAGCGTTCACTTGTTTTGGACAAGAACGACAAATATTATCCAATCCCCGCGTGACTTGAATTGGGGTATCTGGATCTTCCGTTAATTTCTGAACAATCGATTGATAATTTTGAACAAAAGCCGGCGAATACCCTTTTCCTTGAAACCCAAGTGTACACAGAAAATGGTGCGGTCGAAATTGAATCATCGACGGCCAAGCTTTAAATATCTAACAGCCGTCGTTAATAATACAATCTTAACAGCTCCCGGAATAATAAATGGGTAAAAGCCTGAGTAAATGGCAGCTTTTAAACCAATCGAGTACGCCAACCAAGTTATTCCAAATAAGAATATAACCGTCGTCCCAAAGAAACAATTTAAACCAATGTGCAGCACCGAATGATTCTGCAAATACCGCTGTCTCAAAGAAGTCATTAGCGCAACTGCGGCTAAAAAGCCCCATAAATATCCACCACTCATGCCAAACAGCCAGTGCCCACCGCCATGATAATTGGCAAACACCGGGATACCCACAGCTCCTAAGCCTAAATACACTAAAACTGCTTTAATTGCATGACTGCGCTCAAAAGTAAGCCCAATCAACATAACACCGACGGTTTGCAAAGTGATGGGCACAGGTTCAAGTGGAATACTCAATTGAGAGGTTACGAAGAGGAGTAATACGCCCCACATAACGTAAGCAATATGATGAATGGCAAGGGAGGATTTGGTCTGGGTGAGTTTGAAGGTATTCACTGTTTCCATTTGATCTCTCCTGTCTGTTTACAAAGAATAAATGGTTCAATTGACCAATACAGTCGGAAGTGTAATCAGCCACTTTTTAATTGTCAACTATTTAAATAAAAAATAGTTTACTATATGTTAGTTTTTTAAATATAATATGCTAAGATTTTGAAAGGACGAGATCTTCGCAAGAGATTGCCTGTTGGAGTAATTTTCTTTGATGCTTTGAACTTGCCACAGTAAATGCTAGTTTAAAGCGATAGCACTGAACCGTAAGGGTGTTTAGTTAAACCAAGCGCGACTAGCAGCCACGCTTGGTAACGAATGGTTAGCCGCCAGACTGTGCTGCGTCTGGAAATGACTCGGCTACGGCCTTCATACTCAAACGAACTCGCCCTTGTCGATCAATCTCCAGTACTTTCACTTGAACAACTTGCCCTTCTTGCAGAACTTCTTCTACCGTACCGATACGACGATCGGTGATTTGAGAAATATGGACCAATCCATCTTTACCCGGTAAGAAATTCACAAAAGCTCCAAATTCCGTGATGCGCACCACTTTGCCTTCGTAGATTTTTCCGACTTCCACATCCGCGGTAATGAGTTCGATGCGCCGACGCACTTCTTCTCCCGCCGCTTTGTCGACCGCAGCGATTTGGACTGTACCATCATCTGAAATATCGACTGTAGCCCCGGTATCTTCTGTGAGCGATCGTATGGTCGCTCCTCCTTTACCGATGACCTCTCGAATTTTATCCGGATGAATTTTAAATGAAATCAGTTGCGGCGCAAATTCAGACATTTGAACACGCGGTGCAGCAATCGCTTGATTCATCACACTTAAAATATGCAATCGTCCCTGTTTGGCTTGTTCTAAAGCCACACTCATGATTTCTTCAGTAATACCGTCAATTTTAATATCCATCTGCAAGGCAGTGACCCCTGCATCTGTTCCAGCAACTTTAAAATCCATATCGCCCAAGTGATCTTCATCCCCTAAAATATCGGTGATAACTTGATAACGATCGTTTTCTTTGATTAAGCCCATTGCAATACCCGCAACAGCTGATTTAATAGGAACACCGGCATCCATTAACGCTAAACTCGTTCCACACACGGTTGCCATTGAACTCGAACCGTTGGATTCCGTGATTTCTGAAACCACTCTCAGAACATAAGGAAAATGGGTTTCGGACGGTAACACAGCACGAATGGCTCGTTTTGCCAACATTCCATGACCGATTTCACGACGTTTTGGGCTGCCAACATTCCCCACTTCACCCACAGAAAACGGAGGGAAATTATAATGCAACATGAATGAATCTTTGTATTCGCCTAAAGGACTGTCAATGACTTGAGCATCTCTGCCAGTTCCTAACGTGACAACGACCAGTGCTTGTGTTTCCCCTCGAGTAAACAGAGACGACCCATGAGCACGAGGCAATATGGCAGGCGCGACTGTAATAGGCCTGACAGTTTTGCTGTCTCGCCCGTCAATGCGCGGCTCACCGGCTAAAATACGTCCCCGTACGATCGAGCGATCTAATCCTTCTAAAGCCTTATTGACCTCTTGTTTTAATTCAGAGGTTTCTTCTGATCCTAAAAAGCGTTCAGCGGCATCTGCTTTAATTTCTTTGTGTCTTTGGTATCGTGCTTGTTTGTCTTGAATTTGATACGCTGCAGCCACTTCATTTTCATAAGTTGCTTTAACTTTTTCAACCAATTCAGTATTTTGTAAAGGTGTTTTCCATTCCCAAGCCGATTTTCCTGTTTCTTCGGCTAACGACTCGATGGCTTTGATCACGGGTTGAAATTGTTGAAAACCAAACATAACCGCGCCAAGCATGATTTCTTCCGATAATTCATCGGCTTCGGATTCCACCATCAGGACAGAATGCTTGGTTCCAGCTACGACTAAATCGAGTGCGGAAGAGTCTAATTGCTGTTGTGTCGGATTGAGAATATATTGCCCATCGATATAACCTACGCGAGCAGCGCCCATCGGTCCATTAAACGGGATCCCAGATATCGCCAGAGCGGCAGAGGCTCCAATCATGGCTGGAATATCTGATTCGATTTCCGGGTTTAAAGATAAAACCGTCGCAATAATCTGCACATCCTGACCAAAATTTTTCGGAAACAGCGGCCGAAGCGGTCTGTCGATCAATCTTGAAGTCAGTGTTTCACGCTCGCTGGGACGGCCTTCACGTTTAAAGAAACCGCCTGGAATTTTTCCAGCCGCATAAGAACGTTCTTGGTAATCAACGCGGAGGGGGAGAAAACTTTGAGCTGAGGTGACATCTTGAACACCCACAACTGTGACTAAGACAGTGGTGTCATCTAAACTGATCAGTACTGATCCCGTTGCCTGCCTTGCAATCACTCCTGTTTCTATGACAAGGGTATGCGCCCCAAATGGAAGTGTTTTTTTAATTGACTTCACTCGATATCCTTAATGAACAATGTTAAATACAGTAAACTTTAGCCGCGAAGATTTAAATCTTGAACGATCTTAGAATAAAGCGCTAAATTTACAGATTTTAAATAGCTTAGCAGTTTACGACGGCGATTAACCATTCCTATCAATCCACGTCGCGAATGAAAATCCTTTTTATGAATTTTTAAATGATCCGTGAGTAAATTAATCCGCGCACTCAATAAGGCTACCTGAACCTCGGGGGAACCGGTATCTCTGGCTGCACGCTTAAATCGCTCTACGATACTCGCTTTTGCCTCAGCGCTAAAACGCATGAAAATCTCCTAAAAAGTTAACTGACTTAATCATAAAAATAAAAGCTACTTTACAAATATTGCAGTCTACCTGATTGCCCTTTATAAAGAAACTACTTCCTGAGTAAGGCGACGGGGAGCCACTCGGCCATCGTCTAAAATTTCACCCACCCCAATAAACTGGTGGTTTTTCAATGTCAATCGAACCCAGCCGGCAGTCGGGGCATAAGGCACAGTGACTGCCTGACCACGGCACAAATAGTACGCAGTATTCTCACACAAAACGACATCCGGCATGCTGGCGACTGAACTGTCCATCGGTAACAGATACTGATCTAAAGCCTCTGCCCCCTCGGTAGATGCCAGTTGTTCTAAGGTATTCAAACCAACCATTTGTTGGGCAGAATAAGGGCCCGCCCCCAATCGGGTTAATTTTATAATATGAGCACCACACCCCAACCATTCGCCCAAATCATCGATCAAAGTTCGGATATAAGTCCCTTTGCTCGCCCGAACTTCTAAGCTTAAACAATCTTCTGTCAACGCTAACAGTTCAAGATGATGAATAGAAACCGTTCTGGCTTGGCGTTCAACCGTCAATCCTTGGCGCGCCAACCAGTACAAGGGCTGTCCATTTTGCTTCACGGCAGAATACATGGGAGGCGTTTGTAGGATCTCACCTCGAAAATGATCCAATGCCTTTTCCATTGCGCTTAAGGAATACGCCGATACTGGCTTCTCAGAGAGCGATTCACCTTCCGAGTCACCTGTTGTGGTTCGTATCCCAAGTTTTGCAACCACTTGATAGTGTTTATCAGATTCCAAGAGAAAACGAGAAAATTTTGTGGCTTCTCCTAAACAGATGGGTAATAAACCCTCGGCAACAGGATCAAGACTACCTGTGTGGCCAGCTTTACGAGCTCTAAATAAGCGTTTAACCATTTGCAGAGCAAAGTTAGAGGTCACCCCTTTTGGTTTATCCAACAACAAAATACCGTGAACATCTCTACGGTGATTCAATACAATGCTCCAAAATAGAATTGATCCGAGTGCCACGCACAACGGAATCATCATACACAAAAGATAACGTTGGAACGGATCGTAATGTCAGCATTTTTGCTAAACAACTCCGAAAAAAACCTGTCGCTTGATTTAGTACTTTCAGGGTGTCGTTAACCTTATCGTTTTCCAATACTGTGACAAGAATTTTGGCATGTCTTAAATCGGGAGTCACTTGAATAGTCGAAATGGTTGTCATGCCCGCACGTGGGTCTTTAAAATCTTCCCGGATCAATTTCGCTAAAGCACGATGCATGACATCTGCAACCCGGTCTGATCGATTAAAATTTCTTGGCATGATTAACCTCTTGCTACCTCGACCGTTTCAAAAACTTCAATTTGATCGCCGACTTTAACATCATTATAATTTTTAACACCAATACCACATTCCGTTGCATTACGAACTTCAGAAACATCGTCTTTAAATCGCCGTAACGATTCAAGCTCACCCTGATAAATGACCACATTATTTCTTAAGACTCGGATTGGACAACCTCTCTTCACAATCCCTTCGATGACCATACAACCTGCAACTGCTCTCAGTTTCGCTGAACGGAAAACGCTTCTGACTTCCGCTAATCCCAGGATTTGCTCTTTATATTGAGGACCTAATAAACCATTGATAGCGCGCTTGATGTTGTCAACGACATCATAAATGATACTGCTATAATAAATGTCGAAGCCTTCTTTTTCTGCTAACCGCCGAGCGGAAGCATCTGCTCTGACATTAAACCCAATCATCACAGCACCCGATGCCATGGCAAGAGAAATATCAGATTCATTGATCCCACCGACTCCAACCGCAATAATTTTAATTTTTACCTGATCAGTCGACAGTCCTTCCAATGCTTCATTCAACGCCTCTGCTGAACCTTGAACATCGGCCTTAATAACCAATTTTAAGACTTTGGATTCGCCTTGTTGCATTCGATCAAAAAAGCCTTCCAATTGCGAAGACTGTTGGCGCAGCATACGAACATCTCTATTTTGACCCTGCCGGAATAGCGCAACTTCTCTGGCTTGTCGTTCATCAACAACGACCATAAACGTATCACCTGCCTGTGGAGCACTGGATAAACCTAAGACTTCCACCGGCATAGAAGGCGTCACGGAATCCACTTGTTGCCCCAGTTCATTCACCATGGCACGAACTCGACCATAGACTTGACCCGCCAGAATAATATCTCCTCGACAGAGGGTTCCACTTTGCACCAACAAAGAGGCAATGGGCCCCTTTCCTTTATCTAAGCGAGCTTCTAAGACAACTCCCTTAGCTTGGCCTGTAATTGGGGCCTTCAATTCAAGCATTTCTGCTTGCAAAGCAATGGCTTCCAATAAAGTGTCAATCCCAGTTCCTTCTTTCGCGGATACTGGAACAAAAATAACATCGCCCCCCCACGCTTCTGGGATAAGCCCCTGAACCGACAATTCATTCTGAATACGATCGAGATCAGCATCTTTTTTATCTGTCTTGGTAATCGCGACCACAATGGGTACACCCGCCGCTTTTGCATGCTGAATGGCTTCAATCGTTTGCGGCATAACACCGTCATCAGCTGCAACCACTAATACCACAATATCTGTGCATTGAACCCCGCGCGCGCGCATCGCTGTGAAAGCTGCGTGACCAGGGGTGTCTAAAAAAGTAATTTCACCACGACTGGTTTGGACATGATACGCACCAATGTGTTGAGTAATTCCACCCGCCTCTTTAGCGGCGACCTTTGTTCTACGGATATAATCTAACAATGACGTTTTTCCATGATCAACATGGCCCATGACCGTAACCACGGCTGCACGAGAAACTTTCTCGCCCTGCGATTCCACTTGAATGATAGGTTCCGACGAATAATCTTTGATTAACTTTGCGGTATGACCCAATTCTTCAACCACAATCACCGCAGTTTCTTGCTCTATCAACTGGTTAATGGTTGCCATCGTGCCAAATTTCATCAGCACTTTAATGACTTCTGCTGCCTTTACCGACATTTTTTGTGCCAAATCAGCGACTGAAATGGTCACCGGAATTTCAACTTCACGAATGATTGGACCTGCAGGTTTTTCAAAAGTATGTTTTTTTTGCAGCTCTTCTACCACCCCTTTCATGTCTTTCTTAGGTGCTTTCGGAGAAATTAATTTACTGACTTTTGTCTTAGCTTTTGGGTTGCGCCAAGCCGGAGCGGCAGGCTCTTCTTCTTCAATCTCTTCAGTGTCTGCGACCACCAGATCTAAGGATTTCACTAATTTACCCTTATTCCAGTCATCAGGCTCGACGCGACTTTTTTGTTTATTACGATGACGTTTCTTTTCTTCTTCGTCGATGAGATCCCGTGCGCTATGGCTTTTCTTAACCAGAGAAGATTTCTCTTCTTTTTTCTGGCCAGATGACAAATCCTCTAGAGACGGCAAACTCTCTACTTCGACAGACTGACCCATGCTGGTTGCGGTTTTTTCTGCAGTTAAACCCGAATTATTTTCTTCTGCCGCTGGGTTTCTAGCTTCTTCGACAACAGGAACAGCACTGGCTATTTCTTCTACAACAACCGTATCTTCTTCTGCCTCGGCAGCTGGATCGCGTTTTACATAAACATGTCGCCTTTTACGAACAACGCTCACTGTCCCTTTACGACCCGAAGACCGCTGAACTTTAATTTCAGTCTTACTCTGCCGTTTTAAAGTAATTTTTTTGGGGCCTTCACTGGCTTGTTCCCGCTTGAGCAATGCTAATAAAGATTGCTTCGCTTCTTTAGAAACAACATCCTTTTCCTGAAGCTGATAACCAGCTTCAGCAAATTGTTCGACTAAACGATCACATTCAATTTCAAAAAATTTTGCTAATTGTTCAACTGTCTCATTCGGCATGGAGCCCCCTCACCTAACGCCATTTCCCACTTATTCAAACCAGTGAGCTCGAGCTGCCATAATCAGCTCTGCGGCCTTGGGTTCGTCTAAATCAATCATTTCTATCAGATCATCAACGGCTAGCTCTGCTAGATCATCTCGGCTAATGATGCCATGGGTTGCTAAACTTGCAGCCAATTCACTATCCATCCCAGATACCGTTAATAAGTCTTCCGCCGGTACTTTTTCATCCACTGTTTCTTCGTTAGCAATGGCTTGGGTTAACAACGATTGCTTTGCACGAGAACGCAATTCGTTAACCACTTCTTCATCAAAGCCATCTATTTTCAACAACTCTTGTAAAGGCACATAGGCAACTTCTTCCAAACTGGTAAACCCTTCTTCAATTAAGATATTGGCAACATCTTCGTCAACCAAAAGTTGCTCCGTAAAGACTTTCAAGAGTTGCTCTTGCTCTGCTGCGGTTCTTTCTTTGGCCTCAGAATCCGTAATGACATTCAACTCCCAGCCCGTAAGCTGGCTTGCCAACCTGACATTTTGCCCATTACGGCCAATGGCCTGTGACAAATGCTCTTCAGACACAGCAACATCCATGGTATGCGCATCATCGTCTACCACAATTGAAACCACTTCAGCCGGCGCCATTGCATTCATGACAAATTGAGCCGGGTTATCATCCCATAAAACAATATCCACACGCTCACCACCTAATTCATTGGAAACCGCTTGAACACGTGCGCCCCTCATTCCAACACAAGCGCCAACGGGATCAATTCGACCGTCATTGGTTTTAACCGCAATTTTCGCTCGAACACCCGGATCCCGGGCTGCGCTTTTGATTTCAATAATCCCTTCGCCGACCTCGGGAACTTCAATTTTAAACAACTCAATTAACATCTCATTACAGGTGCGGCTTAAACTTAATTGCGGTCCTTTTGCTTCTGTCATGACATCGCGCAAGTAACAGCGCAAGCGATCGCCCGGGCGTACCGACTCCCTGGGTAATAAATCTTCTTTATGCAGAATGGCTTCTGCATTACCACCCAAATCTAAAATAATTGCTTCACGAGAACTTTTCTTGACAACCCCAATAACCAGTTGTCCAATCTTCCTGCGGAATTCTTCAGCCACATTCTCATGTTCAGCTTCGCGAACTTTTTTCAAGATAACCTGTTTGGCAGCTTGTGCAGCAATTCGCCCAAACTCAACAGATTCCATGGGCAATTCCAATATTTCATCCACTTTGATTGTTTTAGAATGTTGCAAAGCTTCGCTCAACAGCATTTGCTTCAAGGGAAACTCCAACGGCTGTTCGGGAGTCGGCTCCTCTACAATCGTCCATTGTCTAAAGGTTTCATATTGACCAGTTTTACGATCAATTTCGACGCGCACTTCAATATCTGCGCCATACTTTTTCTTAGTTGCAGAAACCAATGCAGCCTCAATGGCCTGAAAAATTACTTCTTCAGAGACACCCTTCTCATTCGAGACGGTCCCAATAATCAGTTTTAGTGGAATTTCTTTGCTCATTTCCAAGCCTCACTTTTTTGAACCTTTTGAAAGGCCTACCCACTCTGGTACCAAACGTACTTCATCCATGTCACTGAAAGAAAATGTTACTTCTCCTTCAGGAGCGACAATGGTAATTTTCTCGCCTTCCACTTGGTGCAGCCTACCTCTAAAGTTCTTCTTTCCGTTTATCGGTATCACCAATCGGATAGAAACCAATTTCCCAATGTGCCCACCACATTGCTGAGGTGAGAATAAAATACGATCAAATCCTGGAGAAGACACCTCCAAGACATAATCATGGAGTAAGGGACTTTCGATCGTTAGGACAGCATCTACCTGACGACTCACGCGCTGACAATCGTCAACCGTGATCCCGCCGTCTTTCTCGACAAATAACCTCACAATGGACTTTTTACCTTGCGGGAAGTATTGCAACCCCACCCATTGAAGTCCAAGGCCATTGACGACCGGTAAAATCACTTTTTCTAATGACTCGTGCTGTCTCATGTCCTCACACACCCATTAAACAAAAAATGGGCTTATAGCCCATTTCTTGTTATTCACCAACAAAAAGCCCCTATCGGGGCCTCTTTATTTATTCTGGTAGCGGGGGCAGGATTTGAACCTACGACCTTCGGGTTATGAGCCCGACGAGCTGCCAGACTGCTCCACCCCGCGTCAAGCCTTCATAGCTTACCTGGAATGACCTGTTGATGCAAGTAGGTTGTCAGAAACAAGCAAGCATTGATACTTTTATAATTAAGTTATTTATCTGAGATTAAAACGCGGTTAATACGAGAACTTGGCAAAATTGATAGAGGGCCGCTGGGAAAATCCCGAGGATTAATAACAAAAAGCCATTCAATGTTAAAACAATCGCCTCAGGACTGGCCAAAGAGGTTTGGATTTTCGATCCCTGTGGAGCATCAAAAAACATGACTCGAATAATTCTTAAATAATAGTAAGCACCAATGACCGTCATCAACACCGCAAACAGTGCAAGCCCCAGGTAACCTGAATCGATCAGTTCTTTAATGATAAAGAACTTTGCATAAAAGCCAGAAAAGGGTGGGATCCCTGCCAAAGACAATAAAATAAGCATCATTAAAAAAGCAAACCACGGATGCTGACTGCTCAAACCTTGAAAGTCCTGAATGTTCTCTGCTTCAATGGACTCACAACTCAATAAAGTCATCACACCAAACCCGCCTAAAGCCATTAGCGCGTAAATCAGGATGTAATTATATGCAGCGATAAACCCCGCTTCTGAACCCAACGATAATCCCAAAAACAAAAAACCCATGTGCGCGATGGTAGAATAAGCCAACATTCTTTTTAAATTGGATTGTGCGATGGCAACAACGTTACCAATGATCAGAGACAAAATTCCCATGGTTATCAGTAACGGTTGCCAATGAAAATGTAGGCTCGGGAAAGTGTCGTTGAGCATTCTGATGGCAAAACCAAAGGCTGCAAGCTTAGGTAGGGTTCCAATGAACAGTGTCATGATAATCGGGGATCCCTGATAAACATCCGGCAACCACATATGAAAGGGCACGGCCCCAAATTTAAAGGCAAGACTCACAAACACAAAGATCAGACCAAACATTAAGGTCAAGCTTGGCGCGGCAGATGAAATTGACAAATGTTCGGCAACGGCGATTAAGGACAAACTTCCCGTGACACCATATAAAAGCGAAATCCCATAAAGTAACATTCCGGATGCCAAAGCACCCATGATAAAATACTTCATGGCGGCTTCTGTTGCCAGTTTATTACCTTGCAGCATTGTAATTAAAGCATATAAAGGTAAAGCCAATAACTCTATCCCTAAATATAAACTCAAAAAATTATAGGAGGAAACTAAAATCATCATGCCCAAGATAGAGAACAAGCATAGAATAAAATATTCTGCCTTAAACTCTTGGCGATCAAATAAGTATTTACGTGTATAAATAAAGACAAAACTTCCAAACAAACAAATGATCAATTTCAAAGACAGACTGATGCTGTCCAGAATGATGGCCCCATTAAAAACAATGGTTGGGGTAAATGCTATCAATTGAATGAGGCAGTACATTGTGGCCATTAAAGCCAATTGACTCAATGTATAGATGATCCATTTCGATTTGGGACTCAGCCATAAATCGAGTAACAAGATAAAAGAAGCAAAGGTCGTTAAAACAACCTCAGGATAAACAAAAAATAACTCACTCGACCACATACGCATTCCTAGCCTTAAAGTTTCGAATGTAACATTTGGTTAAGCAAATGCTCAGTCGACGCTTGTAAAATATTGAGTAAGGGTTCTGGCCATAGCCCTAACCATAAAATAGCAATCGCCAATAAGAGTAATACGCAAATTTCCGTTCCTTGGATGTCCCGCAAAGTTGCAACTGCCGGCTGCGTGATTGACCCAAATATCACTCGCTTATACATCCATAATGTGTAGGAAGCCCCTAAAATTAACAGTGTTGCTGCACCAACCGCATACCAAATCTTTGCTTGAAAAGCACTTAATATTACTAAAAATTCTCCAACAAATCCCGACGTCCCAGGCAAACCCACATTTGCCATTGCAAACAGCATAAAAAATGCAGCAAAAATAGGCATTGTATTCACGACACCGCCATAATCTTTGATCAATCGACTGTGCAATCGATCATATAAAACACCAACACACAAAAATAAGGCTGCAGAGATAAAGCCATGTGAAATCATTTGAACCAATGAGCCTTCCATACTGGCCACTGCCACATCATGGTTTTCCGTGTTTTTGATGATGGAAAAAACCGTAAACAATCCAAGTGTCACAATGCCCATGTGAGAAATTGAAGAATACGCAATGAGTTTTTTCATGTCTGTTTGCACAATTGCCACTAAAGCAATATAGATAATGGCTATCAACGACAACCCAATGATCCCGCTGGCAAAAAACTGGCTAGCATCTGGGGTAATCGGTAGGATAAACCGCAAGAATCCATAACCACCCATCTTTAATAATATCGCCGCCAACACAACGGAACCCCCTGCAGGTGCTTCTACATGCGCATCCGGTAACCAAGTATGCACCGGCCACATCGGGACTTTAATTGCAAATGCAATTAAAAATGCCAAAAATATCCATTTTTGTTCAATCATCGTTAAGGCTAGATTTTGGAAAGCTAAAATATTGAAAAGGCCATCGGATTCTGCTCCCAAAGTAGATTTTGCAACCATTTGCAAGTAAAGGATGGCAACCAACAACAGAACCGATCCAAAAAAGGTATAGAGAAAAAATTTCATTGTGGCATAAATCCGATTTTGTCCACCCCATCGGCCTATAATTAAAAACATCGGAACCAACATCGCTTCCCAAAATGAATAAAATAATACGGCATCTAGGGAAGCAAAAACCCCACACATTAAACCTTGCATGATTAAAAAAGTGGCACAATAATCTGCGACATTATTCTGTACGGACCGGTAACTGGCTAAGATGACTAAAATCGTTGTAAAGCAAGTTAGGACAATTAAGGGTAAGGATAAGCCATCAACCCCCAAGCGATAAAAGATTTGGAAGCTCGGGATCCAGGGAATTGTTTCAGCCCACTGCATCTCTGAAGTAGTAACATCAAATCCAATGAGTAAAACACAGGATAGGCCAAAACTAAACATGGCCAAACACAAACTAAAAAAACGTACCCATAACACACAAGTCTCTTTTCTAAGGAACAATAAGGCGGCTCCCCCGAATATCGGGATCCAGATCAACCAACTTAATAGCGGAAAAGCCATTATACCACCTTACACAATGACACTTAACAGTAGCCAAGCAATTAAGACAAGAAAACCAACAATCATGACGAAAGCGTAATGATAGAGATAACCTGTCTGCATCTTTCTCAGAGATTGAGATAAACGTTTAACCGTATTCGCTGTCCCGTTAACGCCCACCCCGTCAATTAACCATTGATCCCCCCAACGCCAACAAAAAAGGCCCAGGGTACGCGTGGCCATTACAACCACTAGACGGTAAAATGCATCAAATCCTAACTGATTCTTCAGGATGTAATAGATTACCCCTAAACGTCGTTGGACCCAAGCAGCACTCTTTGGACGCACTACGTAACCGATCCAAGCGGTTATTATCCCCAGTAACCCGAGAACAAAGGGCAGTGACGTAAACCCATGGAGTGCCATGAAAAAGGGACTCTCACTTGCGGCCATGAGTTCTTGAAAGCCGCTGTGTTCAGGGTGAATAACGAGCGAATGGGCAAAGTAATTCTCGGATAATGGTCTTAAAAATAAAGCGCCTAAAACCAAAGAAGGAATCGCCAATAAGACTAAGGGTCCTTCAACCACCCAAGAATTCGGTTCAACATGGATATCATCTCTATCCGTTTTCAGATGGAAGACCACAAAAAACAGGCGGAAGGTGTAAAGTGCCGTAATATAGACACCCCCGACGACAAAATAATAAGCCGCTTTAGCGCAGGGTAGCTGAGAGAGTTTCACCGCTTCGATGATTAAATCCTTGGAATAAAACCCGGAAAAAAATGGAAAACCAATTAATGCCAGACTTCCCACTAACATGGTATAGTAAGTGATCGGCAAGGATTTTCTAAGATTCCCCATTTTCCAAATATCTTGTTCGTGATGTAAAGCGAAAATAATGGAACCCGCACCCAAAAAGAGTAAAGCCTTAAAAAAAGCGTGTGTGACGAGATGAAAAATGCCAATCGGATAAGCTGAAACTCCCATGGCAATCATCATATAGCCTAATTGGGACAAAGTTGAATACGCAATAATTCTCTTAATATCATTTTGTACAATTCCAACCAAGCCCATGAGGAAACAAGTGACTGTACCAATTGTCAAAATGACATTCAGCGCAAGTTCCGAATACTCAAATAAGGGTGAGAGCCTGGCTATCATAAATACCCCAGCTGTCACCATGGTAGCTGCATGGATCAACGCAGAAATTGGGGTAGGGCCTTCCATAGAATCGGGCAACCAGACATGCAATGGGACTTGCGCTGATTTTCCCATCGCCCCCACAAATAAACAAAGACAAATAAAAGTAATGGCTGAAACCGTATATCCGGTAGGAAGTTGAAACAGTTCAACTTTAGAAATGTTCTGAACTTCTTCGAATACCAAACGATAATCCAACGTCCCAAAACAATACAAAACAGCCGCGATACCAATTAAAAAGCCAAAATCGCCCACTCGATTCACAATAAAAGCTTTTAAGTTCGCAACAATCGCACTCTCTTTTTTAAACCAAAAGCCAATCAAGAGATATGACATTAACCCAACCATTTCCCAGCCAAAAAATAATTGTAAGAAATTATTAGCACTGATCAGCATTAACATTCCAAAGGTAAACAAAGATATATAACAAAAAAATCTCTGATACCCAGGGTCATCCCGCATATATCCAATGGAATAAATGTGGACCATCCAAGAAACAAAGGTCACGATGAGCATCATGACAGCGGTAAGTTGGTCAATTAAAAACCCAATAGTAAAAGGGGTGTGTCCGAATTGCCCCCACGTGTATAAGGTAAAATTCAGGGGACTGATCTCATGGGTATAAAACTGTTTAATGACAATCAGCGACAAGAAAAAGGAAAGTCCAACGGCAAAAGTCGTAGCAAGGTGTGAAGCTCTTTGCCCAATCACTTTACCGCAGAAGCCCGCAAGCATGGCCGCAGCTAAGGGTAAACCAACAATCGCCAAACAGCTTGATTTCAGTTCAAACATTCCTCATCCTTTTAAGCTGTCCAATTCTTCTACATTGATGGTGTTTCTTTGGCGAAACATTACCACCAAAATGGCAAGCCCAATCGCCGCTTCTGCAGCAGCGATGGTCAAAATGAACAAAACAAATACTTGACCATTGATATCCGATAGGTATCTTGAAAAGGCAACAAAATTAGTACTGACTGCCAACAATATCAACTCAATGCACATGAGCAATATGATCACATTCTTCCGGTTGATAAAAATGCCCGCCATACCAATACCAAATAGTATTGCACTTAATGTTAGGTAATCTGATAAGGCAATCATGGAGAATCCTTGTGTTGATCCATTTGAATCAATTTGACGCGATCTTCTTTGCGTATTTTAACTTGCCAACCGGGATCGGGTGCTTTATTGGATTGCCGTTTACGAAAA
>JABDFC010000026.1 GCA_013286785.1 Gammaproteobacteria bacterium
TTAACCGAAAGTTCAGGGGTAGTAGCCAGAGCCGCTAAGAAGCTCGGTTTACGGCGCACGACGCTGGTGGAAAAAATGAAAAAATACCGGATTGGGCGAGAATTGAATATCAAAGCGCCACAAGAAACCGGTTAGACATTTCGAGGGAACTAGAATCAGTCGATATTGAATAATTCGTCCAGTTTGGTGATAACCAGGATCTTTTTGACATCCGGGTTGCAATTCATGATCCTAATGTTTGCTTCGTCTCCACCCGCATAGTCTCGTAAGGCAAGCAGCATCCCGAGGGCAGAGCTATCTAAGTAATCAGATTCTTTTAAGTTGATAATATAAGATTTGGGCTTAGGGGTTACTTTTTCATAAGCATTGCGAAAAAGCTGTAAGGAGCTGAAATCCAGGCGCCCTTGGACCGTGATAGTCAGTTCGTTGCCGTCACTTGATGCTTGGGAACTAATTGTCATAGTAAACGCTCCATTGAATTTTGCCAGAAACCCCTACCTTTCATAAGCATAGACCATTTTAATCTTCTTCATGAGGTTCGTAAATGACCCTGACCGGGGTCCCGATGGTCGATAAATGGAATAGTTCGTCAATATCATTGGCATACAACCGAATGCAGCCATGGCTGCTTTGTAGCCCAACACTCTTGGGGCTTGTGGTTCCGTGGATCATAATCCCGGTAAAGCCCAGATGCATTGCGTAGTTACCCAAGGGGTTTTTGGGTCCAGGGGGCACGACCAATGGTAAAGGTTTCCCCTTCATGGCCGCCTCACGCCGGATTGATTCTGTCGGGTGCCAGGCAGGGTGTTCTTTTTTGGAGACAATCTCTGTTGTACCGAGTGGGGTTGCCCACCCTTGGCGCCCAATGCCAACCGGATAGGTGCTGACGGTCTCGCCATCTGGATGGAAATAAAAGAGCCTCTTTTCGGCTAAATTCAACACAATGCCTTCTTTGGGGGCGTTTGGTAAGATAAATTGGGCCGGGATAATAACTTCTGTCGGGGATTTAAAGGGTTTATGACTCAGATCAGGATTTGCAGCCAACATATCACCTACACCTATGTCAAATTCTTCTGCAATGTCAAAGAGTGTGTCACCGCGATCCGCCATTATACTGCGATATTCACCGATGATATTACCTTTCGTCGGTATTTTGTAGGTCAAACATTCTGCGGTATTGCAGAGGCCTAAAGTAACAACGAAGAGTTGAATCAACCCAATCAAATTTATTTTTAGTTTCAATACGTTAGGGCTACATTGCATCTTATTTTCCTCTCATCCTGTCCAGAGAATACTTACATATTTCACGTCATTTTTATCGGCAAAAAATTGGCAGACTTTACCCCGGAAAATATTGGAACACTTCTTGCAACAAGTTAAAGAAGAGTGAAAGAAAACCCTTTGGTTATTTCACAATGGGGGTGTTTTAGTGGGTAAATTAGCAAATGGATGGGTGATGTATCCCGTTTCTGCCAGTGAACCAGAAAGTAAAATTGTGCAACAACATGCACAATTGGTGAAGAGAATCGCGCAACATTTATTAGGACGTTTACCGGCCTGTGTTCAATTAGAAGATTTGATCCAAGCGGGAATGATTGGATTATTAGAAGCCGCAAAGAATTATAACGTGAATAAAGGGGCGAGTTTTGAAACCTATGCCAGCATTCGGATCCGAGGATCCATGTTGGATGAAATTCGCAAAGGCGATTGGGCTCCTCGCTCGGTTCATCGGAATACTCGACGCATTGCTGAAGCGATTCGTGTTATAGAAAACCAAACCGGACGTGACGCTCGCGATCAGGATGTGGCTCAAAATCTTAATCTGACCTTAGAAGAGTACCACCAGTTATTGCAAGAAACGAATGGTTGCAGAATGTTTGCTTATCAAGATGTTGGATTAGAAGAAGACTTGGTCAGTGAGAGTTCAATGATTTCTGGATTGACCCCACTCGATAAATTACAACAGGACGACTTTAAACGCAGTTTAACGAAATGTATCGAAAGTCTGCCGGAAAGAGAACGAATGGTGTTGGCACTCTATTACGATGAGGAATTAAATTTGCGAGAAGTCGGAGAAATCTTAGGGGTTAGCGAATCACGCGTCAGCCAAATTCACAGTCAGGCCATGGTAAGACTGCAATCTCGGTTAAAGGAATGGAGTTTAACGTAACGAGACACCAAAGAAGCGCTGTAATAAACGACCTGTTGCCCCATGTAAGATCGATGAAAGCTTGTCCGTGAAGGTTTCAGCAATCACATAAGTCACTTCAAAAATATCAGCGGTTTTACTTTGTTCTAGCAAATAATCATCGCTGGTCATTAGTTCATCGACCAGTTTTAAATCAATCGCTTGAGTGCCATACCAATGTTCCCCTGTGGCCAATTTTTCAATATCGATTTGAGGGCGATGTTGCTGAACGAACTGTTTAAACAATAGGTGAGTGTCTTGCAGTTCTTGTTGGAATTTTTCTCGGGCTTTTGGCGTATTTTCACCCAACAGGGTGAGAGTGGTTTTATATTCGCCTGCAGTATGTTGTTCGATATCAATATCGTGTTTTTTCAAGAAACGATGGAAGTTAGGAATTTGCGCTAATACACCAATGGAGCCCACAACTGCAAAGGGGGCTGCAATGATTTTATTGGCAACGGCTGCCATTAAGTAGCCGCCGCTGGCAGCGACTAAATCAATACAAACCACGACAGGAATGTTTTTTTGACGAAAGCGATTCAGTTGGGAAGCGCCTAATCCGTAGTTATGCACCAATCCGCCCACGCTGTCTAAGATCACCAGGACTTCATCTTCGGACTTGGCAACGCATAAAATGGCGGTGATGGATTCGCGTAAAGTATCGACTTCTGAGGCCTGCATATCACCATTGAACCGCAAAACAAAGATTCGTCGAGTTGGGGGTTCAGAATTTTCTTTCAGTTGTTTTTTCAGTAACTTGTTTTTATTTTTTTCTTCAGCTTTACGTTCTTTTTTAAGGGCTTTTATTTCATCTTTGCTTAAGAGTTCAGACTCAAGTGCTTCCCGCATCGAATCAAATTTGTCATTAATTTTTTCAATTTCAATCGACTCTCTTTCACGTTGTCGCAAGGATAGCAGAATGCCGAGGAGTGCAAGTGCCATGAGCAGAGCAGCCAAAAAGGTGATCAATTTGGCAGCAAACAGTCCATATTCTAACCAGAAACCGTGCACTCTATAGCTCCTAAGAAGATTTTGAATGTGTTAGTCTAACGATTCGGGGATAAATAGCAAGAGGGTCGCGGGTGTTTCAGATCAAAGCTCTAAGGTGTGAGCGTGGCCAGCGTATATTATTTAGTGGGTTAACTTTTAAAGTTGAACCTGGGCAATTGGTGTTGGTGAGAGGCCCCAATGGATCTGGCAAATCCAGTTTGTTAAAAATTTTAGCAGGACTTTTGCCGGCCTCGAGTGGTCAACGTTTTTGGCGCGGAGAAAAAATCGAACAGCCTGATCCGAGATTTGCTGCAGAGCTGCTTTATTTGGGGCATAGAAATGCGGTGGAGCCTTCCCTGACGCCTGTTCAAAACTTAGTAGGGCTATTAAGAATGACCGCGCTTTTGATCCCA
Source organism: Gammaproteobacteria bacterium (assembly GCA_013286785.1). Classification (GTDB taxonomy): domain Bacteria; phylum Pseudomonadota; class Gammaproteobacteria; order UBA6186; family Azoamicaceae; genus CADEGZ01. The sequence goes on from JABDFC010000026.1 coordinate 3,592, forward strand.
ACGACTCGGGAAATCGAAATAGCTTTACAAAAAGTGGCTTTGGGGGGATTTGAACACATTCCTTGCGAAGCGTTATCCAAAGGCCAATGTCAACGCGTGGCGTTGGCGCGTTTATGGTTAAACCCGCCGCCGTGTTGGATTTTAGACGAGCCAGTGACCGCGCTAGATCAAGCAGGCATCGATTTATTTAATGAAGCGTTACAGCAGCATCTTGAAAAACAAGGGTTGGCCATCTTGGCCACACATCACGATTTTTCGGGATCAGATCCAAACAAGCGACAAGCTGATTTTTGCTCGCCACTTGTTTCTTATTTGGACCTGGATAGGACTTCAGGATTTGGGTTAATCGAGTGACAGATTATACTCACCGTTTTTATCAAGATAAATCCTTGAGCCACTTGGATAAAAAGTAATTTTTTGTAATTTGGAAACCAAAGGTTTGTATTTTGAACCAGATTCTAATATTTTCTGTTTTGCTTCATCTAGATTAGATTTTACAAAAAATAAATTTGCACTAGTCTTGCTGCTAGCTATGCTTAGAATGGAATCAATCTTACCAAGAAATGCTACTTCGCCGGGGTTTACTTTGAAAGCTCCGTAAACTACTCTACCTTCCTGTGTCAAACCAGGCAATATTGTGTAATGTGTTATTTGTGGATCATATCCCGTAGTTGATTTGGCGTGAGATATATAATATATTCCTGGCTCTATGGTAAAAAATGCATCTTTAAAACTATTATCTCTAAAAATTAGTCCGTTAGGAGAGAGCGTGTAACTAAACGGCTTGACTCTAGGATTATTATAATTTTCATCAAATTTGTTTATTCTAACTTGATCATCTTGTACATCCAAAACTATTATCGCTTTATTATTACTAATTTCTAACGGATTGTTTGGATCATACTTTTGTAGTTTGTTGTTTACACATCCTGAGATTAAGATGCTTGGAATCAATAATAAAAGTAATTTCAGACAATTTTTTTGAGAACTCGTCAATATCATGGTTAATTTCCTTCTGCTTTTTCAGGTTTGACTATTAATTCACCCTGCCAAAAAGGGGTGAAATGCAGTCTGTTAGCCAATGAATCTAATTTACTGTTTTCAATACTAGAAACAGCATGAGGTAGATTGTCTTTTACTAAAACTTGAGTGCCTTTGTGGTTTCTAACGATTGTAAGATCGCCAATATAATTACATTGACCTGGTTTTATATCTAATGCTTTAGCGGAAATTTTAATTTTATAAATATATAAACCATCATTCCAGCTAATAGAGTCAATATAATATTTTCCTGGATTAATCATTGTCGCTGAGTTTATATAAGAGCTGCCATTGACTTGATAAATTTTCTTCTTTTTATCCGGGCCTTGAAAGCTCGACAAGTGAAGATAACCATTATAATTCCCTGATTTATTAAACAGATCGGTATAGGGAACTTTAACTTTAGCAACGATCATGCATTTTTCGTTGCTGTGAATTGCACTGGATCTCATTGCAACATTTGCAAATTGAGGTTCAGCACAAGCGCTTAATAATGAAAGCACTGTTGACAGAATAATACATTTAATTACCACACAATATTGCATATTAGTTTCCTTTACAGAAAGGTTTGAACGTAAAAAAACTAACTTCCTTCAACTTTAACGCCCGCAAAAAAAACTGTCTATGATTTCTTCACGCGCTTCACTGATCGCAACATTCAATGCATTCATAAAATTAGGAAAGCCAGGAGGTTGATCCCAGGCGCCATCTACCTTTATGATCACTTCCGACTCGGAATGCCACAGTACATTTTTTTTGTTTTTGGGATCTAACAATTCTCCAACTAAAACACAATAAGCTTCTGGAGCGCCTTGCGGGATGAATCCGGCAGAGTAGCTGCGTCTTGCCCCGATCGCATGCAACTCCAGGATCAATAAAAGATCCCCGTTTGTTTCTGCTAATACCCCCGGATGCACTTTCCTATCGGGCGGAAGCTTTTTCTCGTAAATGGAAGCTTGAATATGCTGTCCTTTTAATCGATTAACAAAATGTTCAGGCAATTCATGATACCAGATCAAATCGGTGTGTTTGAGTGCATTATTTAAGGCTTTGTTGGCGATACTGGTAATGGCTATATCCAACAATCCTTGTGCACCCAGTTGATACACGGTTGGAGTTGGGGCGGGGTATGTGGCAACGGTAATTTTTTGCGTGTGATTCTGCCAAAACGACTCTGCCAATGGAACACAGCGCTTTGGAGTTGCGCAGCCCATAAGTAACAGCACTGCAGTGAGTGTTGTGCAGAGCACGCTATATCGAATGCTTATCAATCTCATGGTTAACCTCTTTTCCGTTCTAGTTTGTGCCATTCTTCGATTCCCGCGATCACTTTCTCTAATAACCGTTCCGAAACATCCGATTGTTGCGCGATAAAACCTTTACGTAGGACTTCGTCATCGTTTTGGACCAAATACGTTCGTTTAAAGGGTGGTTTCCCCTGGCTGGTAATCGTCATAACCACACTGAGCGTAATGGAATAGGCTCTTTCAGGGCTGGCGACGCGAGCGGTTTTAAAAAATACGGCGATTACAACATCTTTTGCAGAAATTTCATTCGGATCGGTTACGAGTTCGATTTCTTTAAAGACTTGGTTTCGGTCTAGCACGTTTTTCAAAGAGGTCATAAAAATGGCTTGTTGCGCTTTTCCGTAGGAAAGCGTGTAGCGACTGGGGTTATTGTTTTGATCAATTGAAAGAGCGAGTGCTTCGATCATGCCTGGTTGATGATAAGATTCACGTGCAACCCTTGAAGAATAATTCTTACCCAGTTCCCATTGCAGCGCTGCAGTCTTTTTTACGTGGAAATCTATGGGCTTGTTATATTGCACGGGTGGCATGATCGGTTGAGCGCCGCATCCTATAAGAAATAATAGCCCAACCAGACCTAAACAATTCAATTTAACCATTGCTATTTAATCCTTAAGAGTTGGGATCGACCTTTTTCATTTCATCTTGAAAAGATTGATCGACAATGAGTTGTTTTTGCTCCGCAGTTAAGTGATCCCATTGAGGGCTGGGAACGCCGCGGTAATTTCGTTCTGTGGAGCAGCCTGTTATTGCCAAAAGGCATGAACAGAAAATCATTGTTTTGGCGATAGACTTAGCCACGGGGTTTTTTATGTTCGATGGTACTGTCGGGAACAATGCGGGTCATGGCACCGTAAATGACCAACACGGGTTGGTTGACTTCAAACTGCAGCTCTTGAACCTGAGTGACAGCAATGGTCGAACCATTTTTCAGTTGAATGATATATTCGAAGCCTTGATGTCGATTAATCGCTTTGTCGGCTGCATTGCCAATGACACCGCCAACAACCGCTCCACCCACTGCGCCGACGATATTGCTGCGATCGCTGCCACCGATGGCCGAGCCGCCGGCTGCCCCAGCCGCCGCTCCGGCCAGTCCGCCTGCGCCGCTGTTGGCGTCAATTTTGACGGCACGCTTTCCGATAATAATTCCGTGCACCACTTTACTGGCGACACCTGCTTCACTCGCTTCATAAGTATTGGGAGAGACGTTTTTAGCGCAAGAACTAATTAAAGCAGCTAACATTGAAAATGCTATTAAAAGGAAAATCTTTTTCATGCTCACTCCAATCAGTCGTTTTCAAGATCCAAAATAGTGTCTAGCCGAGCCGCAGATAACCTATTGAAATGATGACTCAACTTTCACGACAGTTACCCTAAACGGGGAACAATCGGGGCCATTCTAAGGGTTTTATGGACCCTTGTCGAATGATTTTAAAGAGGTATTGGGTTTAAAGATATCGGTTATAGAGCGGAGAATAGGGTAAGTGCTCACCCAAAGGTCGAGTTCCATTAGATTGAAACTCATTGTACAATGACGGATCGAATTTAACGCCCAGAAAATTTGGTACTTACCTACGGTTTTGCGGGTTCTGGTGTGGGATTTCAAAGTCTTTATTGTGGCCCCTATATTCGGTGGTGATGTGAATTTATCGCTAGACAAAACGGCGCCGGTTGGAAGTCTTTCTCAAGCTTTTTGGGGCGTCATTCGCCGTGAGATGGCGCTCTATGATCAGCATCGGGGTGATTGGGCAATGCCATTCCTTTTTTTTATCATGGTGGTCGCCTTATTTTCCTTAACGTTAGGGGCCGGCGCGGATTGGCTCGCCAAAGTTGCACCGACGGTGATTTGGATCGCGGTAGTTTTGGCTTTGATTTTATCATTAGAAACGATTTTTCGTGCAGATTTTCAAACCGGTGTTTTAGATCAATTAGGGATTAGTCCTTATCCGTTATCCGTCTTAATGTTGGGGAAATCTGTGGCGCATTGGATCATGATTGGTGTTCCATTGTTGCTGCTGGCGCCATTGTTGGGTGGTTTGTTTTTGTTGTCTCAATCAGAACTTTGGGTATTGTTCTTAACGTTGTTTTTTGGGATCCCAACCTTAAGTTTGATTGGCGCATTAGGGGCTGCTTTAACCATCGGTTTACCCCAAGGAGGCGTATTATTGGCAATCCTGGTTTTACCGTGGATGATCCCTGTTTTGTTGTTTGGTGCGAGTGCTTTAGTGGCGGTTACCGAAGGCCGGAGTTTTAATTCGGAACTGTTGCTGCTAACGGCTATTTTCATTGCGACGTTGGTGATTGCGCCGATGGGTATTTCGGCAGCCGTTCGCATCAGTTTGGAGTCCTAGATGAAATTCCCCTTTGCGCAATTGGCTTCTCCAAAAAACAGCTATCAGATGGCCGGGCACCTTATTCCGTGGTTTGGCCTGCTAACGCTAGCGTTAATGAGTTATGGCGTTGTGGGCGGGTTATGGTGGGCGCCCTCTGACTATCAACAAGGGGACGCTTTTCGCATGATCTATATTCATGTTCCAGCCGCCTTTTTGTCACTCAGTATTTATACGATTATTTTTTGTTGTTCCGTGATTTATTTAATTTGGCAAATTAAATTGGCGGATATTGTGGCAGAAATGAGTGCCGCGGTGGGAGCCACCTATACCTTTATTGCATTGGTGTCGGGTGCTCTTTGGGGCAAGCCCATGTGGGGAACCTGGTGGATTTGGGATGCACGCTTAACGTCCGAATTAATTTTATTATTTTTGTATTTTGGCTATATGGGATTACGCTCTGCCATTCATGAGCCTAAAAGAGCCGGTAAAGCTGCAGCGGTTTTAGCGATTGTGGGGATGGTCGATATTCCGATTGTGCATTTTTCAGTCGAGTGGTGGGCGACATTGCATCAAGGGGCAACGTTGGCCAAATTGGCTAAGCCATCCATTGCGGTAGAAATGTTGTATCCCTTACTGGCGATGATTGGAGGATTTACATTTTTTTATGGGACGCTCTTGTGTATTCGGCTTCGAACCGGTTTGTTACAGCGGGAATGGCAGTCACTGTGGGTGCGAGAATGGTTTAATCAACAGTCAAAGAGTTGCCTATGAGCCATGCGATTTTTATTGGGATCTGTTACGGCTTAGCCTTTGCTTTTTTAGCATTCAATTTAGCCTCATCGGTGTTGGCCTGGCGCCGAACGTTGCAACAAGTTAAACATAGACTGAGATCAGAATGAATACGCTCCGTAAAAGACGCGTATGGTTGGTGGTGATATTGAGCAGTGCTTCTTTAATTGTCACCTTATTAGTGATCCAAGCTTTACGTCATAATCTGAATTTATATTATACCCCGACTGAATTGCAAACCGCAGACATTTCGAATACTCAAAAAATTCGGATTGGGGGACTCGTCGAAAAAGGCAGTCTTCAGCGGGGATCAGACTTGATCATTCAATTTGTGGTGACGGATCTGACGCATCAAATATCCGTTCAGTACACGGGAATATTGCCGGATTTATTTAAAGAAGGGCAAGGAGTAGTGGCCTCTGGTCGCTTGAACGGAAAAGCCCTTTTTGTGGCCGATGAAATTTTGGCCAAACATGATGAAAATTATCAACCGCCTAGGATACTCGATCATGGTTCCTGAAATCGGGGAGTTTTGTTTAATTGTGGCCTTTTGTTTGGCAGTGGTGCAATCCACGCTACCGCTCGCGGGATTGTATCGGAAAAAGGATCATTGGATAGCGATGGCGAGACCTTTGGCTTTGGGTCAATGTTTTTTTATTACCCTCAGTTTTGTTTTATTGGTGATTTGTTTTTTACAAAACGACTTTTCAGTAGCTTATGTTGCTCGAAATTCCAACAGTTCCTTACCCATTTTTTATCAGGTGAGTGCGGTGTGGGGCGGACATGAAGGGTCATTATTATTATGGACTTTATTGTTCAGTGGCTGGGTGATGATGGTCACGTTATGCTCACGGCATTTACCAATGCATTTTTTGGCGCGAGTGTTGATTATTTTAGGTTGGATCAGCTGCGGTTTTTTATTATTTCTTTTGGCGACGTCTAGTCCTTTCCAGCGGTATTTACCGGATTATCCCTTGGATGGGCGCGATCTGAATCCTTTGTTACAAGATTTCGGTTTAATTGTGCATCCGCCAGTGTTGTACATGGGGTATGTGGGGTTTGCCATTCCCTTTGCCTTTGCTTTGAGTGTGCTGTGGGGCAATGAAAACGATTTGCCTTGGGCAAAGTGGATGAGACCCTGGGTTCTGGTGGCATTTGGGTTTTTAACGGTGGGCATTGCTTTAGGCAGTTGGTGGGCGTATTACGAGTTGGGGTGGGGTGGTTGGTGGTTTTGGGATCCGGTGGAAAATGCTTCGTTCATGCCCTGGTTGGTGGGAATTGCATTGATCCACAGTTTAATGATGAGTGATAAGCGGCAGATGTTTCAAGGATGGAGCTTATTACTTGCTATCCTGACGTTTGCTTTAAGTTTATTAGGGGCATTTTTAGTTCGTTCTGGCATATTAACTTCGGTCCATGCCTTTGCAAACGATCCCACGCGTGGGATTTTCTTATTAGAATTTTTAGGGGTGGTGGTCGGTGGCTCTTTTGGTTTGTATGCGCGTCGAGGTAAGCGATTTTCAATGCCTTTACGGTTGGAGTGGTGTTCCAGAGAAACCGTGATTTTACTCAGCACGGTATTTCTAGCGGTGAGTACGGCCACGGTTTTATTAGGCACTTTATTTCCCTTGTTCTATGAAGTTTGCACGGGACAAAAGTTGTCGGTTGGGTTTCCGTATTTTAATTCGGTTTTTATACCCTTGATGCTTCCGGTACTGTTATTGATCCCCATCGGGCCAATCATCACATGGGGTCAAAACCAAGGTAAAGAGTTGATCCAAAAAGTGCAGTGGATAGGGGTATTGAGTGTCGTATTGGGAGCTGTGATCCCTTGGGTTTTCACGCGTGCCTTGTCGGTGTCTGTCGCGTTGGGTGTTAGTTTGGGTATTTGGATCATGCTCGGAACCTTAAAAACCGCGTATCAAAAATCACGGCAGAGAGGGGGGGTCTTTAAACTTTCTAAAGGGGCCCTTGGCATGATCTTCGCGCATTTGGGGATGGCGGTTTCTATTATTGGGATCACCATCGTTTCGCATTACCAAATTGAGCGTGATGTGGTGATGAAACCGGGCCAATCGCTGGAAATTGCGGGTGAAGAGATAGGCTTCGAAAAAATGCAGCGAACAGAAGGAGAGAACTATCTGGGATATCAAGGGCATTTTGGTGTTTCTGTGGCCGGGAAGAAAATCGCCGAATTAACCCCCGAAAAACGGGTGTATGTGGTACAAGGACAGCGGTTAACCGAAACCGCCATCGATCCCGGGTTCTGGCGCGATATATATATTTCTCTGGGGGAATCCTTGGGTGAAGAGAGTTGGTCCGTTCGACTTTATTATAAACCCTTGGTGCGTTGGATCTGGTTGGGGGCTTTAATGATGGCCATGGGCGGTTTAATTGCGGCATGGGGTCGGCGAACCAAAGGGGGAAACTAATGCGGTTCCTACTGCCATTGGTGATTTTTGCGGCGCTCTGTGGATTTCTTTGGAAAGGGCTGAGTTTGACCGATAAAACGCTTGCTTCGACCCTCATTGGGCAATCGGCGCCAGCTTTTCAATTAAACACGGTAGAAGATCCAAACCGGTGGGTAAGCGAGGATATCTTTCGCGGAAAAATAACACTGTTAAATGTCTGGGCCAGTTGGTGTCATTCTTGCCAAAAGGAGCATGAGGTTTGGATGACTGTGGTTAAACCTGCCGACATAGCGTTGGTTGGCTTGAATTACCACGACACGCGGGAAGAAGCGGGGCGTTGGTTGCAGAGTCATGGAAATCCTTATCGCTTAAATATTTTGGATGAGCGTGGGCGACTCGGGATGGATTATGGTGTGACCGGAACCCCGGAAACTTTTGTGATCGATAAAAATGGTGTGATTCGATATCGGCATGTCGGGCCAGTCGATCGGGAAGTGTGGGACAAAAAGCTGTTCCCTTTAGTGGAAGCATTGCAAAAATCATGAATCAAGAAAATCTTGTGCAAGAAGCGTATCCATTTTTGGATCTCAAGGAGCGAGATCTCTTCGCGAAAATTACCCACGAATTACGTTGCAGTGTTTGTCAAAACCAATCTATTGCCGATTCAGCGGCTCCTATAGCCGTTGATCTTCGAAATGAGATTTATCGAAAAATCCAATCACAAGAATCCGAACAACAAATCATAGAGTTCGTTACCAGTCGCTATGGTTCCTTTGTCTTATATGAACCGCCGCTCAATTGGGGTACAGGCTTGCTTTGGATCGGGCCTTTTGTGCTCTTAGGCGTTGCCCTGTGGATGGTACTAAGAACGTTTAAAATAAAGTGATGGTATTCTGACGAACCTTATTCTTCGCGAATAATATTAAATATCAAAGGCTTAATGATTTTCTTTCACATTTGTGCGTGCAGATCCATCAGAACTATTCATCTTTCCCGAGGGAATATGGTTATTTTATTAGCTGATTGTGTATAGAGAGTATAAAGAATCTATATTTAATACATAAAGTATAAAATTTAGACAGAGGTTTCGGAAATGGTTGATATACTCTCAATAATCGACGCGGTTTTTCCCACTCGTGAAGAAGAGGAAAAAAAACATATCCATGAGCTTCACAAACTGTTGAAAGATGGTCTTAACATTAAAGATCCTGCAAAAAGAAATGCCATCAAAAAATATTATGAAAAAAACCTAGAAGCCTCTAAAAAACTCATTGACAAAATGGAAGATAAGAAAAACAAACAAAATGCCGTGCTTGCCATGATGGAAGAACTGCGAAAGCTTACAGAAGGTTGGGGGTTAAATCAGGATCAAATTACCCAGCTGTCGCGCAGTGTTAATAGTGTGAATTCTGGAATTAACGTGATCTTGGCAAAACAAGAACAGGATCGAAAAAGACACCAAAATGAAGAGGACGAACATAAAAAGCGACTAGAGGAGGAAGAAAGAGCGAAAGAAAAAAAGAGATTGGAAGAACAATTGTCATTGCAGCGCATTAGAAATTATTTGGCTCAATTAGATGAGAAACGCGCTGATGTCTATAGAGATTATGTTAAGGCAAAGAATGAGCATGTTGCAGTACTTGTCAATTTAAATGCAGTTTCAAGTAGAATGAAACGGGTTGACACCGAAATCAAAGAGCGCGAAGAAAATGTTAAAGATTTAACTGAAAATGTCAGAAAAATTGAACAAGAAATTGCAGTTGCTGAAAGTCAATTTCAAGACTCCCATACAGCAATACAACGTCAATTGAGAAGTTTAGAAACAGATTTAACACAGAGCGTTTCAAAAATTGCTGATATAGAAACAAAATTGGCTCAGCCTGTTAGAGAACCGGATGCGGTGCTTAAGGATCAGTTAGCAGTGGCTCAACATGAAGTTGCTGGTTTAACAGAATCTGTAAAAAAAGCGAGGGAAGAGGCTGAAGCACGTATGGAAAAATATGCTGCTATAGCTGCTTCCTTAGGCAAGGAACTCAAGGTAATCCAAAAGAGCATAGCAACTGAAACTAAACATTTGGTTGCTTTAAAAGAAGAGAAAGCAGATTTGCAAGTTCAGAAAGATGATTTAACGGCAAAAGCGGATGCTGGTGCAGCTGTTGTGTCTGCGGCCGAAGAAGCGTTGACTCAGGTAGATGCTGAACGAGATAAACAATCACAAGCCGCTGGCTTGACAGATGAAGAAAAGAAAGAACGTGAAGTTTTGAGACAAGTTGAAGCGTTGGATAAACAGAAACTTGATTTAGAATCTCAAATGAAGCTTAAAGGTGGTGAGTTGGAGGAGGCTTCGAAGGATATAGCTAAAAATAGAACTGATTTACAGGAGCTAGAGGCTAGGCTTCAGCAGATGCGGGAGGAAGGAGGAGATGAAGATTCTCTTGGTGGATACAAAAAGAAAATTCAGTCGAAAAAGGCTCAAATTGAAGCATTACAGTTAGATTACAATAAATTAGACGGTGAGTATAAAGCATTAGCTAAATCTGTCCAACAAATTGAAGAAGAGGTAAAAAGACTCACTCAACCGCCGTTTGCCGGAATATTGGAAAGACTAGATGCAGATAGCGGAAGACTACGAGAAAATGGCATTGATTCCCATGATCATCAACAACGTTCCTTCATACCGGGACACCCTGAACACGACGTTAGAGGTCTTCCAGGTACACCAACACCTCACCCAGAAGGTGGCGAAGCTCCGCCAACTGAAACGACTACGCCGGATGAGAACTCTACCAACGCCGCCGAGCCTGAAAGAAAAAACGATCGTATTAACAGAAATCAATAATTATACAAGTGTGCATCCAGCAGGCTTTTTGATTAATTTAAGCTCCTCGTTACCAACGGGTTGACCTTGATTCACTGCCATTCGTATAAACTCCCTAGCCTTGCTAAGGTCTCTTGCTGCCAATTGACCGTCTTTTGCAATATAGGTTTTAGCCAAGAAAGACTGAGAAGGTCCGTCGCCACATTTTGCAGCTTTCTCTAGTAGATCGAGACCTGCTTGGACATTATGTTCCACACCCCAATGGCCAGTTATGTGAAACTTTCCGAGGAGAGCCTGTGCTGGAGGGAAACCTGCTTCTACGCATTCCAACAAGTGTTTTTTGCGTCCAGCAACGACTGCTTCGGGTAAAGTTCTCCCTGCTTGCTCTTCTGCATACGTGATTGCAACAAATAAAAATTTGGCAGGCAGATAATCCGTACTTGTACAGTATTGAGTTTTAGCTAGTTCAAGATCTTGTTTTGTTGCATTGCCAGCGCCATGCTGATGACAAAACCCAATAGCACACTCACCTGCGGGTTTGTGTTCTACGAATGCTTTCTTCAACCATTCATTAGCCTTCACAGGGTCAAATGGAAACCCAAACCGAGCTTCATAAAAGCCCCAGCCGGCCAAAAATTGACAACTTAAATCGCCGTCTACAGCTTTCCGTAGTATTGCATCTTTACCGAGGAGATAGTCTGGTGTAGCAGTTGCTGCCTTTTGTCGATCAAAAGCGAGTGTCATTGCTTGTTGTGTAGTTGCCATGGTTGCCCCCAATGTTAACTGACATTATCTTGAGAGCATAATGTTACGATCAGTGATAAATGTCAAGATGATTTAGGTGTAGGTCTGCCTAAATTTTTTGTCGGTTAAACAACAATATTCTTGATTTTTTCTTGGAATTTGAGAGGGCTAGGGTAAGATATTTCGAGTTGGAGACACTGAGAATTTCTAGGAATTTCCGTAGGTTTTGAGAGTTTTGTTCAGGCAATTTATTAGATGTATTACAGTTTTCTTTTGGCAGTGCCGTGCCCGTCATGGCGAGCGGAGCGAAGCCATCCAGGCTATATATCGAGATAAGTAAAATAAATTCATTAATTATTTTTTAGTTGAATAACAAAAAAAATGCATTGCCTTTGCAGCTGCAGCAATGACGACTGATCTTCTGTTGATCTGTAAGGAATGTTTAACCCACCACTTAAAATCCCCCATAATAAGATAAATACCTTATTAATCTCTAATAAATAGAACATAGGGTATTGAGAAGATAGATTAAGAACACTGAAAGGAGAATAAAAATCCCCCAATTGAATTTTAAGAGACTTTGGGTTGTACTACACAAGAATTCAGTGAAATATCGTTAAGCTGTGTAAATTTGACTGAAGAGCAAGCCTTTATCATTCAACAAAAAATAATGAAGACTCGCTCTAACAGACTATTTTCAATTAGAACTGAACAAACGCACCTAATGTTAAAGAAGTAGTGTTCTTAAAAGGTTTGTAATCCGTTCCAAGAAAATTAACCTTCACTCTTGCAGTGTTTTCATAATTTACTTTCGCACGGACACCAAACATTTCAGTGAACAAATAACTGGCGCCAACGCCTAATCTTGCAAGAGGGCGATATTTGGAGGAAATACTACCCTGACCAAGGTTGGCACTTAGTGCACCTGCTGATGCAGTTAATGTTTGGTCAACTTTAACTTTTACCCAGCCGGCACCCACTGTCGCTAATACATTAAAGCATTCATTCACCGGTAAAATACCGACGAGATCTAAATGGTAACCATTACGTCGAACTTTGTTACTTTCACTAACGTTAACCGATCCGAAAGGACGGACGTTGACAGTTTCGGTGGTATCTTTTGTCTTTTTGGCAGACCAATCAATACCGACTTCTGTTGCAAAATTTTCCATCCACTTGACACCACCATAAATGCTCGCACCTGGGTAGCTTTTTGGTAAGGCGTTCTTATTGAAAAGTTCTGAATCTTTTCCCTGCATCCAGGCCTGATAGTAATCAACTCCTACGTACGGGTTGATGTCAGCCAAGCAACTTCCAGCTAAAGTAAGAAGTCCCAAACTACAGAGACTGGTTGTGATTTTTTTCATCTTTAATATCCCCTTAAAACTAACGTTAATTAATGTTACCTTACATTACACTTTGGGCAAAAAGATGCACAAACGGTAATATGATTGATTTCAAGCGCCAATGCTAATGTACCCTGCATTGGGAATGGATGCCCCCCTCGACTATCAGTAACATTAAAAAGCCCTAGAGGATGATCCAGTAACCTTCAAGAGGAGGCCATCCAATCGAGGATGCTACATTACTGGGTGTCTATTTGCAAACATTTATTTAGGCTTTTGAAATGAATGAAAAGGCACCCAGAAGTGCGTAATTTGTTAGGTAATAAAATTATTTTTCTGCCGTTTATTACTGACCGAATATTCTGTTCTGTGTAATTAAGAATATTAGGCTCTTTATTATCACATAATTATTTAAGAACTCAATAAATATAAATAAATATAAAAACAGGTTATTTGGCGGATAGATTCTCGGGGAAGCATAGGGTAATCTGTTAACAATATTGCCTAAACTGATATTGCCTAAACTGTTTTGTTAAAGTTTCCTAGTGATATAACTATCAATTAAGACAGGCTATTCGTAATACTGATGCCGCTCAGAATTTTGTGGCAGACAGGGAAATATCTCAAGAGCACAACTAAAGGAATTAGAATAATGTTTGGCATGGGAAGAAAGGAAAAACGAAAAGCGGATCAACACTATCAAGAAAGCATCGATCGGCTGAATCAGGAAGAAAAAACCTGCTTGTTTCGGTTGGCTGAAGAATATGATAATGAACTGATTAAGATTGCTGCGGCGCGAGAATCTGTCTTCTGGAACAAGCAGGATGTTTCCGGTCGTTTTCATGAAGGGAAGAAATCCTTAACCCGATATCAAGCCGCCAAAGAAGAAGCCTTTCAAAAGGCCTGTTTGGAAATAAAATCACATTTCACTTCCCTCAAATCCGCTTTAGAAGCTTGTATGACGGGTGACGTCAAAATCGTGCAAGCAGTATTAATCAAAAATCCAGCATTGCGATCCGAGTTTTTTCACTATTTTCCATTGCATATTGCGGCAGAAAACAATCAAGTCAAAATCATCATGCTTTTATGCCGCTATGGGGTGAATTTAACCCGAACAAACACGCGTTCGGAGACAGCCTTAGAGTTGGCTGAACTGCAGGGGAACAGAGAGGCGGTGACAGCACTCCAGCGGCTAAACCAAGCAACGGAAGCCTTACAGCTTGCGGTGGAAAAAAATGATCTTGCAGCCTTTAGAGCCGCGAGAGTGCGCGGCGCGGATGTCAATGTTCTCAACAGCAGAGGAGAGACTATCTTACAAACGGTTTTACACCAAATGTTGCAGAAGCCCGAGGCCAGCCGGATGATCAATTCTTTGATAGTT
>JABDFC010000027.1 GCA_013286785.1 Gammaproteobacteria bacterium
GGGATCATAAGTAACACCTTCCATTATTACTGATTAAATATACAGATTGTGGTACCATTGTAACTGTCCTTGTAGTTTCTACTGTCCTTGTAGTTTCTACTGTCCTTGTAGTTTCTACTGTCCTTGTAGTTTCTACTGTCCTTGTAGTTTCTACTGTCCTTGTAGTTTCTATCGTTTTTGATGGCTGAAGCACCAAAGGCAGCATCCCTCTTTGTTATTGAGGGATGTCGCGACCAGGGACGGTAAGCAGCGTCAAGGACAGGATGTCCGTTCCCGAAAAACAAAGGGGGTTGGTGCCATTTAAGGGATCTCGGCTTGTAGACTGATGCTTATCTGAATTCATCTACGCCTCTTACTCTTCCTTTGCCTCTCCTTAAAATATGACCTGAAATACGATCTGAAATACGACCTGAAAGACGGGCTGAGAGCTATACTAGAAAAATGAAAAAACCAGTGTGCTAGGAGAGTAGGAGGGTGGGCGTGGTTCAGAGAATTCGGTTTTTGGTTTTGATCCTTATATCTTCATGTCTCATATTTTTAGGATTTACTTTTTGTCTTGAAAAAATGCTCAGCAAAGATATTTCACTGGAGCCTATCTCATCCATTGGGAACCCAGACTTTCAGGCCAAAGACTTTTCACCTCGTGCGAGTGTGCATTTGGTTTCTTATGCAGATGGTCCAGAGGTGTTTTTTAAGAATCAGAATGTGCTTGCAGCTTCTGCCGTAAATAAGGGTTTTGATTTTATTTTGAATTATAGACGCTCACATCTAGACCCTACCTTTGTCAAAGAAAATATTGCTATTTTGAGCCAAAAAAAAGGGGCAGGGTTTTGGTTGTGGAAGCCATGGCTTATTTTAAAAACATTAGAAACTGTTCCAGAAAATGACATTGTTGTGTATATGGATTCTGGTGTACTGTTTCGTAACCCCATTAAGCCATTAGTTGATCTTGCTAATGAGCATGAGATTATTTTGTTTGAGTATGATCCAGACGAGTATTGGGGAAAACCGGTTAATATTACCAAACGGGAAATTTTTCTAGCATTAGAGTGTGACACAGAAAAATGTCATAAAGGTCGGCATGTGTGGTCGGGAGCTGCTATTTTTAAAAATACCCCCAAGAGTCGTGCACTTGTTAAAGAGTGGCTTACGTATTGTCTTGATGAAAAACTACTCACGGATGAGTTGGATGCTGCAATACAACACCCGGAATTTAAACGCCAATATCATGATGAAGCTATTTTGAATACGCTTTACAATAAAGATCCAGAAGATAAATATTTATTTCCATCGAAGATTTTTTTTGAAGAATATGCAACTTGGCATCACCGACATCCAGAAAAGGAATATTATTCTTTGTTAATGGCCAATCACAACAATCGCTCTTCATTAATTTATAAAACGCAAAGCGAATTAATCAATAATTATATAACATTATTATTGCGAAGACTTTTTAGTTCCACCGATTCTAGTAATACTTCTGTTAATGCTTCTGTGAAAAATCAATCATAAAAATGATTTTGGGCGAAGCTTTAACTTTTTGAAGGCTCTGCTGTCGTGCTCGCGCCGCTGGCTTCTTTAGGATCTTTACCATCGCGGTTTCTGAAGATGATACGGCCTTTCGTGAGATCATAGGGCGTTAATTGTACGGTAACGCGATCGCCCATCAAAATTCGAATATAATTTTTACGCATTCGACCTGAAATATGGGCAATAACCACGTGCCCATTTTCTAATTGAACTCGAAAATTGGTGTTTGGAAGGTTTTCGATAACCGTTCCTTCCATTTCAATTGCTTCTTCTTTGGCCATATCGGCGATGTATCCTCATTTGAAAGTTGAATAGAAAACACTCATTGGATGTTAGCAGATGTAATGGGTGATTGCCAGCACCCAAAAGGGAGGCTTGGGCATGCCCTAGGATTGTCCATCTAAGTACTTTTCTGCATCTAAGGCGGCCATACACCCTGATCCGGCGGAAGTAATGGCTTGGCGATAGATGTGATCGGCAACATCACCTGCGGCAAAAACTCCGGGAATACTGGTTGCTGTGGCATTGCCCGCGGTTCCGCTTTGGATCTCAATGTATCCGTTAGTCATTTTTAGTTGGCCTTCAAAAATTTGGGTATTCGGGCTGTGGCCAATGGCAATAAATACCCCATCCAAAGCGATGTCTTGTACACGATTGTCCTCTAACTGTTTAATGCGCATTCCGGTGACGCCGCTGTCATCCCCTAGGACTTCCTCTAGGACGCTGTTCCAAATGATTGTCACATTGCCGGATTCTGCTTTTTTTAAGAGTTGGGCAATCAGAATTTTTTCTGCGCGAAATTGACTGCGTCGATGGATCACGGTGACATGTGAAGCAATATTCGAGAGATATAAGGCTTCTTCAACAGCGGTATTTCCGCCACCAATCACTGCAACCGGTCGGTTTTTATAGAAAAAGCCATCACAGGTTGCACAAGCCGAAACCCCTTTGCCCATAAAGGCTTGTTCTGAAGGGATCCCTAAATATTTGGCAGAAGCGCCGGTGGCAATGATTAAAGCATCGGCCGTATAGATTTTTTTGGAATCACCCACTAATTGGAATGGTTTGACGTTAAGATTGACTTGATTAATATGATCAAAAATTACTTCGGTATTAAACCGCAGCGCGTGGCGTTCCATGCGATCCATTAAGGCGGGGCCTTGCAACCCTTCCACATCACCGGGCCAATTGTCGACGTCGGTGGTGGTGGTTAATTGTCCGCCTTTTTCGATACCGGTAATCAGTACCGGGTTGAGGTTCGCTCGCGCCGCGTAAACGGCCGCAGTATAGCCCGCAGGACCCGAACCTAGGATGAGTAATCGTACATGTCGCGTTGGTTGAACCATAAAACTCCGGTGGGCTCCAGTGGAACCGTTGATTTTCTAAGAAATGAAGCCAAACTGAATGTCAAATGTTACACGAAGTGTCGCAAGACCTGCAAGGAAGCTGTATAGTAGTTATGCTAAAAGATGAGAGCCTTAATAATGAGTGTATGAGGGGTTCATGAAAGTTAAACGAGGATCCTTACCGAAATCCGCATCCGATACTGTAACGCCAATCTTGTTGCACCGCCTGCAAGAGGGGGGTTTTATTATCTTTTCAACGGTGGCAATTTTCTTGTTCATTGCCTTGATTTCCTATCACGAGACCGATCCGGGTTGGTCCCATACCACTGCCAGCAAAGAAATCCAAAATGCGGCAGGGCAGGCCGGGGCCTGGTTTGCAGATTTAGGGTTTTATTTATTTGGTTATATTGCTTATTTGGTGCCCTTACTGATTGGGTATGGCAGCCTTCGGTTATTTTTGCAAAAAAATGAGTTGGGAGCCTTCCACCGAATTCTTTGGGTTTTGCGAGGCATTGGGTTTCTGACGGCCGTGGTCGCTGGCTGTGGGTTGGCCAGTTTGCATTTCGGGAGTTGGGATAACAGCATGCCCGTGAGTGCGGGTGGCGTGTGCGGGCAACTGATCAGTTCAGCCATTCGGCCTGCTCTGGGTGATTTGGGGAGTACTTTAACCTTATTATCCATATTTTTGGCGGGTATTACGCTCACCACTGGGCTGTCTTGGTTTGGTTTGGTCGATGTGCTGAGCAAAGCTTTATTCACAAAATTTGCGAACTTTAAATTTCCTAAATTCTCTTTCTCGCAGTGGGGCGAACGCTTTAGACAATGGCGTGAAAAGCGCCGGCAAAAGCCGGCGACTCCAGTGGCAAGAACACAGCGGATCAATCCGACGATGCAAGAAGACGGAACGAAGCGCGAGAGTGTCTTGGCCGCCTCGAAGCCGGTGCCAGTTAAAATGGTTGCAGCAAAAGAAGTCAGGCCACCCGTTCGAGTGAAACCTGCTATCTCCCAATTATTTCACGATACGGCATTACCGTCGGTGGCCTTATTGGAAGAAGCAGAAGCCACTGAAATCGCGGAAAGAATGTCTCCGAGTACCATCGAAGCTTTGTCGCGGGAAGTGGAACTTCGATTGGCAGAATTTGGGATCCAAGTGTCTGTGGTTGCCGTGTATCCTGGTCCGGTTATTACCCGATTTGAATTAGAATTGGCAGCTGGGTTAAAGGTCAGCAAAATATCGACTTTGGCGAAAGATTTGGCACGTGCGCTTTCGGTGACACGGGTGCGCGTGGTCGAAGTGATCCCCGGTAAATCCGTGGTTGGATTGGAAATTCCCAATGAGCAGCGCGAGTTAGTGCGGCTCCGAGAAATTTTAGAATCCACCGAGTATGTGGAATCTTCTTCTCCTTTAAGTCTTGCCTTGGGTAAAGACATCGAGGGGCATCCGACTGTGGTTAATTTAGCGAAAATGCCGCATTTGTTAGTTGCGGGCACCACCGGTTCTGGGAAGTCGGTTGGGATCAATGTGATGTTATTGAGTTTATTGTATAAAGCAACGCCTGCTGATGTTCGTCTGATTTTGATTGATCCTAAAATGTTGGAGTTATCGGTTTACGATGGGATCCCGCACCTATTAACGCCGGTAGTGACCGATATGAAAGATGCCGCAAATGCGTTACGGTGGTGTGTGGCTGAAATGGAACGACGCTATCAACTCATGGCGGCCATGGGTGTTAGAAATCTCGTTGGTTTTAATCGTAAAATTGCCGATGCCGAACAGGAGAATCAACCCATTTATGATCCGCTCTGGCGGGCTGAGAGTGGTCTAGAGCGTGGGCAATTAACACGCCTGCCGTATATCGTCGTCATCATTGATGAGTTTGCCGATATGATGATGGTCGTCGGAAAAAAGGTTGAAGAGCTTATTGCCCGAATTGCTCAGAAGGCGAGAGCGGCGGGGATTCACTTGATTTTAGCGACTCAACGACCCTCTGTGGATGTGATTACCGGCTTGATCAAAGCCAATGTTCCGACCCGAATTGCCTTTCAAGTTTCCTCGCGAATTGATTCGCGCACGATTTTAGATCAACAAGGTGCTGAGCAATTATTAGGCCATGGTGATATGTTGTATTTGGCGCCTGGCAGTGGTGTGCCAGTTCGGATCCATGGAGCTTTTGTGTCCGATGAAGAAGTACACAGCGTGGTGAAAGCCTTAAAAGAAATCGGTGAGCCAGATTACGCGATCGATATTTTGGGTTCTGCCAGCAGTGGATATTCCGGCAACTGGGGCGGCAGTTTGGAAGAAGAAGAGGGTGGTGAACAAGATGAATTTTATGATATGGCCGTTCAAATCATTACCGAGACGCGTCGGGCTTCCATATCGCATTTACAGCGCCGTTTAAAAATTGGATATAATCGCGCAGCTCGTTTAATTGAAGCGATGGAGGCGGCAGGCATTGTGAGTAATATGCAGCACAATGGTAGCCGTGAGGTGTTGGTCGGGCAATCTGCAGTGGAATAATATGATAAAAGCCGTTATTTCGGATATTGGGAATGTTTTGGTCAGTGTTGATCTCAATCTCTGGATCGCTTCATTTAGACAGATTGGGATAGAAATACCCCAAGACTTTTTTTCGGATCCAGGGTTTTCCGAATTATTGGGTCTCTATGGAACTGGGAAAATCGATACCGAAGCGTTTAAAAGCGACTTGGCCAAGTGGGCAGGTGTCTCCGAGATCCCTTCTCCGGATTTTGTCATGGCTTGGAATAAAGTGATTCTGGGGTTACGGCGTCAGAATATCAAACATTTACAAAATATTCGTGCTATGGGATACAAGGTTTTTGCTTTGAGCGACACCAATGCCTTACATTTGGATTATATTGAACAATTGTATGCAGCGGACCAGCCCCAGTCTTCTTTTTCGCAATTGTTTGATGAGAGTTATTACTCCCATTTAGTGAGTTACGGTAAATCCATCGATAAAGCTTGGCTGCAAATTTTGGCAGATCATGATCTAAAACCCGCAGAATGTTTATTCATTGACGATTGGCTGGGCAATATTGAACGAGCAGAGAAACTGGGATTTTTTGTTTTCCATTTTAAGCCAGAGCATTCCATGATGGATGTGATGGAATATCTTCGTTTGCAACGATAAGTTTATGTGGCAGCGCCTGCGTCAAAAAGGGTTAATTGATATTTTTACATTGGCGATGCTGTGGGGACCCTCGTATCTATTTATAAAAATTGCGGTTATCGAGATGACTCCCTTAACTTTAGCAACCACGCGGATCACCATTGGAGCCCTCTTATTAGCAGTTGTACTTAAAATTAAAAAAATCCGATTACCCCGAGATCGTGTGCTTTGGTTTCACTGCTGTATCGTTGGGATATTTGTGAATAGTTTGCCGTTTATTTGTTTTAATTATTCGTTGCAAACTTTACCCACCAGCTTATCGGCAATCATTAATGGTCTTACTCCGATTATAACCTTACTCTTAGCCAATCTTTTTTTATCAGATGAACGTTTAACACTCAATCGCACAATTGGGGTGATTTTAGGATTCTCTGGCTTTTTTGTGTTATTTTTGCCGCCATTGTTGAATGAACACGTTGTACTGGATATGCGTGGCATGATGTTTAGTTGTCTGGGGGCAACGAGTTATGCCATTGCCAATGTGTATGCCAAAAAATATCTGCAAAATGCGCCGGCTTATGCGACACCATTAATGCAACTCAGTTCTTCTGTGGTTTATCTTATGCCGCTGGCGTTTCTATTTGATTCACCGATACAGTGCATTGCCGAGGCCTCGTGGGCGACTTGGGGTGCTATTCTGAGTATGGCATTTTTTGGTACTACCTTGGCTTTTATGATGTTCTATCGGATTATTCATTATCAAGGGGCAACAGCCGTGGCAATGGTGACGTATCTTTTACCCATCATTGGAACCATCTTGGGTGTGGTTTTTTTAAAGGAACACATTGGCTTGTTATTTTGTCTGGCAGCGGTATTAATTTTAGGGGGCGTTATGATGGTCAATGGTGCTTTAACCTTAGATAAAGGCAGTGCCCGCAAACAATAATCAGCCCCCTTAATTCAGTTATATAAATATTAGAAACCCTTCTGCTGATATGTTAGATTAAGAGGAGTCCCTTTTTAAAATGATCTGGAGCTGGGTGTGAAAATGACTAAAAAAATGATCCTAATGCTGCTCATGCTTGTTTCAGGCTCGGCATTTTCGGCTGGCAAAGACAGTGAAGCTTTACAAGCGTTGTTACGGCCGATTGCAACGTTACAGGCCTCTTTCGATCAAACTATTAAAAGTGAACAAGGTCGAATTTTACAGCGCTGTTCTGGAAAAGTTTGGCTGAAAAAACCAGGACAATTTCGTTGGGAAGTGTTGGGCAAAGAGCCGCGTTTGGTTGTTTCCGATGGCAAAAAGGTTTGGGATTTCGATAAAGATCTGGAACAAGTCACGGTGCAAAAGTTAAACCAAGGGCAGAGTAAAGCACCTATTTTCTTCCTTACGGGAGAAGTGAAAAGTCTAGATCGGGATTTTACTGTGCAGGCTCTTCCTCTAGAGAAGGGTCATTGTTTGAAAAAAAGTGATACTTGTTTTGAATTAACGCCCAAAAAGGGTGAAGGCTCATTTCAATGGATCCGCATTGGGTTTAAAGCGGGTCAGTTAAAAGAAATGGAGCTTTTAGATCAATTGGGGCAGGATTCTCAGTTTCTGTTTACCCATCTTCACTTAAATACCCCGGTGTTGGATGAACAATTTCATTTCACACCGCCGCCGAATGTGGATGTTTTATTAAACGATTGAGATCTTTATGTTAGATGTTAAATTATACCGTGATAATTTAGAGGGCATTGCCGAAGCATTGCTCACTCGTGGGTTCAGTTTGGATGTTTCCACTGTTAAAAATTTAGAAGCTCAGCGCAAGGCTTTGCAGGTTGAAACTGAAAGATTGCAAAGTGAACGGAATCAGCGTTCTAAAGCCATTGGGCAAGCCAAAGCCCAAGGCAAATCGGTTGAGCCGTTGTTGGCAGAAGTAAGTCAATTAGGAGATGCCATTCAAGCAGCCGAGGAAGCATTACAAGTCATCCAAAGTGAATTGCATCGGTTGTATACTGCTGTGCCCAATCTTCCCCATCCCACGGCGCCAGAAGGGAAGAGGGAAGAAGACAATGTTGAAATTCGACGGTGGGGTGAAGCACCTGTATTCCCTTTTGTTCCACAAGATCATGTAGCATTAGGGGGAACTCTTTTAGACTTCGAAGCGGCGGCCAAATTATCTGGGGCACGTTTTGTGGTGTTAAAAAATCAACTGGCCCGGTTACATCGTGCGTTAGGGCAATTTATGTTAGATTTGCACACGAGCCAACATGGCTATCAAGAGATCTATGTTCCCTATCTGGTGAACAGTGATTGCTTATTTGGTACAGGACAATTACCCAAGTTTGCGGAAGATCAGTTTGCCATTCAAGACGGCGATTGGTGGCTCATTCCGACTTCCGAAGTTGCGGTGACGAATTTGGTGCGCGAGGAGATCTTAGATTTTGATCTGCTACCGCTGAAATATGTCTGTCACAGTCCTTGTTTTAGAAAAGAAGCTGGAACGTATGGCAAAGACATGCGTGGCATGTTACGCCAACATCAGTTCGATAAAGTAGAGATGGTCCAAATTGTTTCTCCAGAAGATTCTTATGCGGCATTAGAATCGATGGTGTCTCACGCCGAAGCTGTTTTACAGCAGCTCAAGTTACCCTATCGGGTGATGGCGTTGTGTCGGGGAGATATGGGTTTTTGTGCCGCCAAAACATTTGATTTGGAAGTTTGGTTGCCAGGTCAAAATCACTATCGAGAAATTTCTTCTTGCAGCAATACCGAAGCTTTTCAGGCCAGAAGAATGCAAGCGCGGTTTCGTCATCCCACAACGCACAAGCCGGAATATTGTCATACTTTAAATGGTTCAGGTTTGGCTGTGGGCAGAACACTGATTGCAGTGATGGAGAATTATCAAGACAGTGAAGGTCGGATCCACATTCCTGAAGTTCTACTTCCTTATATGGGTGGAATAACAATTATTTAGAGCCAGTCGCTTATGCGCAGGTTAAGGTAGTACTTTTTGTTGACTTAGGTTCGCCTTTTTGGCCTTCTGCTAAAGTCTCGCGACTGCAGGTAGAAGCGACCAATTTTTGGAACTGAAGTGCTGTGCTGAACATTAAGGCTTTATCGTCTTGGACGAAGGGTTGGAATCGATCGAGCGGCAAACCGACGGCTTTCATGGCATGCAGGGCCGATAGCTTTTTTTGCGAGGCATCGGGTTCAGTATTGGGGATGTAAAATCCGCCGGATTGATCGGTGATTTTTTTGATTTTACCAAATGAGAGGTGGAGATCACCGGCTGCCATGACAGCCATGTTATTTTCGTCTAGGGCATCGCCCCCGGCTATGTACCAATGATTTCCCTGGCTGATCCGGAGCTCCAAATAGTCACCGTGTTCGGTTTGGTGTTTTAGCACTACAAATTGAAATTCGGCTGATTCTGCATTTTGTGCGGCGATTTCTCCCGCAGAATCGGTCAGGTAAAATATCCCGTTTTGGGATTTTAAAGTATAAAATTTAAGATTTTGGGCCTGTAACGGGGAAGCTTTGGGTTTGAGCCTCAAAGGAATTGCGTGTACGACTGCATCCGGCTTTTTAGTAAATTTTGTTGTCATTTTTGAGTAACCCTCGGTTTTAAGGTGAAACTGCCAACTCTAAAAACGAAAGTTAGTATTACAGATTTTTTCGACTAGGTCAATAACTATTTATGGATAAGTGCGACGAGTCTGGGTATAGAATAGGCACATGAATAGCATTAAAGGGTAAGGAGTGCATTTACACCCCTTACCCTTTAAATAGCGCAGATAACAGTACGTGCTATTGCAACTTAGGACCTGATGAGGGGGATTGGCCCTCGATTGTTTTTCTTGCTAATATTTTAGCTTCCACTTCTATGTAATCAGTTGACATCCTTTCGGTAACCCATTGGTGTAGCCCTTTATCTTTCAGTTGTTCGGGGGAGTAAAGCCTTGTTAAACCGCTTTCTTGCAAAAACCTTTCAACAGCGGACTGTTTTATGCCGTCAGGGTCTGCTTTTAACATCTGTGCTGCCTTTGCCCTTGTTTGGGTGTCGAGTTCACTCTCTTTGTGTTGTTCAAAGTGTGGCATGAATCCTCCACCAGCAGCAGCCGGAACAGGGGTTGAATGTCTAACATGAAATTCTACTGTGCCGCGGGGATCAACCACACTGTTTTGAAGAAGTTTGTCCAGACTGGGAGCTGGGATGGTTCCTCCCAAAGGAGCGGCCAGGAGTGCGTGCAAATTTCTTAATTCAGCAGATCCGGTTATATCTCGTACTTGCTCAGGGTTTTTTAAAAGATTTTCTACTTGTAGTTGCTGCGCTTCTGTCAACGGTACAGGTGCTTGATACATATTAGTCTCCTTGATATCTATAAAATTTGGGGGGATGGTAATAGTCAAATGAAACAACTAGCTCTCAATTATTACAGTTTGTCTTGGCTGCTGTCAAGATTGTTTTCTAATAGGTCAAAACAAAAAAATCCCCCATAAAGGGGGATCAAAACTTTATTTACGGAGAGTGGAAGGGGATGCCTCCGATGTTGTTAGTCACTTCTTCGACCAGAGAGCATCATAAAGAGCTGTAATAGGCTGATAAATAGGTTATAGATCGAGACGTACAACGAAATCGTTGCCATGATGTAGTTTCGCTCACCCCCGCTGATGATCTGGCTGGTTTGAAATAGAATCATCCCCGATGAAACCAAAACAAAGGCTGCGGATACCATCAAATACAGCATTGGGATCTGAAAGAACATTCCCGCCAAACTGCCTAAAAAGGCAACGGTCGCTGCCACAAACAGAAAGCCACCGAGGTAGCTAAAGTCTTTACGGGTGGTTAAGGCATAGCCGGATAAGGATAAGAAAATCGCGCCGGTCAGCCCTAAGGAAGCCATGACCATTTGGGGCCCGTTGCTAAAGCCTTGGATGGCAAAATTGAGGATTGGGCCCAAGGTGTAACCCATAAACCCGGTAAAGGCGAAGATAGAGACGATCCCCCAAACGCTGTTTCTCAGCGCTTGAGTTAAAAACAATAATCCAAAATAGATTGGGATCACCAATAAACCCAGCATGGGGGCATGGCTGATCATTCCAAACCAGGCAGTGAAAGCACTGAAGAGTAATGTTAAAGCTAATAGCGTGTATGTATTCCGAATCACGGAATTGGTTTGGATTAGTATGTTTGACTGAGATCGGGTAACCGTATTCGTACCTTGTCGCATTGTTCTACTCCTTAGCGAATCATTTTCACGTATTCAATATACCATAAAGAGGCACTGTTAGCACTGAAGAGAGCGTGGAAGTTTGTAGGTGCATGGTATTTATACAGTATCATACTGAACAAAAAAATAGGATAATTATCGTATTTTGTAGGCTATCCAAAAAATCTACTGACTCGTATTTTACTCAGTGCCTGATTATAATGAGGGCCTTGGAGAGATGGCTGAGCGGTTGAAAGCGGCGGTCTTGAAAACCGTTGAGGGGTATCCCCCCTCCCAGGGTTCGAATCCCTGTCTCTCCGCCAGCTTGATAGATAAAATAAGTATAGAGTTTCTGAATGGAGGTTGCGGTGATCACAGTTTTGCTCGTGGACGATCACGATCTGGTTCGGGCTGGTATTAGGCGGTTGTTGGCCGATGTTCCAGAAATAGAAGTGATTGATGAAGCCAGTAATGGCGAAGATGCGGTCAAAATTGCCAAAGAAAAGCGGCCGCAAGTCGTTTTAATGGATGTTAAAATGCCTGGTATTGGTGGATTGGAAGCAACACGTAAAATGGTTCGCAACGATCCCAACATTAAAATCATTGCCTTAACGATTTATGGCAGTGAACCTTTCCCTTCGAAGTTACTGCAAGCGGGTGCATGTGGTTATTTAACGAAAGGGGCTTTATTAGAGCAGATGGTCATGGCCATCAAAACCGTTCATGCTGGTAAACGTTATTTGGGCCCTGAAATTGCCCAGCAGTTAGCGTTCAAGTCATTGTCGGATGCAGAAAAATCACCGTTCGAATTACTTTCTGAACGAGAGTTGCAAGTGATGATTATGATCACCAGTGGACAAAACGTTCAAGAAATTGCAGACAAGTTACACGTTAGTCCCAAAACCATTAACAGCTATCGTTATCGTATCTACGAAAAATTGGGTGTAGAAAGTGATGTTGAATTAACGTTGCTTGCCATGAGACATGGCATATTAGATACGGAGAATACCTGAGTAAATTTGATCCTTTTCTTGCGAATTTAACCACTCGCCCTGGCGTATATGTCATGCAGGACGAGAAGGGTCGCGTTCTTTATATTGGTAAAGCCAAAAATCTTAAAAAAAGAGTAACCAGTTATTTTAAGCGTCAATTGGATGCAAAAACGTTACAACTCGTTCAAAAAGTTCATTCGATAGAAGTGACGATCACGCGAAATGAACGCGAAGCGTTACTCTTGGAAAATAATTTAATTAAGGCAGAAAAGCCTCGCTATAATGTGTTGTTCCGTGACGATAAATCCTACCCATACTTGGTTTTGTCGGATGGGCCTTATCCTCAATTGACCATGCAACGCGGTTTAAAAAAAGGGAATGGAAAGTATTATGGGCCCTATCCCAGCAGTCGCGAAGCGCGCGATGCCTTACAATTGTTACAAAGTATTTTCCGTTTGCGGTTGTGTGACGATGTTTTTTTTAAGGGTCGAACTCGACCCTGCTTGCAATATCAGATCAAACGTTGCTCAGGTCCGTGTGTTGGCTTAATCGATCCAGAAGACTATCGCCGTGACGTCGAAGTCGCCAAACTGTTTTTAGAGGGCAGAAACCATGCCGTTATTGAACATTTGATCTCTAAAATGGAGCAAGCAAGCCAGGATTTGAACTTTGAACAGGCTGGGAGATTACGCGATCAAATAGCTCTGTTGCGAGGCATTCAAGAACGACAAATTATCATGGGATCCGCCCGCGATATGGATGTACTGGGGATCGCGGTTTTGAATCATGAAGCTTGTGTGCACGTTTTGATGATCCGCGAGGGCAGTATGGTGGGCAGCCGCCAATACCATCCCAATAAAACTGCGATCATTATGCCGGGTGACAACGAAGCCGAAAATGTCCTGCAAGCCTTTATTCTGCAGCACTATGGAATGCCTGAGGACGAAGAATCCTTTTCTTATCCAAAAACTATTTTGCTGCCGTTTTCACTTTCCGCTGCAACCGATATTGTCTCTTTTTTACAGGAAAAAATAGGTGTGACGTTGGAGTTGGTAAAAGCTGTTCGTGGCGATCGCTTACAATGGGTGACGATGGCGACGAACAGTGCGAAGCAAGCACTGATTAGTCGTCACCAAGCTCGCATCGATTTATCTTTACATTTTGCGGCACTGCAAGAATCTCTGCACCTAGACAAACGCCCAGAACGGATCGAGTGCTTCGATGTGAGCCATGCATTAGGAGAAGCCACGGTTGTTTCCTGTGTTGCTTTTGAAATGAGTGGCCCTCAAAAGTCGGGTTATCGGCGTTTTAACATTCGGTCCGAAACGGATGGTAACGATCCGGCAGCATTAACAGAAGGGCTAACGCGGCATTATGGTCGGTTAAAATCAAAGGGGGGTGTATTTCCGGATATTGTCCTGATAGATGGCGGGAAAGCTCAGTTGATGGCAGCGCAACGGGTCTTGACAGAACTTGAATTAAACCCTGTTTTGTTGTCTGTGGCGAAGGGAGAAGGGCGGCGGGTCGGTTTGGAAACCCTCTATCGTTTCGTTGCGGGTAAGATCCTTCGGGTTTCTTTCAGCGAATTGGCCTTTCAATTGATCTTAAAGTGCCGGGATGAGGCGCACCGTTTTGCCATTACAGCGCATCGTAACCAGCGTGCTCGCCGGCGGGTGACTTCTACCTTAGAAGATATTTCTGGGATAGGTAATAAACGGCGCCAGAATTTGTTACACTACTTTGGCGGGTTGCAGGAGGTACGGCAAGCGAGTATCGAAGAGTTAGCTAAAGTACCTGG
>JABDFC010000028.1 GCA_013286785.1 Gammaproteobacteria bacterium
CAGCTTTGGGACAACGCGGGGTCAATATCATGGAATTTTGCAAAGCTTTTAATGCATTAACCCAGAATATGCCCAATGTCAAAAAGGGTACTCCGCTACCGGTTATTATCACGGTATATAACGATCGCAGCTTTACCTTTATTGTGAAAACGCCACCCGCTTCGGTGATGCTTAAAGAAGCGGCAGGGATTCAAAAAGGGAGCGGTACTCCGAATACCACGAAGGTTGGCAAAGTCAACCGAGCTCAATTAGAAGCAATTGCTGAGCAAAAAATGCCAGATTTAACTGCAGCGGATATGAATGCCGCAGTTCGAACAATTGCAGGTAGTGCAAGAAGCATGGGGCTCGATGTTGAAACGCTATCATTCACTCTAAAACATTTGGAGCCCACAACCGGGATTGAACCGGTGACCTCTTCCTTACCAAGGAAGTGCTCTACCACTAAGCTATGTGGGCCTAGCCAGTGTTGAGAACTCCTCTTCACAGCTGGAGCGGGTGATGGGAATCGAACCCACGCTATCAGCTTGGAAGGCTGAAGTTCTACCATTGAACTACACCCGCGCAATACCCTTTCCATTTCCACTCTCTGGTGGAGGGGGAAGGATTCGAACCTTCGAAGGCAGAGCCGGCAGATTTACAGTCTGCTCCCTTTGACCGCTCGGGAACCCCTCCTAAATCAAAAAACTAGATAACTAAAAACTGCCCGCACGCACACAAAAGGTGGATTCTTCCATATACACACTGAGAAGTCAACAACCATAACTTCTTCTATGTCTCAGGAAAATCACTATTATCGAAGAACGGTAGC
This sequence comes from Gammaproteobacteria bacterium, assembly GCA_013286785.1. GTDB lineage: Bacteria > Pseudomonadota > Gammaproteobacteria > UBA6186 > Azoamicaceae > CADEGZ01. The sequence goes on from JABDFC010000028.1 coordinate 809, forward strand.
AAGCATTACAAGAGGCCGTATTCCCTTCTTGGCTTGCAGCTTGGTGTGCAGCCATTCTGGAAACGATCCCTTAAAAAAACAAACGGGGTGTGCAAGGAATAAAGTACCAAAAAAAATATGTTACTTGTTTGACTTTTAAAATTGGGCTGCATTACCATGCCAGTTAACCAGCCATTTTCATTTGCTCATCGGATAACTTGGTTAGTGGCTGCCAGCGATGTGTGTCTTAGCGGTACTGATCCAGTGGTGCTAATGCTATGGTTGCTATGGTTCCGCTCTCGCTGCAATAACGAATCTTGATACAGTAACACCGGCTTTGAATTTCTAGCCCTATGTTCCATTTCTAATTGCTTTAAGACAACATTCTGCAAAGGATCACCTCTGTGCGCTGCAAAAGTGGGATCGGCATCAATCCCCAACCACCGATTATTCAACAAATCATAAACACTACTGCGCACCCCGCTCCCCGAAACGGCACTGATTAAAAGCTGGTCTCGCTGAGATCCGTTCTGTAAATTTTGTCCCCCACCTTTAATTACTTCCGTTCTAATGGTGGAATAATACCGTTCATCACTCCAACCATTTTTATCACTCCATTCTGGCCCACTCCCTAAATTGCGCCAAGTATTCGTCCCAAAATTGAATGCGTATAAACGAATCCCTGCACTGGCACGCGCAATGAGTACCAACTGATTCTGGCCTTCAGCATCTCTCATGACTTCTGCTCGAATCGTCGCATAATACAGCTTTTGACTAAAACCATTCGCGTCAGACCAATTTGGGCCTTGAGGAAGCTCGGTCCACACATTGCGACCACTATTAAAAACCGCCAGCCTAATTCCGTCTTTACCACGGCCTAAGACCACCAAATCTTCTTCTCCATTAGCCCGTCTAATCACTAGAGTTCGCAGGGTAGAATATTGCGATTCTTGCGACCAACCCTCGCTATCAGACCAAGCTGGCCCTGGAGCAAGCTGACTCCAAGCATTTTGCACCAAATCAAAACGACTCACTCTGATCCCTGTTGCGGCACGAGCAATTACCACTAATTGTTCTTGTCCTGTGAGGTCTCGCAATACTTCAGTACGAAAGGTCGAATAATAGCATGGTTGATTAAACCCGTTTTGATCCGTAAAAATTGGGTTGGAGCGTAATTCGTGCCATAGATTTCTTCGAGGATCATAACAATGAAGATGCAATCCATTACCCGCGCGCCCCAGTAATAATAATTGCTCATTCCCCTTGGCTACTTGAATGATTGCAACTCTTACTGTTGAACTATACTCTGGCACATTCCAACCATTCCCATCTGACCATGAGGGACCGGGCAACAGTTCTTGACAGCCATCGCCTTTGAGATCAAAGTCAAACAATCGCACTCCCTCTGCAGAGCGCGTTAGGAATACTAATCGATGATTTCCGGAAATTCGTTCAATAACCCTCATACAATGATGGGGATAGCGAGTCAAAATATCATTGATACTCAGTGAGGGAATGCGCCATTCCATTAACTTTCGAACTTGAACTTGGCTTAAACCACTCTCTTTACCTTGCGTTAAAGCAATTAACGCCTCGTTCGCTAATGCTACCTCAGATGGAGAGAGTAAATCGCATGCCTTTTTCAATTCGATAGCCGCGGGTTTACCAGTGTGTGCAGTGGTTGTTCGGAGAAAACGCATTGCTGCCACGAGAAATACATCCCTGAAGAGCTTTGCGGACTTCATATCGTCTTTCGAAATGATTTCCCGGGTCTTCGGACATTCAGCTTGCTCGGTTAAAAACTTTTGCATCTTTTTCTTAAGATCAGTTAATACTTTGTAATACAATCGAATCGCATGGCCCAAGCGCTGGCTGTTACTCAGCACCCCACCCCCATCTATCGTTATAGAGACCGCAGGGCTTAAAATTTCTTCGATAGTAATTCTATCAAGAGTGGCATTAATCAGTTCCCGAACCCTAGGATTCAATTGTATTCCCTGAATGGCGGTAGAATTATAAACATACCACTCCAATAAATATAAGTCTTCCCTATCTTTTGCAACCCCCTTAAAAAGCTCTGCGACAAAACTTCTGTCGTAGATTAAATTTGGTTGAGTGGGATGATGTGGAAAACACACGGGATCTCTGGCAATTTCCCCAGTCATCATGTCATCTCTGAAAAAATCCAGACCTTCCCCAAGATGCTCATACAACATATGTTAAACCTTCACAAAAGTTTTACTGAAACTGGGCAGCCGCCACTATTTCTCTTGCCACCTGGTGAAGTGGACGATTCGCCTCGGCATGTTTCCGCTCTCGCTGCAACAACGAAGCTTGATACAGTAACATCGGGTTCGGGCCTTTAACCCTGTGCTCCAGTTCTATTCTCTTTAAGACAACATCCTGTAAGGAATCACCTTTGTGAACTCTAAAAGAAGGATCGGTTCCAATACCCAACCATCGATTCCCCATTGGGTCATAAACACTACTGCGCACTCCACTCCCAGAAACCGCGCTGATTAAAAGTTGGTCTCGTGGTGCACCTTGTCCCCCCTGGATCACTTCCGTTCTAATGGTGGAATAATATCGTTCTTCATTCCAGCCGTTTTTATCACTCCATTCTGGCCCACTCTCTAAATTGAGCCAAGTATTCCTCACAAAATTGAATGCGTATAGACGAATCCCCGAACCGGCACGCCCAATGAGCATCAATTGTTCATGACCTTCAGCATCTCTCACGGCTTCTGCTCGAATCGTCGCATAATAGGGCTTTTGATTAAAACCATTCGCATCAGACCAACTTGGACCTCTGGGAAGCTCCATCCACACATTGCGAACAAGACTAAACGACGCCAAATTAATATCGTCTTTTCCACGGCCTAAAACCACCAGTTCTTCTTCTCCATTGGCCCGTCTAATCACTTGTGTTCGCAGGGTAGAATATTGCGATTCTTGCGACCAACCCTCCTTATCAGACCAAGCTGGCCCTGGAGCAAGCTGACTCCAAGCATTTCGCGCCAAATCAAAACTACTCATTCTGATCCCTGTTGCGGCACGGGCAATCACCAATAATCGTTCATGTCCTGCGGGGTCTCGTAGAATTTCAGTACGAAGGGTCGAATAATAGCATGGTTGATTAAACCCGTTTTGATCCGTAAAAATTGGGTTGGCGGATAATTCACGCCATTGATTTTCTCTGGGATCATAACAATGAAGACGAAGTCCATTACTCGCGCGCGCCAACAATAATAATAGTTCACGACCCTCGACCGTTCGAATGGTTTCAACCCTAAGTGTTGAGCTATATCCTGGCGCATCCCAGCCATTTCGATCGACCCATACAGGGCCGCGCGACAATTCTTTACACGTCCCATCGAGTGCATCAAAGTGAAACAACAGTACACCATGCGGAGAGCGCGTCAGGATTAATAATCGATATTCTCCGGGATTTTGTTCGACAATCTTCATGCAATGATTAGGATAACGAGCCAAAATCTCATCAGGATTCTGTCCTGGCTTGGCCAAAGACAACTGAATCGCCAATGCCATCATGCGTGCTTCTTCATTTATATCTTCCTGCGCCTCTTGGTCCATGCGTCGCAATTCAACTTCCAGCCTTTCCCTTTCGGCGCCTAAATTGGCTCTATCAGGGATACCCCACTCCGCTAGTTTTTGAACTTGACGTTCGATTAAACCGTCTGCTCCCCCCCTGGTTATGATAGCGAGCCATGTTTGCCTCGCTAATTTTATGTCTTCCCGTGACAGTGCCTGATAGGCTGTTTTAACTTCTTCGGTTTCGTCTGCGTCATCATGGTCATGCGTGGAATTCAAAAAATCCATGGCAGCGACTACAAATACATTTTTAAAAAGAGTCGCTGGCCGCATGTCAGCCTCCGAAATGACGGCACGGGTGTATGGACAAACCGCTTGATCAAGCTGTAAATCTTTTACTTTTTCGTGCACCGTTTTTAAGGCTAATCCATACGCGGCAACTAGAACATCTTCAATTCTATGCTCAAGGATAGGAGGAATATCATTCTCTGGAACAGCCGCACCTCTTAAAATGTCGGCTAAAAAACCGCCATCCCGGGCCTCTACAACTTGTTTAAGCGTATTTTGGCCCAAAACTTGGTTGGCTTGTTCTTCGACAATTTGCCAGAACCTTCTTTCTGGTGCCAGATTAACACCTCGCACTGCATTAGCATCTTGCCTCAATTCTGCTCTAACAATATCTGCAAAATTCCCTCCTCGATTGGGTGCACCACGCAATACCATTAAATCTGCTCTGTCTTTCCTGACACTTTCGAAAAGTGTTCTCGCGGTTTCGCTATCGTAAATTCGAACGGGATCAGCTGGATGATGTGGAAAATGCACGGGATCGTGTACCATTTCCATCGTTGCAGCGTCGACTAAATCTGCTAGGCCTTCAACTATCTGTGCAAAACGCATGTTTCACTCCCCCTAATCCTCGTGTTAATTTTTTTACCTATTCGGCGTTTTTTTTTAAAGTACCTGCACCCTTTTACGCATTTGGGAATATAAAAATACTGAGTTGCTAATCTAACCTGAGAGGCGATGTTTTGTCAAGATTCTCTCATATCCTGTGCAAGTCAGCGCCCAATAAATCCGGGGATATACAGAATCGTATTTTGTCTTGGCTAATCTGGAGCTGGTGACTGGATTCGAACCCGCGACCTGCTGATTACAAATCTAAATATCCAAAATTCGCCCTTTGATTTTTAACAACTTTTAATTGCCAGGCGCTCGTTACATGCAGGACAGTGCATAACAAAGTACAACCCAGTCACGCAAATCTCACGCAAGCTTTAAATGGGTGTTGGAGAGGCTCTATCACCCGATTCTGCCTGATAACCTACCTATTCTTCCATAAGAGTTGTTAGCTTTTTGACATAATTTTATTCAAAGTTGAAGCAAAGATATTGAATGAAGCCAATATCTCTAAAAGTTTACTGTAAGAAAATATTGTTGACATAAATCTAATGCTTATGTTTTAATTTCGGCTGGGCAGGCTTAGAGCCTGTTTTGATGAAGTTCTCCTTTATTTGGAAAGCACGAGCTAGTAACGCTAACCATTCACATGGTTGCCCGAAAGGGTAAGTTTCATGCAATCTTATTTAGTAACTCTACTATTGTAATGGCAGAAGAGTTATTAAGAGAAGAGAGTGTGATTGCGATGATAAAAAGTCATCGGGAGTTATAGCGACACACCACGCCATGGTTGTCCATTCGGCACGTGCTATGACAGGGGCACAATTCCGTGACCCAGTAACAAATATTGGAGGATATTCTATGAGTAATAGAATCGATGCTCTTGTGCTATTAAAAAAGCTCAAGAAGCATTTGCAAAACAACCATGGTGTGAAAGAAGATACGTTTTATCAAGCTTTGATCACGCTTGATATGGCTATTGAAGAACTAGAAAGCAGACGTGCTGAGGATGCAACTTATCGCAAAAAGATTTTGAATCTTCTTGCGATTTTTGTCAAAACTCTTCCTAGTATTGCCAGTGTTGTTGACTTGATTAACAAACACTGGAAATAAGTCTTCCAGTGTGTCGCTTTATTTCTTAGTTTTACGGCGTTTATTATGAATATTGGCTTAGCTATTAGAAAGTGCAGGAAACTGCGAAATTTAACTCTAAATGAGCTGTCGGAAAAAGTAAGCTTATCAAAATCATATCTATCCTTAGTGGAAACGGGTAAAAGAAAACCATCATTTAACGTTTTAAATGATATATCCACAGCAATTGACATACCCTTATATTTGCTTGTATATATAAGCACAGAACAATCAAAGATAAATGAACTAGATGAGAACTTAAGCACCCAATTAAAAAATTTGATTTTTGAATTATTAAAAGAATGAAGATTAACAAAAGTTACTATTCTGGATCTAAGTTGAAAACAGTAGATGAGCTAGCTCAGGCTCTAGGACAACGCCCTGAAATATTAATAAAAATAGCCACAACTGCTGATAGCTATTACTGTCACAATGAACCTATACTTAAAGAAAGCGGGGGAGTTAGAAAAACTTATTTTGTTAAGGAACCTTTAAAAGCCATTCTTAAGAAAATTAAAAATAGGCTATTCAATAAAGTGGTTTTTTCCGGCTTTTTATTCGGCGGGGTTAAAGGAAAAGATATAAAAAGTAATGCTGGCTACCTTTGCAATCTCGGGAAACCTAAAGCGTTATTAACATTTGATATCAAAGAATTTTATCCTTCTATAACAAAGGAGCAAATCAAGAATATCTGGTTACAATTTTTCAAATTTGCTGAGCCTGTTGCTGATTTTCTCGCAGAATTGACCACAGTGTCAAACCAACTTCCACAAGGGGCATGTACGAGTAATTGTTTAGCAAATCTTATATTTTGGGAACATGAGCATAATCTCGCTAAAAGCCTATTCAAAAAAAATATGATTTATAATAGATTTGTAGATGATATTAATATAACCATTAATTCTAACTATACTAAACATCACTTAAGCTTTTTGAATAAGACAATCATATCTTTTTTAAAAAATTATGGGTTTAGTATTAATCGAAAAAAACTAAAAATAACGCCCCAAACCAGTCCGATGATAACAAATAAAAGTGTAACGCTTAATAATGGATATTTGACAGCAGGCAAACTAAAGCGCGAAGCGGTTAGAAAAAATTTATTTGAATACTTACGTAACTACAAGAACAACATACAAAATATGGAACTGACTGCCATGTATAAGAGACTGGAAGCCCAATTAAAATTTATTCAATATATTCACCCAAATAATACATTAAAAAAAATGATTAATATTCTTGAAAAACATAAGCCTGCTATTAGGATTTAAATTTCGACCGCCTTCGACACTTTTCAAGGTCGGCCTCAAATATTGAGAAGCAATATCAAGACTTTCTTGGACAAATTTGATATTTTCTCTTCCTATTAAAATTAATTGTCTGGATATTAGTGAGTCTTTGTTGTAAATGGCGGAAGCGTATTTAAACAAATCTATTTCGTCACAGAGTTTCATTCTTGCAATATTCACGGAATTTATATCTTTCGAATTTAATGGTATATTAAGTTTGTAAATTGTCCCCCTTAATCTCATAACAGACTCTCCCAGAGGAATCAATGGTTTTGATAATGTGCCATAGAATCTCTTGGATATTCTCAAATGTTGGTTTATAGTCAAGGCAGTTCTACTCACTTAAATAACGAAGGTTATTCATACTTAAAATGAAATCGCAAGTTCTAATTGAAAGCATAGGAAAAAATTCAGATTTTACATTTTTCATTTTATCAGTCCTTCTACTATCCTACTCGTCCTCATCATCGTCATAATGATCGCCTCCCCTATATGAAGATAATTTCCAGCGAATTTTTTCTAATTCTTTTTTTATACCCCTCAACTTTATTAGAATAAATAGGCCAATTATGATTGTCGGGGTAAGAAGGGAAATAATTTTACCGAAAAATTCCCATACCAAAGAAATCAGTATCCAAAAAATCCCTTCAATTATTGCCCAGTGCTCAGAAGCTTGGTAAATAAGGCCAGCTGCAATGCACACGAAGATTACCGTATTAAACAACCGTTCAAGAATTGAAAGAAAAGTATCTTTCCACCCCCATTTATCCAGAATTTTTAACGCAATCTTGGGAACGTAGAATATACTAATAATAAAAGCAGTTATGAAACAAATAATTGAATCAAATATTAAATTGAGGGATAGAAAATCCCCCAATGGTGCTTCCATCAGGATTAGATAAACATTGAAAATTGTAATAAATGCAATTACGGGGCTTGCAAAAAATAATATTGTTCTTACATTTTTTTTACTTTCCAAGCTGATAAGCTGCATTTTCAACATTCCTATATTAGATTTATTGACATTACACACAATAAAAAATTAAAATTTGCAAAACAATATTAAATAAGTTATTTAGCTCATTTTTGTATTTATGTTAAAACAATAAACCATTGTAGGTCAGAAGTCAATGGTATTACATAGAAATGAATTTTTTACTCTGAAGCCCGACACATATTCGACACAAAAAATTTTTACATTGAAGCGAGTTTCGTTAAGTCTTTGATTTATCTGGAGCTGGTGACTGGATTTTTACTCTCTCCCACGACCTGCTAATTACAAATCTGAACATCCAAAATTGGCCCCTTGATTTTTAACAACTTTTAATTGCCAGGCGCTCGTTACAATGCCGGACAATGCATAACGATATACTACCCAGTCACGCAAAACTCACCAAGCTTTCAAGCTATATTGTCATCTTCTATTATACAAGGAAATGCCCCATTGAAGCTCTATTTTATTTAAACTTGATTCGCCTCAAAAACACCCAATCCATAACAAGAATGTAAGATAACTTATGTCATGGAAAGACTAAACACCTCACAATTATCTCCTTAACTCTTACAAACTCTCATAACAGGTAAATATGATTAAGTCACACCAAAATTGTGAGTCTCGTTATAACTATGATACTTATAATGCTAATGCTACAAAGTGAAAGTTATTTATAGAAAAATTTAGTATCTGGCTAACTATTTTTTGTGGGGGATATGGTTTGAAAGTTATAAATGCCAAATTGATAAATAGCGAAAATATAGATTTTGGTGACTTCAACGTCTTCATAGGAGGTAATGGTGTTGGTAAAACTACATTCATATTAGAATTATTTGCATACGCTATCGGTCAAACAAGAACAAAAAATTATTGGGTCTCTCAATTAGAATATGACACTGATAACGTAAAAGAAGATATTTTATTATTAAAAAACTCCATGTCGAGCAAAACAGAAGGAATGTCTCTGTTTTATTATTCTACCGCAACTAAAAATATTGACGGAAATGTTGACCATTCTCAAAATTTACGTTTCTCCCAAGAAGATATTAAACAAATGGATGCTATAGACGAAAAAACGAAAATTATAAATGATCTTAGATATAGAAGGCCTTTTATTAGCTTTTCCAGTTGTGAGTCTAGGCTTGCATTGCAAGATGAAGTTGGGACAATTGGTCTAGATCAGCCTCCAACCGACTCAATTAACGTTTTATTTAGAAACAAGACTCTACTGGAAGATATTAATCGTACAATATTACACCTTTTCAATGCACATTTTGTTTTGCTTTCACACACATTAACCAAACTTCAATTAGGCTTATCAAAAACACCTCTGCCCAACTTTAACAAAAATGCGCATAATTTACAAGAAGAGTGCTCAATTGCTCAAAAATGGAAAGAGGAACATTTCACTCCTCTCTCAGAAGCAGGGCATGGAATAAGAAGCATGATAAGATTGCTAACTAGTTTATTGGATCCCATCAATCAAATAATTCTTATTGATGAGCCAGAAATGCATTTATACCCAGCTCAGAAAAGATGGTTGGGCAGAAAATTAGTTGAACTTGCAGCCATGCAAAGAAAACAAGTTTTCTTAGTCACTCATGATCCCATAATATTGCAGGGTATTCTAGATTCAAATACCTCCACTACTATTTTCAGGATTGACCGTCTGAAAAATAACCAAGGAAATATTCAACAATGTTCTTTCAACAAGGGAATAGAATCAACAGCCATGAAAAACCAAGAACAGTTTTTACAAGGATTGTTTTATCAAAGATGTATTATTGTCGAAGGTGCTTCAGATCGCAGTTTTTACCAAACCTTATTCGAGCAACATCAAAATATTTCAGATAAAGATTTCGGCTTTGTTGCCAGCGGAGGAACAGGGAGCACCAAAAACATAGTGGATATTTTTTCAAAAGTTGGAGCACATATAGTGTTTATTTATGACTTTGATGTTATTTTATATAACCATGAACTTATTCAATATGTTTATGACGCTCTGGGTGGTTCAGCCACAAACATTTTTGAAGATCTCAAGAAAAACTTCCAAGATAAACAAGCTAAAGACAAGAACGAAATAAAAAAACTATGTGATTATTCAGAAAAATATGGAATTAGAAGTGATTGGGCTAAAGAACATCAAAATATTTTTACCGAAATTATTTCTAGCTTGGAAAAAGTGGGTATTTTTATAGTTCCAAATGGAACTTTAGAAAGTTGGGCACCTGAGGTTGAGCCGAAAGTCCGATTTGCTGAAATGGCTCCGATTAAGATAAATAGTGATTTGAATTTACGTAAACCTCTTGAAGAATTTATAAATAAAATACTAAAGTATTTTGATATAGAAGAAACCTCTGTTTGAGCCTTATCTCAAACATTAAGCCCCTTACTAAATTCTTTACCAATCTAGCAACAACACGATACAACAATGAATTCTAAGGAGTCTTCAGAAATTTTTCCCCAGATTCACAAATATTCACTGACCACCCTTTGGATCATATTTGAGGGCATTTTGAAGGATCAACTCCCTACTTTCCACCGTATCTGCTTTTAAAAGTCTATCTGCAACATCTGGTCTAACATCAGAAGGCAAGTAAATCCCACTTCCATTCGCTGGAGAAGTAGGTATTTTTTTAATTGCCTCATTAACTTGCTTTTTAGTTAATTTTGAATTATCAATCTTTGATGAGCCTAAAATTAATTTTGAGCTTTGCTGTCTAACTAATAAATTTAATGTATCAACACTAGACTTTATGGCCTCTGCTTGCATTTGAACATGCAATATTTTATCGTATAAATCGCCTGTTTTATAAAGTGCTCCAAGGGTCGCAAAACCTGCCATAGTGAGCCCTATGCCCTGCAAGAATGGCCCTATTCCTTGCCCTTTTCCAAGAATAAATTCTAAAAATTTAATCCAACAACATTTATGTTTATCTTCCAAGATTGTTATCTCCCCCTGTACCCTCATACTAAAATGTAGCTTACTCTCTAATATTTACATTTTTTCAAGATTCAACCCTCAATACGCTCATAAATTTTACTTAAAGAACAAAGAATCAAATTGAAAGTTGGCATTTTGGAATAATAACTGTAATATCGAATTACAATTCATCAAATATCAGTACTTTAAACTAGCCTGACTTCCTTCCTCTCTCTTTAGTAGTTGTTTCCATTTTGGAAACAGCTGAACACTCTTTGAATATCCCTCATCTACTTTATGTCAAAAGATCGGCATTCTCCTATTACAAGAAACAAGCGTCCGACTTTGTCCTATTTTGTCGGACAAAGTAAGACGTTAGGTATGACAAAGTCGGACGCTTTGTTTTATCCATGCACTATTGAAACAAAAGCAAAAAATGACAACTCGTTGTCGTGTTTCTTTATTACATTGAAAGTGAATAAAACAGATTTTAAGAGGCTTGATTTGGATGCCTGGTGTATCGCATCATAGGGGTGTAACGGGCGTCCTGCGCTAATAAGGAGAAGCGTATGGGACGTAAAAAAACGCCAGGACTCGTCAAAAGAGGCGGGATCTGGCATATCGACAAGAAAGTCGGCAAAGTGCGAGTGTGTGAAAGCACGGGAACAAGTCGGCTCGAAGAAGCGGAAAAATACCTGGCTCGACGGCTAGAAACTGTCCGCCAAGCAACGGTATATGGTGTTAGGCAAAAAAGGCTATTTAGAAGAGCTGCAACTAAGTTTTTGCTGGAAAATCAGCATAAACGCAGTATTAGATCAGATGCAGATGGTCTAAAAATTCTGGATGCCTATATTGGAGAATTAGCTCTGGAAGCAGTACATATGGGATCATTACAACCATACATTACATCAAGACAAAAGGATGGTGTGAAAAATCGCACCATTAATTATGGCTTGCAGATTGTGCGCCATATCCTGAATCTTGCAGCAGGTGAATGGATGGATGAATATGGTCTTACATGGCTAGCTACTGCCCCTA
>JABDFC010000029.1 GCA_013286785.1 Gammaproteobacteria bacterium
TTGAACTGGCTGCCTCACGTCGTTGCTGCTGTTCATTGTGATGTTGAGGACTATGGGTATTTAAAGGCGGTAATGAAGACGCTGCTGCATTTTTAGGCATATAGTGGTTCACCATGCCTCTTAATTCGTTAAACGTCAGACCTTGAAATTGTTGTTCAGCAGTGAGTGCATGATTTAATAATACAATTTCTCGCTCCGATAACTTACTCAAGATATTGGGTAAGCAATCCCCTTTTCTGAGATGTTCTAATGCCAAAATCAAATCTGGTTTATCCGTGGGATTGGAACTTGTTAATTGAGCATGAAAAGAATCTCGAAAAGCAGAGATGTTTGACAACTGAACATATAATTCTCGTGCCAACACACACTGATTATAGATTCTTAATTGTTCTTCTTTGGTCGGGAGGGTACGTTGCAATAATGTATCATTAAATTTTTTATCTGGTCTCATTAATTTAACCGTACGACCGTCTGGACTAATGTTTAAACCATAGTCCATTTTGATGGCAATGGAAATCTCTAATGCAAAAGCAGAAATTTGATCAGAGATCACCGTGCTATCAGAGGTTGGTACAGAGGTCGCAGTCGTCGTAGAAGTTGAAGTAGAACTACTGCTTGAACTTTGAGCAGCAGTTCCCACGGCACTTGGTTTTGCTTTCTTCCTGCGAACTCCATGGGTTCCTGTCAACTCGGAGAGTAAAACAACTTGCCTAGCTTCCATAACACTAGAAAGAGTCCAACAGGCATTCATCATCCAATTATGTTTTGCTTCTGGTGCATAAATACATCCTATCTGGACAGCATAACCAACCATATCCATCCCGAAAAAAGCACTTAAAGCAAGATTGTTTATCTCTTCTTTTTTTGCAAGAAACCACTGATCAAAGGTTTTCGTCGCGTGGCCCATATCTGCTGGAATTAATGTATTTAGATCAGTTTGTGCCAAGAGACATTTAACAATTTCCGGAAATAGTTTTTCGGTTGTATTGGCACCTTCGATTTCTTTCAATATCTTTTGAATCAACTCAACCGTTAGCGGTTGGGTCACCTGCGCCACTCTTGCATGAAATTGTTCTTGTAGTGTGTTATAAGCTTTTTGATAATGTGCGAGCATCGTTTCTTTATCCGATAACTTGTAAAAAAAAGCCGGAAAATCTCTTCCACTGACACTCTCAAATAACTCTTTTGCCTTTGCAAAACGTTCTTTAATCTTTTTTTCCTGTTCGTTGGATGCCAGCGCTCTTTCAGTGTTAGTCAAAAATAAATTTCTGATTTGTAAGCTGCTAGGCATTCCATCACTGAAATTCTTAAATAAGGCCTGAACCAAGTCTAAAAATCGAATTGAATCAGAAGTTCTATCCACTAAGTACCCTTTTTTAGCACGCCCTGGTATTACTATTATTCTCCCCAATAGTATAGAACATAGCCCACACCACAACCCATACAACTAACTATACTGGGCCTCACTATGGCGATGATGGTAGTAAAATCAGATAAAATATGTTATATTTATAAACAAATATTTTACTTGTGGAGTGGCGATGTTACACCAGCATGAACAAAAAAAAGCAGAAATGAAAGCCTATGACGATGCTTGCGTCCTTGCCGGACGAGACTCTAATGAATATACAAGTAAAATTGCTCAATTAAGAACAAAATGGACCGGGCAATGCGACACCACTTGCGACAGATTAATCCTACCTTTACTGAGTGGCGCCAATATCCCCATCCATTATGCCGTTATTGCTGATAATCTTGACTACTTTAAAGCCAATCACGAAACAAGCAAAATAAAACTAGACGAAACATTGAGAATTGCCTGTTTGTGCGGTTCAAAAGACGTCGCGGAGTTTATCCTTGCCACGTTAAAATTAAATTACCTTTCTCCAGGATGTGAATTTGTATTAAGCTATGCCGCAGCATCTGAAAATACTGCTTGGGTTGAGCAAATAGCCACCGAGTTCTCTAAAGCTGGCCGTACAATACCAGAGGACATTTATATCCACACAGACCCGGCAATGATCCGAAAGATAAAAGCAATATTTAGAAACCCTCAAGAACCACAAAACAATTGCACGATTAATACTGCCTCGAATTCAGGAAATGCGGCAAAGTTATCTAAAAGTCAATAAATCAGGAAAACAAAACTCAACTTGCCCCTTCAATTTCCAAAAAAAGCCAAGTTACACAGAACATTCCTCCCGCTTCTTGAATAGTCAGAATAAAGCTTTCGATCCTGCCTCATTTAGTCCTATAATATTATAAAGATAACTCGCTTTACTTTCTGGCGAGCCCCCAATATGGCCTAGGAAAAACATGATTAAGACTCATTTGGTATCGCTTTATGATCGAATCCTTGCTGCATTAGGACCTCGGAAACCACTCTGGGTTAGTTTACTCGCAATCTTTATCCTGTTGTTGCTCTATGCAGGGTGGCACCATCTTCAAACCCATGTTTCTACCGACAATGGTTATGTCAATGCCGATAGTATTCAAATTGCAAGCCAAGTCACCGGGCCCGTTCTTAAATTGTATATCTTGAACAACCAGCTGGTGCAGAAGGGTGATCCCTTGTTTGATATCGATCCAGAGACCTTTGAGTTAGCAATTGATGAAGCCAATGCGGCAGTCCTCCAGACCAAGGCTCAATTACAAAATGCTTCCATTAATCTTGGGCGAACCGAAAAATTGGTCGCGCAAAAATTTCTCCCACCGGAAGAAAGGGACAATGCGGTTACCGCCGTCGATGTCGCCTCTGCCAATTTGAAAATGGCTGAAGCAAAATTGAAAGAAGCCAAAGTCAACCTCAAATACACCCGCGTTACAGCCCCAACGACCGGCATTATTAATAATCTGTCGTTACCGCCCGGTTCTGTCGTTCAAGCTGAAATGCCTTTATTCGTGCTCATCAGTACGCAAAAATTTTGGGTGGATTCCAATTATAAAGAAACGGAATTAACCAATATTCGACCCAATCAAACGGCAAAAATTGTCCTAGATATGTACCCAGACAAAACGTTTAATGGCATGGTAGAGAGTATTAGTGGCGGCAGCGGAACGGTTTATTCTTTGCTGCCCCCCCAAAATGCAACAGGTAATTGGGTCAAAGTAACCCAGCGCATTCCCGTTAAAGTCATTATCACAGATCCTGATCCCAACTATCCCTTAAGAGTAGGGGCCACGGCTACCGTTACCATTCATACACCAAAGAGCTCATACCAACCCAAATGAGCACTGTGGTTGATAACCGAAAGCGTTTGCTCATCACCATTTCCGTGATGGCAGCAACCGTTATGCAAGTCCTTGATACCACCATCGTCAATGTCGCCTTGCCAGACATGCAAGGAACCTTTTCGGCAACCCCCGATCAAATCAGCTGGGTCTTAACTTCGTATTTAGTTGCATCGGCCATTTTTATGCCTTTAACCGGCTTTTTCACTGATGTGGTCGGGAGAAAAAAATATCTGTTTATGAGCATACTCGGTTTTACGCTGACTTCTGCACTATGCGGTATTGCTCAGAATCTCGATGAAATTGTGATTTTTCGTTTATTGCAAGGTGTTTTCGGCGCAGCATTAGTTCCCTTATCCCAAGCGATTATGGTCAGCACTTATCCACCTGCGGAGCGGGGAAAAGCAATGGCGATCTGGGGGATTGGTGTGATGGTAGGACCCATTCTCGGTCCAACTTTGGGTGGATATCTTACCGAAACATTTGATTGGCGTTGGACCTTTTATATTAATGTTCCAGTTGGGATCCTTTCGATGTTGATGGCATGGAAAGTTGTTCCAGACAGCGATAAGCGAGTGAGAAATTTGGATTGGACCAGCCTGCTATTGATGGCCACTGCCATTGGCGGCACGCAATATGTTTTAGATCGTGGCAATCAAGCCGATTGGTTTGAAGATCTTTCTATTCTAATCATTTCTTGCTTAGCGTTTGCCGGCTTGTTAGGGTACATATTAGTGAGCATTTACCGTAAAAGTGTCAAACCAATTTTTGAAGTTGATCTGTTTAAAGACCGCAATTTTGTGGCCTCATGTCTCATCATGTCTGCCATGGGATTGGGTTTATTTGGATCGATGGTCATTCAAGCGTTAATGTTAGAAAACCTCTTTGATTACCCGACATTTACAACCGGTTTAGTCATGGCACCGCGCGGTATTGCCAGTATGGTTGCCATGATGATTGTGGGAAAATATGCAACACGGATCCATCCAAATCTGTTCATCGCCTTTGGAATTTTTCTCAATATTATCTCAAGTTATATTTGCACTCACTATAACCTCTATATCAGTCCAGGTTGGGTGATTGGACCGGGGGTGATTCAAGGGTTCGGAATTGGATTTGTGATGATCCCGCTTTCGACGATTGCGCTTTCGACATTACCCCCGCATCTGCTTGCAGAAGGGGCCGGTTTATTCAGTCTCATGCGAACTTTTGGTTTCTCGCTCGGTATTTCGATTGTCGCCACCATTCTTACCCGGCACACAAGCATTGCGTGGAACCACTTGGTAGGCTTTATCAATCCCTTTAATCCGGCGGTGAGTGCTTATTTGGCTCCATTGGATTTACTCCCAAACAACCCTTTGAGTGCGCTCATTCTGGCACAAGAGGTTTCCAGTCAAGCCCAAATGTTGGCTATTGTCGATGTTTATATTGTCATCACTTGGAGTTTTGTCGTGATGTATCCACTGATCTTATTGTTAAAATCTTCCCAGAAACCCAGCAAAAGTGCTGCAGTTGCCATGGATTAACGCGGTTATGTCGCTTTTAAAGTAGTCTGCTCATGCGTCGTTGTTGGCCACGCATTCAACACAGCTTTGAATAAAGTCGCCAGTGGAATTGCAAAAAAGACTCCCCAAAAACCCCAGATTCCACCAAAAAATAACGTAGCGACCACAATGGCGATGGGGTGTAAATTAACTGCTTCTGAAAAAAGCAGCGGGATTAAAATATTTGCATCTAAACCCTGAACCACTAAATACGTTAGAATAAAATATCCGAATTGCGAATCCCATCCCCATTGAAAATAGGCAACTAAGATCACGGGAATTGTGGTCACAATGGCTCCCACATAAGGAATTAAACACGAAACCCCAACTAAAACTGATAATAACACCGCGTATTGCAGCCCGAAATAGCACATCACCCCATAAGTGGCCACCGAGACCACCAGTATCTCAACGACTTTCCCCCGAATATAATTCCCAATCTGAACATTCACTTCGGAAGAGACTTGTCTTAAAACTCCTCGTTTATCGGGTAAGAAACTGACCGTCCAGCGAACAATTTTATCTTTATCCTTCAGGAAGAAAAACACCAATAAAGGCACTAAAACCAAATACACAATTGCTGTAATCAATGCCGTAATCGAGGACCAAGATATCGATAATACGACTTTTGTCCAATTACGAGCCTCTGTTAGAAGTTCACTGGTAAAAGTGTGCACTTGTTCTTGGGAAAAATATTCTGGAAATCGCTCGGCCAAACCAAACATCATTTGTTGCCCTTTGATCATCATACTCGGCAATTCGTCGAAAAGGCTTATCACCTGCTTCCACAATAAGGGTAATAACACTAAGAAAAACACTAAAAGCAGTCCTAAAAACCCTAAAAATACGATTAAGACCGCAGCCAATCTGGGGATTTTTACACGTTGCAGTTGGGAAACTATCCATTCAAGGATATAGGCAATCACAATACTCGCTAACACCGGTGTGAGGATGCCACCGATCAGCATGACTAAACCAAAGCCAAAAACCAAAAGAAAAAATAATAGAACCGCTTCTGGATCGGTAAAATATCGATTAAACCAAGTCCGTAAAATATCAAACACGCTGCTCTGCCTTTAATATCCTCATTATGTTAGATTCTAGCAGTCTCTGGCCGGGATTGTCAGCTCATCATTTTATATTAAGCAAACCAACAAATATGTTCTCGTTGTCTCTCATGGTACACTTTGACCATGCTTAAAAACTACACGCCACCAGCAGACATATTATCGGAACGGATCATTCTCGTGACTGGCGCCTCTAGCGGCATTGGTCGAGCCGCTGCCAAAGCCTACGCTGCTCATGGGGCAACAGTCATTTTATTGGCACGTTCGATTCCGAAATTAGAAACGCTCTATGATGAGATTATTGCCGCGGGACATCCCACTCCTGCCATCTATCCCTTTAACCTTGCCACCGCAACCCCAGCAGACTATCAAGAGGTGCAACACAATATTGCCTCACAACTCGGCCGATTAGACGGCGTTTTGCTGAATGCAGCGATGCTAGGAACCTTAACGCCCCTAGAACATTATCCCATTGAACAATGGTACCAAGTGCTACAAGTGAACCTAAGCAGTGCTTTCCTATTATGCCAAGCGACTTTGCCACTATTAAATAAAGCTCCCGACGCCTCGATCATTTTTACTTCCGCTAACGAAGCGATAATAGGAAAAGCCTACTGGGGTGCCTATTCTGTCAGTAAATTTGGTCTACAAGGTTTGATGCAAATATTGGCAGATGAATTGGAAACTAATACTGCCATCCGCGTGAATAGTATTAATCCTGTACACGCTCGCACACCTCTTAGAAAAAACGCCTATCCCGCTGAAGATACCAGTTCTTTACCACTCCCACAGGAAATACTTTCTTATTATTTATATTTGATGGGACCAGACAGTCAGGGGATCACTAAACAGACTTTTAGAGTGGAAGAAAATCAGAGTTTTTGTAACGCTTGAGCCGCTTCAATACTGCCTTGTTGTTTTGCTTCATTATACCATTTTAGGGCTTCTGTTCGATCGGCTAGTACAGATACTCCTCTTTCATACCAAACGCCTAATGTATATTGAGCTGTTGCATTCCCTCCCTCTGCCGACCGTTTATATAATAACACAGATTCTTCGGTACTCGATTGCACGCCACCTATGCCAAAGTTGTAACATGCCGCCAGTGCACATTGCCC
The DNA here is from genome assembly GCA_013286785.1 of Gammaproteobacteria bacterium. GTDB lineage: Bacteria > Pseudomonadota > Gammaproteobacteria > UBA6186 > Azoamicaceae > CADEGZ01. Next base: position 6,961 of record JABDFC010000029.1, read on the forward strand.
ATTCGGATCACATTGTTCGACTGCAAGTTGAAAATACTTTACAGCAGTAGCCGGATCTTTTTTTGTGCCACTGCCATTGATGTAACACAATCCTAGAAAATATTGAGCAGCCGCATAGCCTTGTTCCGCTGCAAGCGTATAAAATCGAAATGTTTGACTGGGATTTTTATCAATACCAATCCCAAAGGCATAACAAATTCCTATGATCGTTAAAATCCTGGGATCTTTATTTTCCCGTTTCTCAAAATAATACTCAAAAAATTGTTCTTCAAGCTCTAAGAATTTATGTTTACTCAAACTCTCTAGTGTCCATACGGAAAATTCACGACCACCAAGGACAACATCAAATAAAAGATCAATGCCTTCCAACGGGCTCTTGGGTGTTCCAAAGCCATTGATTTTACATAACGCGAGTTTAATTTTGGCCTCGTTCAAAAGTAAGGAAGACTCATATTGTCCATAATCAGACAGCTTACTAATCTGCTCTTGGGTGAGTGCCTGTAACTCCCTTAAAGAATTTATCAAAAACCTACCGAATCCTTACAAAAAAAAATAATATTTATACCTTAAAAATAGCGGATAAAGCTAAACTCTGCAAATAGCACCTTAGAATATTAGATCCAGTAAAATATTTTTTTTCTAATGACTTGGTTTTTTTTTCTTTAGGAGATCTCTTTTTAAAAACAATTTTTCTTGTCCTCGTTCTTTTTCGGGTGTCGTTCTGAGTCTCAAGGCAGTTGATCGATTCCTAGAATTTGCTAAAGCAGCTCTGTGTTTTGGCGCACGAGTGCTTCTGTTTTTAACGGGTTCAAATCTGCTCAAACCCACGGTCGATAACAGCTTGTTTACGGATTCTTTCTCCATTTCCACCCATTTCCCGATCCTGAGAAACCTTGGCAACGTCACAAAACCAAACCGAACTCGAATTAACCGGCTGATCTTTAACTCTTGTGATTCAAACATCCGTCTGACTTCTCGATTTCGGCCTTCTCGTAACACAACATGATACCAATGATTTGCCCCTTCACCCCCTGCGTCTCTAATGTGATCAAAACGCGCCAAACCGTCTTCTAACTGGACGCCATTTCGCAAGCGTTCCATTGACTCTTCAGTCATCCTCCCAAAGGTCCTCACCGCATATTCACGCTCAATTTCAGAAGAAGGATGCATTAAACGATTGGCTAATTCGCCGTCAGTCGTTAATAACAATAAACCCGAGGTATTAAAATCTAAACGACCAATCGAAATCCAACGCTTTCCACGCGTCTTGGGCAAGTTATCAAAAATGGTTGGTCTGCCCTCTGGATCATTGCGACTGCATACTTCTCCGGCAGGTTTATGATAGATCAATATTTGTTGTTGGATATCTTCTGTTGCTTTTAGACGAACCAATCGACCGTCCAACTCGACTTTGTCCTCTAAGCTCACTCTATCACCCAATTTTGCAACAACGAGATTGATCTTCAAACGGCCTTGTACTATCCAGCGTTCTATTTCACGTCTGGAGCCCAGGCCCATCTGAGCTAAGATTTTTTGTAATTTTTCACCGTTAACTTTGGTCATAGACTAATTCATCCTGTTCGACTGAATCACCTTCGACATCAACTCCCGAAGATTCTTCCTCGACAGGGACAGGAACTTCTAAATTGAGATTCACCGTGTCTAAATTCATGATATCCGGTAATGCTGGAAGTGCCTGTAAACTTTTTAAGCCAAAATAATCTAAAAATCCCTTAGTCGTTGCATAAAGCGCTGGTCTTCCTGGTACTTCTTTGTGCCCAACGATTCGCACCCATTCACGGTCTTCCGTCAATGTTTTGAGAATCGACGTACTGACCACAACCCCACGAATATCTTCTATTTCACCACGTGTAATGGGTTGCCGGTAAGCAATCAACGCTAAAGTCTCTAGCAAAGCCCGCGAATATTTCGGCGCTTTTTCTTCCCACAATCGACTGACCCAAGAAACCCACTCCGGCTTAATTTGATACCGATAACCACTGGCAACTTGAACCAATTCAACGCCACGACCTTCTGACTCTTGCTGTAAATCTCGTAACGCCGCTCGCACCACGCCGATGGTGGGTTTTTCTTCTTCTGTAAAAACAGCTAACAATTGTTCTTCAGTCATTGGTTTACCTGCCGCCAACAACACAGCTTCCAATAAATTTTTCAAACTTTGCTCTACTAACATCCCGCTGCCCTTATGTAGATTGGACCAAATGGTTCCCGTTGGACACATTCGATCATGGTTTCTTTGATCAATTCTAAAATAGCAATAAAACTCACTACAACGCCTAAACGACCTTCAGAGACATCAAAAAAATCATAAAAATTGATAAATTGATCACCTTCTAAACCGGCTAAGATCCGGGACATTCTTTCTCGTACTGATAAGACTTCCCGTTTGATCATATGAACCGACTGTAAATCTGCACGTTTGATGATGTCTTTAAAAGCCAACAGCAGTTCCGTTAATTCAACCGCTGGATGAGGCTTAACGATTTGCAACTTATCCAGCTCCACTGTCCCTAAAAATATATCCCGTTCCATTCTGGGAATGTGATCTAATTCCACGGCTACCGTTTTAAACCGTTCATATTCTTGCAAACGACGAACCAATTCAGCGCGCGGATCGACTTCTTCACCGTTGTCCAGTACAGGACGTGGCAATAACATCCGAGATTTAATTTCTGCCAATATGGCCGCCATCTCTAAGTAATCTGCCGCGAGCTCTAACCGAATCGCCGACATTGCTTCCACATAAACCATATATTGACGGGTAATTTCGGCAACCGGGATATTTAAAATTTCTAAATTATGTTTTTTGATGAGGTATAACAGCAAATCTAAGGGCCCCTCGAATACTTCGAGTACCACTTCCATCGCATCGGGTGGAATATAAAGATCCATCGGTAAACTGGTGACTGCCTCACCCCGAACAAAACCGTAACACTGTTTTGTTTCGCCAGCTTCTAAGGACTCGGGTACCAAATCAAAGGTCATGATTTTAAAATTCCCATTACTTCACGAACTTCTGCAAGCGTTTCACGAGCTTTTTGCTGTGCGACCGTTGCACCAGATCGTATGATATCATTAATCAAATCCGGATCCTTTTCATACAACGCAGCTCTTTCTCGGATTTTTTCTTGTTCCGCAAGAATTGCCGTAATAACCGGCTTTTTACACTCCAAACAGCCAATTCCAGCAGACCGACACCCCGTTTGCACCCATTCTTGCACGTCTTTGGAAGAATAGATTTTATGAAAATTCCAAACCGGACATTTCTCCGGTTCACCCGGATCCGTTCGGCGTACCCTGGCAGGATCGGTCGGCATCACTTTGATCTTATGCTCCACCGATTGAGGATCCTCGCGCAACGCGATTGTATTCTGATAGGACTTAGACATCTTCTGTCCATCAAGCCCCGGCATTTTAGGGGTTTTGGTTAATAATACTTCTGGTTCTGGAAAAGGGCTTTTTAAGCGCGTTTGGTATAAATGATTAAAATGCCTTGCAATTTCACGGGTTAACTCGACATGCGAAACTTGATCTTCCCCAACGGGAACAAATGCCGGTTTGTACATTAAAATATCCGCACTTTGTAAAACAGGGTATCCTAAAAAACCATACGTTGCTAAATGTTTTTCTTTCAATTTGCCTCGCAATTCTTTATACGTTGGAACCCGTTCCAACCAACTCAATGGGGTTAAAAAAGAAAATAACAAGTGTAATTCAGCATGTTCTGGAATGTGCGATTGAACAAAAAAGACACATTGCTTGGGATCAAGCCCCGCACCCAACCAATCCAGCATCATCTCTTTTGTATAATAATGAATCTTTTCTGGGTGTTCATATTCAGTCGTTAGGGCATGCCAATCGGCTGCAAAAAAATAACACTCATATTTTGACTGTAATTCCACCCAGTTTTTTAAGACGCCGTGATAGTTTCCCAGGTGCAATAAACCCGTGGTTCGTATCCCGGAAACCACTCGATGACGTTTCGGTGAATTATTGATATCATTCATGAGAACAAGACCTAATACTTTTTCATAAAAAGAGACTTTGTAAGTGACACTTTACGAATATATTGGAAAACAGGCAAGTTTAGCCGGTAAAATCACTATGATACTGTGGTTATACCTAGATATCATTCAAGCAGGGTAACTCAAATGGACTTTATTGCGCTCGTCTTCAAGATAATTTTTTGGGGTATTTTTTGGGTTGCGTTAGTATTAACAATTCTAACTTACTTTCTCTTTTGGTTTGAACTTCGGATCAATGCCCTGACCACCGGCCAGCCACTGCAAATCTCTTGGTTTGCTGGGTTCAAAAGCCTATTCATTGAATTTTGCTTTATCTTCATCACCATTCTTTTATTCCCTTTTCGCGCTTTTCGTCTCTATCCCAAACCAAAAATCCTTAACACAGAAGCTCTCCCGATTTTATTGGTCCACGGCTACTTAGCACACCAAAATGTTTGGGCTTGGTTTATTCACCAATTACAAAAGAAAGAAGGCGTTGGCCCCATTTATTCCGTGAATTTTACGCTCTTCTCTTCTATCCCAGCGGCTGCTGAAAGTCTTAAAGGCAAGATCCAAGAAATCCTACAACAAACTGGTAAAAAACAAGTGATCTTAGTCGGCCATTCGATGGGAGGTTTAGTCTGCAGTTATTATAGCGAATACTTCGCAGAACCCGATGAGATTGCCCGCGTCATTGCCTTAGGAACCCCTTTCCAAGGATCTCGGCTCTGTGCCCTGGTGATGGGAGAAAATGCAACCGAGATGTCGCCCGACTCCTCTTTCTTAAGCCAGCTGTTAAAGCGGATTGAGCATTCTTCCATTCCTTATTATCTTATCGCCAGTAAAATGGATAATAAGATTATTCCCTGGGAGGCGGCTTTGATCTTGGATGAACCAGCGCATAATACCCTCATTTTAGAAAATCATGGTCACCTGGAACTCCTGATCTCTCGCCAGACGATAGAACAGGTCTCGAAGTGGATTACGCAGTAATTTGATCTTTTAGGTAAATATAATGAAATGGTTATTTGATTTCTTTCCGATAATTACCAGAATGGAGGGAGCTTGCGAGTAGTGATTAGGGAAGATAATAGTGTAGATTTTGATCTGTGTGTTGTTTAGTTAACCCTCATCCGGCGCTTTTGCAGCAATACTCACCGCATGAATTTCGGAATGCATTAAATTGCCAAGAGCGGCATACACCATTTGGTGCCGTTGAACAGAACTTTTCCCTGTAAACAGAGGGCTTGTAATTTGTACGGAAAAGTGACCGCCGCCACTTTTTGCACCCTCATGCCCTGCGTGTTGATAGCTGTTATCTTGAATGTTGAGATCACTGGGTTTTAGTGTAGCCAGTGCTTCCCGAATGAGCGTGACACGATCATGAGGTTGGTTCATGCGTCTTTTCCTTATTCAGAACGGGTTTATAATGCTTGGTCATG
>JABDFC010000030.1 GCA_013286785.1 Gammaproteobacteria bacterium
GCCTTAGGCATTGAATGTCGTTTGGAAGATGTTGCAACCTTGCAATTGATCAAGCCTTTACACCACTTACCCAGCGCACACTGCGTTTTAGCAGAAAGAAGCCTCAATAAAGCGTTGGATGGAGGGTGCCATCTTCCAGTGGCAGGCTTTGCTGAGATAAACGCTGCTGGCCTTTTGCACTTACAAGGCATGGTCGCACTGGCAAACGGAAGCGTTGTTATGAAGGCAACGGCCGAGGGCCCCCCGCATCAAGCCGAATCCATTGGACAAAAGGTTGCTCAACAATTATTCAGAGAAGGCGCAAAAGCCATCATCGATGCCGCTCGGCAAGAGGAATAACCGTGCGAGTACTGATCACACGACCCGAAAAATATGGCCTAAATTTAGCAGAAAAAATAAAACCCCTGGGATTCATACCCGAATTACTTCCAACCATTCACTTTCAACCTACTTTGCAGCAACCCCTTTTACAAACTGCCATCGAACAACTCGATCGCATCATGATTGCAATCTTTGTCAGTCAAGCGGCGGTCGATTTTAGCTTTCCGCTGATCAAAGCGACATGGCAACCTTTACCGGATATTCAATGGGGCGGCCATTGGATCAGCAACCGCACAAGCTTTACAGCAACAGGGCATTCAAACAATCATTTTGCCGGAAAATCCACCCTACGAATCTGAATCATTATTAGCACACCCAGCACTGCAATCCGTTACCGGCAAACACATTTTTATTTTCAGAGGCAATGGCGGTCGTGATCTCTTATCTCGAGTGTTAACTGGGAGAGACGCCACCGTCACGCTAGTGGAAGTCTATGAACGTTCTCTGCCCAGGGTTAATATGACGAAAAAATTCCAACATTGGCAGCAACATCCACCCCAGGTGATTGTGACCACCAGCGCGCAATCGCTGCACAATTTAATGATCCTCGCCAGCCATGGACTTCCTGGATTAAAAGACATCCCCTTAGTCGTCGTGGGTTTGCGCATGCATGAACTCGCGAATACACTAGAATTTAAGAAACCCGTCATCGCGCTGGGTGCTGATGACGCCTCAATAATTAAGGTATTAACTAAACTTAAGGATCAAGCCGGTGAAAACAACCATTTTTAGTTTAATCATCGCCATTGCGGTAGCCGTCTTAAGTTTATTCCAGTTTGATAGATACCAAAAATTTACTTATAACACCCAATCCCATTTTAATGAGTTAGAAAAAAAGGTTAGTACTCATCTGACAGATTTCACCAGTGACTTAAGTCAACTCAAGGAACAAGAACAAGATCTCTTAGCCCGTACTCAACATTCCAGTTGGAAAATCGCTGAAGCCGAATATTTAGTTTCTTTAGCCGCAACCCGCTTACAAACCAGCCGAGATGTACAATCCGCCATTCAATTGTTAACGTCTGCACAAGAGAAAATCGAGTCTTTAAGCGATCCCAACTTTCTGCCCATACAAGAAGCTTTATCGCGAGATTTGACTGCCCTTAAAAATGTTACCTTGCCCAATTTAGAAGCATTGTGGCTATCTGTGAGTGACATGATTGCAGAGACCGATCCCTTAGTTCCACGCAATACAACCCTGGAAGTACAAAAAAAAGAACAACCCGCCAATATCCCCGAACCCAAAGAACCGGATTCTTGGCAACAAAAATTGCTCAAAACATTAGACTACCTGAAAGATTTGGTTAAGATTCGTCATTATGCCAAGCCAATAGAACCCCTATTAACCGAAGCACAACAAACGATGGTTAAAGAAATTCTCCGTTCTTTATTGGAACAGATCCGCTTTTCTATTCTGGCTACCGAACAAAAGCTCTATCAACAAGCACTTCAAGAAACGAAACAGTGGTTAATGACTTACTTTGAAAATGAAAATGCCATTGTGACCCAAGTACAACAACAATTAGACTCGATGCAGGATATTCAACTGCGCCCCGAATTGCCCGAAATTACATCCGTCAGCCAATTTAATGCAATAAGGTAACATCACTATGCAATTATGGTCGTTTATTTTTGTACTCGCTTTGGCAACAGCGCTGGGGGTTGTTATCAGTCAAGACCCAGGTTATGCGCTCTTTGCCTATGGCGACTGGGCCATTGAGATGCCTTTATGGGTTTCTGCCGTCTTGATCATTATGCTGGTGGCTTTATCTTTATTGACATTATGGTTTATGAATACACTCTTTTCCGGGTCTCATAAGGTCAAACAATGGTGGAAAAAACACCAAGAACAAACCGCAAGACGACAAACCTACCGCGGCTTATTAGAACTCGCCAGCGGACGATGGAAAAATGCAGAACGGTATTTGATCCAAAGCGCTCCTCATAACGATACCCCGCTCATTAACTACCTTTCTGCCGCTAAGGCCGCAGAAGAAGGCGGTTCACCCGAACGTCGAGATCATTATTTGAAATTAGCCTTCGACGTGAGTGCCGGGAGCGATGTGGCTGTACGGTTAACCCAAGCACAATTACAATTAGAACATGGCGATCTCAAACAAAGCATTCACAACCTAGAGCGCTTACACCAAGAAGCACCCAAGCATCCTAAAGTCCTAAGATTGCTTTGTACTCTCTATGAAGCATTAAACGATTGGGAGTCCTTATATTGTTTACTGCCGGCACTGCAAAAGACTGCAGCACTTTCACCCGAAACCTTGCTGCGCCTGGAGCACAAAATCTATCCAGCTTTGTTACCTCTTTATAGTCAGAAAGGGACCAAAGCCCTGATCTCCTTTTGGGAAAATAGTCCAAAATCCATTCAAAGCGATCCCACTTACATTGCACAGTACGCTAAGCTCTTAATCGAAAAATCTGCGCTTTCCGAGGCTGAAACTCTATTGCGCGCCACCTTGAAAAAGAATTGGAACAGTCATTTAGTTCATCTTTACGGTCTGGCTATTGGTTCCGGTGCAAAAAAACAATTGGCTTTTATTGAATCTGTGTTACCAGAACATTTTGATGATCCCATTTTACTGCTCACAGCTGGCAGGCTTTGTTTGAACAATCAATTGTGGGGGAAAGCCCGTGACTACCTAGAAAGAAGTCTATCTCTCGCACCACTACCAGAAACTTATGCAGAGCTCGGTCAATTGATGGAACAATTGGGCCTTATCGACAAGCGGGATGAGTATTACAAAAAAGGATTGTTATCGGCCACCAAAACGATTGGACCGATCCAAAATGAAATTCTTTGTCTTCCATAACTGCCAACCCCACGTCATTTCTACGGAAGCGAGAATTCAGGTTTTTAATGGCTTTAGGCTGGTTCCCCGCTTTCGCGGGGTTAACGACTCCAAAATTAAACCCTTGGTATTAAAGCCTTTTTGAGTAAACAAGGAGTGACTATTTTTCTTGAATTTTAAAACGGAAACTGATTACCAATAATCCTCAGCCTTACGATAAACAAAAAATAAGACTGATGACCACCATATAAATTAAGTATATCGATAAAAACAATTTTGGGATGAGTGTCTCTTTCTCTAACAGAACATTCCCTTTTTCTGCCACCTCTTCCAGCTCTGCTATGATATCTGTGCGCAAAGAAAAGAGACAGACAGGCAGCCTGTTTTCAAAAGAATCAATCATCGCATAATTCACATAATTAAAGATTTTATAAGAAGAAATAAGACTCAGCCAATTCCAACAAATAATAACCCCTATTGCCAACAACAGATTTACAATCAGTAAATTATCAAATTTTATTTCCGAAAAATGAGTGACCTGGGTCAACACCGTAAAAAAAATGGAATTAACCGTAATGAATATGGTATTAGAATCTCGCCGACGCTCTTCGATCTTTTGCGTGGAATCGACCAACATCTTATATTGCTCAAAGAAAAATGGTGTTTCACCGGTATGCTTTACTTCAAGAGAATAATTAAATAACTTAGCGTTGATCCTCTCGCGAACCAAATTTATTGACTCTAAGTTTAATTTTTTTACCATTTAGATCCCCAATAAAATCACAGATCTCTTCTATTAAACCCGCTGTTCATCCATTAACAATAGATATTGAACACTTTTAATATCTACCTATATTTTATCATGGCCTATTTCTTTAGCAATTACCAAGCAAAATATGATAGGGAAAGTCCTATTTGAAATACAAAAAAAAATATCGTACAGTGCTTGGGTAAGGATATTTATTTTCCCCAAACGTTATTGCAAGGAGGTCATTATGTCTAAGAACTATGAAGAAGTGACATTTTTCCATGTGCTACATTCTAAACAGGATGATAAATGGCATGTCAAGGAAGGAAACGGAGGCACTATTTCTGCATACCCTTCAAAAGACGATGCTATCGAAAAAAGCCACCGAATTGGCCGCAGCAACGCTGTATGGGAAAAGGCAAGTGATCATCCACAAAACAAATGGAACCTTCGAAGCGATCAGAGTTATCTAGCGTTTGTTTAAAATACTAAACACCGAGTAACGCAACAGTGAGAGCGTCAATATCGCGATCATAAGTTGCGTTAGAAGGTGTGGAAAGACTCTCATTGCCCAATAGAGTCCAACTGAGCGTACCATCGGCCGCAACATTTGGAACAGCTACTATCATCGGAGGATTACTGCCAAACACCATTAGGCTCACTATAATTCCTATTCTACAGATGGGGATAGTGAGCCCTACACCATTCGTATAGGTGATGATAGTAGACTTATCCGTTCTCCACCATTCGCGTGATGTGATCGGTTTCATGGACAATAATTCTTCGTTTAATTTTTCTAACTGATTCGGCCATCTCTATTGCTTTATTCAGCGCTTCTTCTTTGGAAAAATAAGAAACAACAATGCCTTCGCTGTCTTCCTTAACATACCATTTTTTATCTTGGGTAAAATGTAAAACATGAAATGTTTTGATTTCGTTGTTAGCCATTACTGCCTCCTTATAAGAATCGTTCTCATGGCCGAGGGTTTAATCAAGCTTATAATAGAGCCATTGTTTTTTTAACTATTTGAACATCATACCAAAAAGGAATGAAATTGAAAACGCTGATCATTAAAACAACACAGGAATGATGTGTTCTTAAAACTTGAGAATTCTACACAAGAATTGATTAATATCAATAATTTCTTCCGGGTTAACCGCATGTGTCATCGAATAAGAATGCCATTCCACATGATAATTTAAACTCTGTAACTGTTGATGAGACAGTTCGGCTAACATAAATGGTACAATGGGATCAAACAAACCATGTGCCATAAAAATAGGCGTTGTCTGATTTGCATTGTGACGTTCTTGAGGGAAAGCATGAGAAAGCGGCAAATACGCCGATAAGGCAATAATGCCCGCAAGACCAACACCATATCGCAAACCCGTATGTAAAGAAACTGCCCCCCCCTGTGAAAAACCGACCAATACAATGTGGTCAGACGATACCCCTCTCTGTTCTTCTCGTTCAATCAACCGGCGAATTTGCTGTTCGGACTGCTGTAGACCCAAAGTGTCTTCTTTGATTAACAAATCAGTGTCGACAATATCATACCAACCTCGCATTACCATTCCACCATTGACGGTAATAGCACGCCTTGGAGCATGGGGAAAAATAAACCGCACATTGGCTTGCAGTGAAGGATGCAACCGCTCTACGATTGGCACGAAATCATTACCGTCAGCCCCCAAACCATGCAGCCAAATTACCGTCGCTTTAGGCACCATTCCAGGAGGATTTAACTCAATGGTTGCCGGAATGTCGCTCATAGATACCAACTCGTATTAAAAATAAATAATCATGCCAGTAAACACCTCTAAAGTCTACGGTCAATAACTGAACTTTTTTTTAAAACAATCGTCCAATCCATATTCAATGTATATCACCGCCAGGGGAGCCTCTAATGACACATAAAGAATCCTATAAAGAAAAGGCATTTTCTCTCATCGAATTAATGATTGTGATTGCGATTATTGGCATTCTAGCAGCGATTGCTGTTCCAAGTTATTTACAATACGAAAGGCGCTCTAGAATAGGCGGACTACTTACCTACGCAGAATCGTTTAAATCACAAGTCACAGAAGCACTGATGACTGGGAATAGCCAAGCCATCGGTAACCTCGGAAATACTTTTGCAAGTAGCAATGATGCCAATGTTGCATATTATTCGGTAGGTCAATGTTTTGGATCTCCAACACCTGCCATGATAATCACGATTTTTCCTACTGCGCTGGTTGATCCTCAGCAACGCCAACTGGGGTTGGTCGGAACTTTAAATTCTGACGGTTCAGTGAGCTGGCAATGCGGCACAGATATTCCTGACGCTCCTGAAAGCTGTAGCCAACCTTATGAAAATTTTGAATCGTATTTAGGATGCTACTAAGCATAAAAACAACGCTTGTTCTATGCTAAAAATAGGTGCGGCGTGAGCATTGCTTGCGGGGAATTACATGAATCGAGTGGCTATTCTGCTGTGTACTTTTCAAGCGGAAAATTTTCTGGCAGATCAATTAGATTCTTTTGCGGCACAAACACACTCTTCGTGGGCTCTCTTTGCATCAGATGATGGTTCTACAGACAAAACTTTGACGATCCTTCAAAACTATCAAGAAAAATGGGGGGATCAGAAACTGCTGATTAGCAATGGTCCTCGCAAAGGATTTGCCGCTAATTTTCTTTCATTAACGTGTAATAACACTATCCAAGCAGATTATTATGCTTATTCTGATCATGACGATATTTGGGAACCTGATAAGTTACAACGCGCGATCAGTTGGCTCCAAACTATCCCGCCAGAAATTCCCGCATTGTATTGCTCTCGGCTACGATTAGTGTCTGCCGATCAGAAAATGTTAGGATTATCTCCTTTATTCAATAAACCACCCAGCTTTTCGAATGCTTTGGTGCAAGCAATGGGCAGTGGCAATACGATTGTTTTCAACAATACCGCGCGTCAACATTTGCTGACAGGAGGAGCAGATGTTCCGGCCATCACCCACGATTGGTGGGCATACCTCGTTGTTACTGCTTGTGGCGGGAAAGTTTTTTATGATCCTTATCCCTCCATACGCTATCGACAACATGGCGGTAATATCGTCGGCATGGATCTCAGTTTACGTACTCGTTTATTACGAGCTCGCCGGCTATGTCAAGGCGTTCTGAGAAATTGGGTGGATCGCAATCTCCTTTCTTTAAAGCGATTAGACACTCACATAACGGCAGAAAATAAACAGATATTGAATACATTTTGCATGGCACGCAACCAGAAACTGGTTCCTAGATTATTAGGTTTTTGGCGATCAGGCATTTACCGCCAAAGCTGTCTAGATAATTTCTGCCTTTTTTTCGCTGCATTATTAAAGAGGATTTAATGTAATGAGTTTGTTAGTCGTAGGAGGGGCCGGTTTTATTGGCAGCCATTTTATTTTAGAATGGTTGGCTAATTGCCATGAATTGGTTATCAATTTAGACAAGCTAACTTATGCGGGCGACTTAACTTTCTCTTCTTCGCTTCATCAAGAGAGAAAAGACTCATGCTATCTTTTTGTTCAAGGTAATATGAACAATCGGGAACTGGTGCTGTCATTGTTAAAAAAACACCAAATTCGAGCGGTTATCAATTTTGCAGCAGAAAGTCACGTCGATCGATCCATTGAAAATCCAGCAGCGTTTATTCAAACCAATATTGTCGATACTTTTTGCCTACTTGAAACAACTCGCATATTTTGGGAGAGTCTCAATCCTAGCGCTAAGCAAGATTTTCGCTTTTTACAGATTTCTACAGACGAAGTGTATGGTTCCTTAGTAGCCCAAGCTCCTGCTTTTCAGGAGACCCATTGTTATCAGCCAAACAACCCTTATGCTGCGAGTAAGGCGGCTGGGGATCATCTGGTTCGCGCTTACCATCAAACCTATGGTTTTCCAACCTTAACACTTCATTGTTCCAATAATTATGGTCCTCGCCAATTTCCTGAAAAGCTTATTCCATTAATCATCCATAACGCATTAGCAGGAAAACCTCTGCCAATCCATGGCGATGGTCAACAACTGCGCGATTGGATCTATGCTCCCGATCATTGTCGCGCTATTCGTCGTGTATTAGAAGCAGGGAAAATTGGCGAAACTTACAATATCGGGGGTTGGAATGAAAGGACTAATCTCACCGTAGTAAACATCGTTTGCGATCTCCTCGATACTCTAAAGCCAAGACTGGATAGACAGTCTCATCAAGAAAGTATCATTTTTGTGCCAGATCGCCTAGGAAATGATCGCCGTTATGCGATGGATACCAGTAAAATTGAACGAGAATTGGGTTGGCGCCCGAGAGAAAACTTTGAAATGGGTATGGAAAAAACCGTGCAATGGTATCTTGAACATCACGAATGGCTAAAACGAGTGGCCACAAACAGTGATCGGGGACAAGCTGCTGGACAATCCGCACTATGAAAATTCTATTATTGGGAAAATCGGGACAAGTTGGCCGCGCGTTACAAGAACCACTCTCGCTACTGGGGGAATTAGTCGCTCTTGATCGACAGGCAATCGATTTACAGCATCTGGATGATTTGAGGCAATGTGTTCGAGCACATCAACCCAAAGTTATTGTCAATGCTGCAGCCTATACTGCAGTGGACCAAGCAGAATCGATGCCACAACAAGCACAATTGATCAATGAAGAAGCAGTAAGAGTTTTAGCCGAGGAAACTGCCAAGCTAAATGCATGGCTGGTGCATTATTCGACCGATTATGTATTCGATGGCCTGCAGTCCCATGCTTATGTCGAAACGGATCCCACAAACCCCCTCAATGTTTATGGACACACCAAGCGAAGCGGAGAACAAGCCATACAAAATAGTCATTGCCAACACTTGATATTTCGTACCAGCTGGCTGTACTCCCCCCACGGATCAAATTTTCCGCTGACCATTTTAAAACGAGCCCGTGAAGGTATCCCTCTCAACGTGATTGAGGATGCATTCGGCGCACCGACCAGTGCCCGGTTGATCGCAGAAGCAACAGCATTGGCACTGTACAGAGTATTGCATGATCCACAAGCAGCCAATACCGCTGTGGGACTGTATCATGTCAGTGCCTCTGATGAAACGTCTTGGTATGAATATGCTCAATTTTTAATAAGATTGGCTAAAGAGAAAAAATTACCGCTAAAAATAACTCCTGAAGATATACGTCCTATCCGAAGTGAAAATTATCAAAGTGTTGCAACAAGACCAAAGAACAGTCGTTTGAATCATCAAAAATGGACAAAACAGTTTGGATTGGTATTACCCAGTTGGCAGGATGGAATTACTCAGCTCATGGATACCATTGGCCATCAAGGAATACCCCTATGATCTTTAATATCACTGTTCAGTCCTTATCACCAGGGTTACACGAGGAATACCGATGAAAATTACACCCCTAGCAATTCCTGACGTGATCAGGATAGAACCTCAAATCTTCAATGATGAACGCGGTTTCTTTTATGAGAGTTTTAACGAGGCAAAATTTTCTGAAGTTATTGATCGTAACGTCACCTTTGTGCAAGACAATGAATCACTTTCCAAACAAGCAGTACTACGGGGCTTACATTATCAAATTGGCTGTCCACAAGGGAAACTCGTGCGAGTCACAGAAGGAGAAATATTTGATGTGGCGGTTGATCTCCGCCAGAACTCCCCAACCTTTGGTCATTGGGTGGGCGAACGATTGTCTGCTGACAATAAAAAACAACTCTGGATCCCGGAAGGTTTTGCGCATGGATTTTTCGTCTTGTCTACGATAGCCAGATGTCACTATAAAGTGACAGACTATTGGGCTCCATTGCAGGAACGTTGTCTTCGCTATGATGATGCTGACATTGGCATAAAGTGGCCGATGCTAAATTCTGATCAAGGCGATCCATTGGCCCCGCTGCTTTCGGCCAGAGATCGTTTAGGCGCGCCGTTTCGACAATCTGAAACGTTTTAAGCTGTGCCTGCCCTCCATTCTTGACGAGCCTGAACCGTTTTGAATGAAACGATTCCCCTCCCGATATCCTGATCCAACCATAGATAAATGTTAGAAAATTAGCTTCCTACGCCTTAAAACGATAAATTCACAGGCAAAAAATATGGTAAAATTTTTTTAGAGTTTTCAGTTTAGGAAGGATCAGAATCGTGACATTCATTAAACGTACTTTAGCAGGATTGTTACTGCTGTTACTCCTTTTAGCCCTCGCTGTGTTCGGGGTGATTCAATTTGTGGATCCCAACCAATTCAAAGAACCCATCGAACGAGAAACGGCTATTGTCACTGGACAAGTCCTAAAAATTCACGGCCCCCTTTCTTGGAAATGGTTCCCTATCTTAGGATTGACTGCAGAAAATGTTGAATTAAAAGATGCCGAGCCCTTTAAAAAGACATTTTTTGCCACAAAAACCGCCAATATTGAATGTGCGTTCTGGTCGATTTTTTCTGGCAAAATCTTAATGAATCTAACCTTAAAAGATTTCACACTACTATTACAACGTAACTCAGCAGGACAAACCAGTTGGTCGAATTTGAGTAATCGATTATCCTCCGGCCAGAAATCCTCCGATTCTGCTTTACCCATCGTGTTAAACAGCATCCAAATAGAGAACGGAGAAATCGGACTAGAGGACAGCCAAAATAACCAATATTATACAGTCAACCATTTAAATCTTTCCGCCAGTAATTTATACAAAGGACTGATAGGGATCCCAAACGCTGTTGCCTTAAATTTCGACATCCAGGATCAAAAACAGGATCGGCTGGAACTGTCATTACAAGGCAATTGGTCTTTAAAACAAGACCCCAAGCAAATTCAGCTGAAAAATCTCCAGTTAAAGTTGTCTTACCCTCCTAAAAGAACGCTGCTCATCACGGGAGAAACTGTGATCCAAGATTTCGACTCTCCCACGCTAATAGGTCAATTTGCAACAAACGATATTGATCTTAAATCGTGGTTACAGGCCTTTAACATCACTTATCCCTCGAACCTTCCTGCGTCCCTCTCTGTGGCTGCCAACTTTAACTATCATCAACAATATTTAGAGATCACACCTTGGACGATTCATTTATCCAAACAAGGGAACCTATCCGGGAACCTCAATCTTAATTTAGATAAACTCAGCCTTAAGACGCTCACTCTGAAAGGCGATATCATTGGAAACAGTTTGAATATTGGCAAGCTCAACCTCGACCAGTTCAAGGCTAACTTCACGGCTAAAGAGGGGTTATTGGTATTTTCCCCCATCACCTTCCAAATTGCCCAAAGCCAGCAGAAAGCGACCCTGACTCTGGATTTTCGCGGTCAGAATCCAAAATACGCCATGACAGAAGAGGGGCAAAGCTTCGAGTTAACGCCCATTTTGGCTGCATTCGACATACCCAGCCAATTGGAAGGTAAAACCCAGATTCGGTTGAACTTATCTGCGGAAGGGAGTACCCCCGAAACCTTACGCAGAACGTTATCTGGACAAGCAAATGTTAAAATTAGCCAAGGAAAACTGAGAGGGATTGATCTCGTTGGCCTTTTGAAAAGTACGCGCAATGTTGTGCATGATTTGTTAGGCAGTCTGATCCACAAACAAATCACCAATCCGGGAAATGCACTGGATCAAGAACAAAGTAAGTGGAACAGTGTTTCAAAGGATGCATTCACGCCATTTGATACCTTAGAAGTGAATCTCCCATTCACCAATGGCATTGCCAACCATGCGACGGTGTCGATGATCCATCCAGAATACCGCCTCCAAGGGGATGGCATGATTAATACAATCACGGAAACTCTACAATACCCAGTTTCAGTCTCCCTCCAAAATAATCCCTACCCCTCAACGGACGAAATCGGGAATTATTTAGCCGCAACCCCAATCCCCGTCGTGATCCAAGGCTCATTATCTGATCCAGAGGTTCGGCCCAATCTGAAGAGCTACTTTGACAGTGCTTTTCAATATGCCCAACAGAAGCTGATGAAGCAAGTCATCGATAAAACCATTGATAAAGCCATCAACCGGCTTTTTAAAATACCGCAGGATTGAGAGTTATTCGGCTCATTGTCAGAATGTAGTCAGTTTTTTCACAAAGTTCATTATAAATCCTGGATCCCCGCCTGCGTGTATAGACCGGGG
>JABDFC010000031.1 GCA_013286785.1 Gammaproteobacteria bacterium
TTCGCAAGGGTTAGCTAAGTTAAACTATAGTGACGATCAACTAGACTTGAATGGCGTTTGTCATTTTTCGGATGTTAATCTCCAGTATGCACCCGAGTGGCCAGCGATTGTTAAAGCGGAGGGGGAAGTCAACATTAATCAAAAAACAGCTACGATTAATGTCAAGGCTGGGCAAATTATGGGGGCACCAATCCAATCATTAACAGCCAGCGTAGCGCCTTTAAACTCAGATAGTTTACCAACGGTTATACTCCATGGAAAACTGAGTTCGACTTTAGAAAAAGGGAATGTATTTTTAAAGACTAGCCCGTTAAATGATTCTCTCGCGGGTCTATTAGAACCGCTTGATCTTAAAGGACAGATGCAATTGGATTTAAATTTGAATATCCCCTTGGATAGCAATGAAAAAGTTAAAGTTTTTGGTACGCTTTCGATTAGTGATGGGAAATTCAAAACCCCACAGTTTCAGACAGTATTGACGCATTTAAAGGGAGATTTTCATTTTACTGAACAGTCATTTGATGTTTTCCATGCAATCTGTCATCTACACCATCAACCAGTCATGGTAAATATAAAAACGACCGAAATTAATAAAATCAAGAGTTTGGAAATTTCAGCAACGGGCCAATTAAGCTCACAGTTTTTACAAAAACAGTTTTCGTCGCCTTTGTTGCAGAAATTTAAAGGTACTTCATTGTTTTCATTAACAGTTGATTTTCCTCTCATCCCAGTGTATTCAGGATTAGATATGAATTGGAGTATTCGCTCTAACCTCCAAGGTATGGCTATAGATTTACCTGGTTTTATTGGGAAAAAATCAGAAGACCTTCGGGCAACCTCATTAACAATGGGTTCATCATCAGGTAGAAAAAAGATTCACTTACATATTGATAATTTCTTAGATGCAAAATTAATGATGGCAGAAAAATCGAATCGAGCAAGCATGGGCAACATTGTGTTTGGCAATCAGGATGCGCATTGGATAACAGATCAAGTTTTGTTGATAGGTGGCGAAATTGAGCAGTTGAAAGTAGAGGAATGGGCAGACTTTTTCCAGCATTTAACGGGGTCAGAAAAGTTATTTCCTTCGTATCATATCCATGTGTTGATTGATCATTTGGATAGCTATGGCTTTAAGTTAGATAAAACTTGGGTAGCTTCTCATTTTGTCGATAAACCTTCCGTATGGCAAGTTGAGGGGCCATCCATTAATGGAACTATTTTAGTTAATGAAATAGAAAGTGATTATATTAAAATTGATTTAAATTATTTAAAAGTCGACGCAGCTAATAAAAGCTTGGTTTCAACTTCACCATTTAAGAAAGCCAGTAAATTCATTAAATTTAACTGTAAACAGTTTGAGTACAATCAAAAAAAACTGGGTGAGATTACTTTTGAACTTATCCCTCATCCCTATGGTTATGAAATAAAAAATCTGGACATAGAGACGCCAATTTCAGAAGTATCAGGAAATGGCGAGTGGCATTTCTCGGGTCAAGAAACCTATACGCTTTTTAAGGGAAGTTTTGTGAGCGATACCATTGGGAATGCCTTGTTAGATTGGGGTTACCCTACCGCTATTCGCGAAGGAAAAGGGAGTATTCAGTATGAATTCAAATGGCCTAATGGACCATTGCAATTGAAATTAGATGGCCTTGAAGGGGAAGTAGAACTCAAAGTCGATAAGGGGAGGATCTTAGGGATTGATCCTGGGCTTGGGCGGATCATGGGTTTATTAAATTTAACGAGTATTCAGCGTCGATTACAGTTGGATTTCAGTGATTTGTTAAAAAAGGGATTTGTTTTCGATACGATGCGTGGGAAATTTAAGGTAAAACACGGGCTTGCAAGTACGGAGTCACTCAAAATTGATGGCCCATCTTCTAAAATTGAAATGAGTGGACGTGCGAATCTAAAAGACAAAGGGATTGATCTCAATTTATCGGTCATTCCACATGTGGGTTCAGGACTTCCCATTGCTGCAGCGATAGCGGCTGGAAATCCCTTATTTGGGGCTGGAGTTTGGGTCATTGATCGATTAACAGGTTCTAAAATCAAAAAAATATCACAGCATCAGTACCATGTGACAGGGACTTGGGATGCACCCAAGATTGAAGAGAAAGAAAAAGCGAAGTAATTAGAAGAAAACTAACTGGCTCGGTTAATGATCATGCCAGAGAGTTCAGCTAAGTAGAATGCCTTTTCCTGCAAAAAGGATATGGTTTCTAAAGCTTCAAGGTGTAAGGTTTGGGCGTATTGCTGTGCCGTTTCAAGACCTAAGCGGCTGGGAAATGTGGCTTTATTTTGCTGCACATCTTTTCCAACTGTTTTCCCAAGGGTTTGGACATTACTGACAATATCTAAAATATCGTCTTGTATTTGGAAAGCAAGACCGATACATCTTGCATAATTTTGTAATTTGAGCAGGTGTTGGTGCTCTATTTCATTTTCTGTCGCTAACGCACCCAAGGTCACAGAAGCTTCAATTAAAGCTCCGGTTTTTCGTTGGTGAATATCTCGGAGATCTCCGATGGTTAAAAACAGATCTTTGTCTTCTGACGCTAAGTCGAGAGATTGTCCTCCGACCATGCCATTGGCGCCCGATCGAGTTGCTAGGTGGTTTATCATCAGACATTTGTGTTGGTTTGGTATTGGGTTATGTTTTGGATCAGAAAGAATTTGAAAGGCGAGTGTTTGTAGAGCATCGCCCGCTAAAATGGCCGTTGCCTCATTGAATGCTTTGTGACAAGTTGGTTTGCCCCGGCGTAAGTCATCATTGTCCATGCCAGGCAAATCATCATGAATGAGTGAGTAGCAATGAATGAGCTCAATGGCAGCGGCGGGAGCATCTAACAGTTCGGGAGGATTACCCAAAGCCTGACCTGTGGCATAGACTAATAATGGCCTTAACCTTTTACCGCCATTTAAGACAGAATAACGCATCGCTGTGTGGAGTTCCGAAGGAATATTAAGATTAATAGGGTCTTTTGGGAGTATTTTTTCTAAATAACTTTCGATCCGATGAATATAGGTTTTTTGATAAGCAGCAAAATTCACGGATTACTCGTCCTCGGTGAAAGATTGGGTGACAAATTGATCATTTTGTTGGGTCAAGATCTGAACTTTTTGTTCTGCTTGTTTTAGTGCCTGCTGACATTTTCGGGCCAATGAAATTCCTTCTTCAAAACTTTTTAATGATTCTTCTAAAGTCAATTGGCCTTTGGCCATTTTTTCGACCATAGACTCCAGTTCTGTCATTGCAGATTCGAAGTTTAAAGAGCTTAGAGAATTTTTAGCCATATTAATCTTTAATCCCTGAAGCGAGACCTCATACTACACCAGCTTGAATGAAGATGCATTAATTTTATGGGTGACTCTCGCGCCCTAAAATGGTATCATTAAGGCATAAGGGTCGTATTATTTATATAGTTAAATAACTTAACCTATAAATAACACTATTTATTACTCAACCAGGATGTGGGATTGTGGATACAGGCTATCGATTTGAAGATTATATCAAATATTTAAGGGAAAACTTTGTCAATTTAGTCGAGTATCGGGAAAGAACCGGTACCTTGGAAGCCAATGTGCTGCAAATCAAAGAAGCCCTCTTTAACGATGATCCCTTCATAGTCTTTAGTGCCAGTCTAGCGGCTACGGTTGTTCTTGCCGACAAGTCAATTTATCACTAATTTATTCCGTTTAAGCTGAAATTCATGTAATCTTGTAGGGTTTGTATATACTCGATCACGGGAAATTCGTTTAATCAACAAACTAATACGAGGATGAAAAATGGCATTTTCAGAGTCTAATCGCCAAGAACCGTTTGTTCCTGCTTCTACGGCCTTACCAGAAATAACATTTAGAGCTTTAGTATTGGGTATTGTGTTAGCCGTTATCTTGGCGGCATCCACGACTTATATTGGTTTAAAAATTGCGCGTACCATTGCAGCTTCAATTCCAGCAGCGTTGATTTCAATGTTGGTTCTTAGACGTTTTCGTAATGCGAATATTCTTGAAAATAATATGGTCCAAACTATTGCCTCTGCGGGTGAAGTTGTTGCAGCAGGTGTTATTTTTACGTTGCCAGCGCTTATCATCATGGGATATTGGCAGTCCTTTGATTATTTCCAAACCGCCTTGATTACTATTATTGGGGGGATATTGGGCGTGCTTTTTTCAGTTCCCTTACGAAGAACAATGATTGTAAAAGATAATCTTCCTTATCCTGAAGGGATTGCGACGGGAGAAGTGTTAAAAGCAGGTGAAGATACGAACAAAGGTTCGGCAAGAGTATTGTTGTTTTCAAGCGTATTCTCGGGTTTCTTTGCCTTTTTACAGACGGGATTGAAGGTTATTGGGGAACAGGTCCAATATTGGACACAGCTAGGATATACGGCCATTGGGGGATCGCTCATGCTGTCCCCTGCGTTAATGGGCGCAGGATACATCGTCGGTATTCGGGGCTTAGTCTCGTTTATTGTTGGTGGGATCTTAACCTGGGGTATTGCCATGCCTTTTTACGTTGCGACGCATGGTCTACCAGAAGGGCAGGAAGTTGGAAGTGCTTTGGCCGTGATCCATAAATCTCACTTTCGCTATGTCGGAGTGGGGGTTTTGGCTGTCGGGGGACTCTGGAGTGTGATCAGTTTGATGAACCAAATTGTGAGTGCCTTTAAATCCTCTTTTGCGGCCATGAAATCACATCGAAGTGAGTTTGATTCAACCCTTCGAACAGATCGGGATTTACCGTTTCAATATGTCATAATCGGCGTATTGCTGTTAGTTATTCCAACATTTTTCTTATTCTTTACGATGGTAAAAGACGCTAATTTTAATGTTGGTGATCAGATATTCTGGATAACGGTGATATTTGCGACTGTGTTTGCTTTAATCGTTTCTTTTGTTGCCGCAGCCATTGCAGCTTATATTGTCGGGGTCGTTGGAACGACTTCACTGCCTATTTCAGGGATTACTATTGCGGCAATCATCGCGTTTTCCAGCTTCTTATTGTTGTTATTAAGCCCACACATTGACTTTTCGGTTAATACGGATTTAGCTCTCAAAGCTGCTGCATTGGTCATTATATTCGCAGCAGTGGTTTGTGTTGCGGCAGCGGTCAGCGGCGACAATATGCAGGATTTGAAAGCAGGTCAATTAGTGGGTGCAACCCCATGGAAACAGCAATTAATGTTAGCAGTTGGCGTTGTTGCTTCTGCGTTAGTCATACCCTTTATTTTGCAAACGACATTTCTAGCTTATGGAATTGCCGATGTACTGCCTCGACCTGATATGAACCCGCAGCATGCATTACCAGCACCACAAGCCGCGTTAATGGCAACTATTCCGAAGGGTTTCTTTGATGGGAAACTTCCGTGGAATATGATTTTAGGTGGGGCTGGGTTATCTGTCATTGCAATCATTTTAGATGTGATGTTAAAACGTTTAAACAGCAGTGTTCGCTTTCCAGTCATGCTATTTGCGTTAGGGATTTATTTACCCTTCGGTTATATTACAGCTTTTTGTGTGGGGGGCGTTATTCAAGCGTTGGTGGAGATATGGAATAAGTCTCCTACCAGCGAGACTAGCCAAGGAATTTTATGTGCTTCTGGCATTATCGCTGGAGAGGCCATTGTTGGTGCTATATTGACTATCTTTTTTGCTTATAAATCAACCGAAGTATTTGCATTGAAAATAGAGGGTCTAGCATCCTTTGACGCTTTAATGGGTTTTCTTTTATATTTAGGGCTTGCTGCTTATTTGTATAAGCAAGGTAAGAATAAAAAAGGGTAATTAAAATGGACTTAGATAATCAAAAGCCTGATGGTGAACTTGTTTTGCAGACTGTAGCCATGCCCGCCGATGCGAATGCTTATGGCGATATCTTTGGCGGGTGGCTGGTGTCTCAAATGGATTTGGGCGGCGCTGTATTAGCGCATCAACGTGCTCGTAATCGTGTCACCACGGTTGCTATAGACCAAATGGTATTTATTAAACCTGTTTACATTGGAGATCTGGTTTGTTGCTATGCGACAGTGATTAAAACCGGGCATTCTTCGATTGCCATCAAACTTCAGGTTTGGGCAATTCGCATGCGCTATGGAATTGAAGAGCAAGTTGCTGAGGGAACTTTTACCTTTGTTGCGATAGATGAAAACGGCAAACCGAAACCGATTGAATGGTCAGTTGATAAAAACTAAAATTTTGATTTCATTGATTATTCCCCGAGACACTCTGGTTTGATGTTATCTCTCTGGGCAGTTGAAAAAACTTGACGAAGCAAACTGTCTGTGTGAGAATGTCTACACTCAGTAGATTGACTGATTAAAAGTATTACATGCCATGGAGTAGGTTTGTTCTGAAACTGCACGGTTGAGGTTCGACATGCCGAAAAATTATTCTGGGCTTAGCCTAAGTCAAAAACAAAATTTACAAGCTATTTATTTTCCAAAAACCTTAACCTTCTGCGCTATCCACCCTTCAAACTCATGGTTGCCGATTGTACTAAAACAAAACGGATCAAAAAATTAAGACAACCATGGACATGAATCCGCATTGTAGGATAGTCATCATGGGTCTAGGAGAATAAAAGCATGCTAACACTGCAGGAGACTCCTCAAGAGACGACACCAGTCCCAGAACAGGTTCAAGAAAAAATAATGCAGTTTCTGAGTCTTACAAGCAATGTTTGGATTTCACAGTCGGAAGAAAAATTGTCTGAAACTGAGTCTCAATTGAAAGCCCTCACAAAGGCCAAAAAGCCTTTACCGTATTGGGCTAGCGCCAATTGTTTGGTCATTTCAGAAGAGAGCTTTTATCCTTTTGACGTCGAGCACCAAATTAGGAAGCTGGAGCGTCAAGTTGTTCAAGAGTGCATAGCACTGGGAAATAATTTAAAGGGACAAACCTCTGTTTTTATATTGTTAGGCGTGTCTGTTATTGGCCGTTATTTGAATGAAAAGCCCGCCAGCTATCCAGCGACCCTGGAACTGAAACAGCTGTGTGATCGATCTATCAATTTAACGCGTATAATAGGCGCAACACAAAATCCAACGATATTGAAAGCCCTGATGGCTGAATATAGACCTCTGTTAGAGAAGGTTAAACTGGCGTTAGTGGAGGCAAGAAGAGAATTATTACCGAAATTACTCCAATTGGTTTTGGAGATATATCTAGAAAAAATCCAGCTGAATAAGACGAGTAGTTTTAAGATAACGGCTACTAAACTCATTAGAGCAGCAGCCAAGCTTGCCGTCGAGTGGCAGTTGGGTGCTGAAGAATTAACCGTCAATTTTGACGACTTTAAATCGGGTCTTGAGGCAGATAATACAGGGATCCAAAACTTCTTTTTAATGAGAGCCGAAAAGGAGATGGATGGGGCAAGCATTAGTGAGGCTTTGGCAATTTTACTTAAAACAGCAGGAACTTTGACCTTTAATTCCGACCGCCCTGATGAGGCTCCGGCTTTTTCTTTGAATATTGCACCCGGAAAGAATCCAAGGGATTTTTTGTCTTTATTAATAGAAAGAACCGCAATCTATATCAAAGACATTGATCAGCATGGAAAAAAACAAAAATTGCAAATTATTCAGGGAGAATTTCAGCATTTGCGCGCCGATCTTACTGAGTTGCGCCAATCAATTGGGACAATGGTTGATCAATTGCGAGTTGAATCAACACTATTGCGAAGATCAATAGGGGGTGCCGATCTCCCACAGCGTTCTCCACACTTCCGATTGCATGGGGTAGCCGAGAGTGTAGCTTTGCCGACTCTCAACACCCCCGTAGGAACACCCACTTCGGTCAGAACAACCACGATTGCAGCAATGCCTTGTAAAGCAGCAGATAGTGAGGCTGATGAAACTTCTGAAGAAATGAGTGCATTGCGTTTACAACTGGAGCAAGAGGCGAAGAAAACAGCGAATTTGTTGGTCAGATTAGAGCAGGCTGAATTATCCTTAAGAAAACATGAAAGTGATAGGCAGCGACTCGTTTTAGAATCCGAAAATGGGCGGGCTTGGGAAGAACAGCATGATGTTATTGTTGGTCAGTTTGTTCAGCTAGAGCTTCAATATGATGACGCAGTTCAGAAGTTACAATTAATCAGTGCTGAAAGAGATCAATTGGCTGCAACGCTCGAGAAACTAGAGGAACAATTAAAACGAGCGAAGACGAAAACTCCTGCTCTATATTCACCGACCTTGATATTTGCTTTCTCACCCAATAAACCGAATCAGCATAGCGTACCCTTTTCTCAATTGTCTAATGAGGCTCGTTTCAGCCGTGGGGAAGGACGTTCTCTCTTTAGTAAAAGTCTACCCATCGGTGGATTTTACCCCGGTGATGAAACGGGTGAAAGCCGAAAGCTTACATTAGGGCTGCGTAAAAATCCTCTGTTGAATTTACTGTCTGGCTCATAATAACCCACATCTATTCATTTTCCGTTGGAGAATTGTGATGGAAAGCAAAACCAATCAGTCTGAGGCCTTAGTAGTGGGCGAGTTACAAGGTGGCTCTCGTGTCTCGGCTCAACCTGGGGTATTGGGATCTGATCCTGATAGCAAGCCTGTCGATGAAAACAGTGGCGATTCTCTTAGTCGTGGCGATCTCAGTATGACAGTGGACGAACTGTTGGAAGGTGTCGAAATCGATGATTCGAATGAATTTGATGTAGGCGATATTAACGCATTTTTAGCTGGAATAGAGCAAGAGCGACTCGAACAAGAAAGGGAGCGTGAAAGGAAGTATTGGGAAACATCATTGGCTGCCGTACAGGCTGAAAGAGATCGATTAGCAGTTGATTTACTGCGTGAAAGGGCAAGAGTTCAAGCTTTGGAAACTAGAAATGCCGATTTAGCAGAATTGGTGGCAGAGCTAGAAGGTTCTAGAGACGAAGCAATGGCGGCTTCGATTAGC
Source organism: Gammaproteobacteria bacterium (assembly GCA_013286785.1). GTDB lineage: Bacteria > Pseudomonadota > Gammaproteobacteria > UBA6186 > Azoamicaceae > CADEGZ01. The sequence goes on from JABDFC010000031.1 coordinate 8,917, forward strand.
CGGGATTTCGACACGTTTGCTATTGCCTACGAGTACGCAGAAGAGCAAATTTATGCAGATTTGGCTGAAAGTGAAGCGGAAGCGCCAGAAGCTACTTGTACAGAAGTACTTGAACTCCAAAGGGCTTTAGAAGCTGAAAGGAAGAAGAGTGCGCAATTTGAGACAGCATTTTACGCACAGCTGACTGAAAGCGCTCAATTAAGGGAAAGACTTTGCTTAACAGAAGAAGTGCTACATAGACAAGCACTTACGACTCGAGTTGCACCGCCGGCAGAACGAATGCCGGCATTATTTGCATTTAAATATACCCCGCCACCAAAGCACACGGGCGACGGTAGGTTAGACAGTAACTGCTCTCCGGAACCCTGAAATGAGCATGTTTCATTTGATTTGCAGATTGCCTGCTTTGCTGAAGTGTAGTCGTTCGGATAGTTAAATACCGGTTGACATGCAACAATCGATTGTGTGAAAATTCGCGTCATCAAGCTAGGATGTTTGGGTTAGCTCTATTAAGCTAGGTCAAGATGCCAGGGAGTAGGTTTGTCCTGAAACTGTATGGTTGGGATGCGGGATGCCGAAAGATGGTCGAGTAATAATAATGATGGTCACTAAAAAAATCGTTAAGGCGCTTCTTTTTAAATTGGAAAATAGAAATGCTGCCAATCTTATGTTCCCTAAACAATTCACTGTGGTCACTGTTAGAGCATGAGCGATTACATTACTTTAAAGAAAGATCCATTTGCTCTACACTTCTGTCCAGTAATTGAGTGTTTGCCTGTCACACTGGGCTCAATAAATACTTTTTTTCAACACTATTTACAAAAAAATAGTCTAATTTAGGGGATTATAATGGAATCAGCCAGAGAAATGCAAATCAGGGTATTAGAAACCATCGTGGATCAATTTTTTGAGGGGCAATCCCGTCGAAATATTGCCTTGCAAGAAGCTCGAGTAGTTGCAGATCAAGCTGAACAAGCCTTGAAAGATCTTGGACAAAAAAAATTAGCAGCAATAGATGAAATAAAAAGAATTGAAAGTATTATTTTTGGAATTATCAATGAATATCAGCCAATGCTGGACGATTTAATCCGCCAAATGGATATTGCAATCAAACAAAATGAAGAAAGAACAATATCTAGTCCCTTAAGCACCCTTGCAAGACTATTGTTCGGTATTAATAAACCAGAACATGCCCAGAGAAGCGCTGAAGTGGCTGAGCAGTTTCATCAGTCAA
>JABDFC010000032.1 GCA_013286785.1 Gammaproteobacteria bacterium
AATGGCTGTTCTGGTTGTAGGAATGATCTACCGCTTGTTCAGGGCAGTATTGTTCCGTAGAATCGAAGTACAATGAGTTCTAAGACCGTCGAATATTCAGTCCAAACAACGACCCGAAAGGTTTTTTGGGAAAACCCCTATCTGGTGGAGCTGGAAACTCGGGTGACTGGTGTTGCTGCCAATGAAGTGACTTTAGAGAGCACCATTTTTTATGCGTTGTCGGGCGGGCAAGAAAGCGACAGCGGCGTGATTGGTCAGCATTCTGTTTTACAAGCGCGTAAAGAAGACCATCAAATATTTTATCAGTTACCAGAAGACCATGGTTTAAACGTTGGGGATACAGTCAAGGTGTCGATTGATTGGGCAAGGCGTTATAAGCTGATGCGTCTTCATTTTTCCGCCGAGATAGTGCTTGAAATTGTGATGGCAAAATTTCCTGCCATTCAGAAAATTGGGGCCCATATTGCGGAAGACAAAGCGCGCATTGATTTCTTTTGGTCAGAAAACCTTTCGCCTGTTTTAGCAGAGATTACAGCAGAAGCTATGCGTGTGGTTCATTCGGATATCCGAATTGTGAGTGACTACAGTGACAAAGATTTGGAACGTCGGTATTGGGAGATTCCGGGATTTGCGCGTGTTCCTTGTGGGGGGACGCATCTTCGTCAGACCAGTGAAATCGGAGAGATCTCATTAAAACGTGATAATGTCGGTAAAGGGAAGGAGCGAATTGTAATTCGGGTGGATGAAAGAACGCCACCAGAGCCATCTTAGCAAATGAATATTTTTTAATTAGGAGTGCCAATGTCGAACATCAGAAAATTTCCAACCAAAAAGAAATCTACTTCAGGCTCTTCTTCTTCAGGGAACTTTGGAGGAGAAGTCATCGATATCGAAAAAAAAATTAATGAAACCATTGAGCGTCAGCTGGGGAAATTTGTCAAAGAAATACAAGAACTCAAGGCAAAACAAAAGAAATTAGAAGCCTATCAAAAAGCACGTAAAGAGATCAGTGGTGATAAAAAGAAGAAAAAAAATAAAAGCGACTCGGCCTCCCATAAAAAACCTAAAAAGTAAGGTTCATTGGCATTATTCCAGAGAAGAAGAGGGGATTTTTTTCACCATTAAATACGTTTTTTTTCCACTGAATACCCCTCGTTCCATGGTAAAATCTCCCACCAGTTGGAACCCTGCTTTTTCATAGACATGTTTGGCTCTCGGGTTATTTTCGTCTGGATCGATATAAAATGTATCCGCGGCTCTGTCAACTTGAGATTGAAAAAATTCTGTAAATGATTGCAAAGTGGGTGCCGCTAAACCTTGGCCCAGATATTTTTCATTACCAATGCCAAAATCAATGCCGTAGGTTTTTCCCGTTTTGGAAAGGTGCTGTTTCCAGATCCCTTTGGTGTTATCTGCTAACACTTCGGAGGTTAAGATAAAACAATAGGGTTCATTTTCAATGGCTCCTATCCAATAAGTTATGATCCCGTTAAAGTAGTGGGATGGTTGAATGCGACCTTGGATGAAATTGAGGATATCGTCTTTGTGCTCTTGGCTATTGTCCCAAAACTCTTTCATATGGGGTGTTTCGAGCCATGCAAAGATAATGGCTTGATGTTGGGGGCCAGCTTTTTCGAAGTGTATGTTCATAGTAATGCACGCAGTTTGTAGATAAATCGGGCTAAGTGAGGGTCAGATTTATCATAAGGGATTTGACGGAGGTCGAACCAACCAATATCATTAAATTCAGTTTCATCAAACGAGTAGTTTTGTTGGTGATCGCCTTTCAGGATATACCACAAGCTGACATCTGTGTGACCAGCAGTAAGCCCGACGGTTAATGTAGAGGTTAGGAATAAGGGATTCTCTCGCCAAAAGATTGGAACACAATCCAATTCTTCAACACATTCCCTTTTGACAGTCTCTTTGGGGTCCTCGTTTATTTCGACATGTCCGCCAGTTGGTAACCATAATTGAGCTTTCTTATGATCCGCCAGCAGAATTTTCTGGGCTACTTCGTCAAATAATACAAAATACGACACTAAGTGCTTATTAGGGATATTCGGTTTAATCATCCGAAAAATAGGGACTCCACTTTCTATCCAAACCAAAGTCTCTTGAATATGTTCACGTTCAAGATCGTCTGAGGGCACAATTTTCGAGACAATATCATGAACCAAGTTTGAGGCCTCAGATCTTGGGGGAGTTGGCTGGAGTTTCAGAACCCTTTCAATACTGTGTGTGATGGCTTCTTGGAGATCATTAGTCATGAGATAATCGCATTACAAACGGAATAAGATATATTGGATGAACAAATAAAATATTACCCTTAAATTATAATGGTGGCAAGTCCAAGGTAAAAAGTAACCAGTGCTGGCGAAAATGATATTCCGAGGGGGTACTGCCGATTAATGGCTTATGTAAATCAGTGGAGTTGCTCTTGTAAAATAGGACCATGCCTATAATGTGTATTTATAATCGCTGATATGGTTTAACCAGCTAATAATAATTATTTATTGTTTTTTACTTTAAATTTATCGTAAAATCCGGGAGTGATTATTATTTTGGGAATAGGACATTAAAATGGTCTTTCCAGTTAAAATAAGTAATACAGAAGCAATTAAAAACGCCACAAATATTAAGCAGATATCTAACATATTATTGCCGTTTAATATTTTATACTTCAGCTTTTCAAGAATTTATAATGATGGCACAAGAATATATTTATCCAATTCACCTGAATGGATGGAAGTAGTTAATGAGCGCTTTTATATGGTAAGCATTACTAATAAGCCATTTTCTAAATATGAAAGTGTTAAATTGTTATGGAGTCAATTAGGAGGGTTAGAAATTCTTAAAGCTGCTAAAGAGCATTCGACAATGGGTCATGGGTTTATTGAAATTCAAAAAAAAGAAAAATATTGCGATATATACATGTACGCAACTGACGTAAATAATATTGGATTTGAGACTTTTTATTTAAATAATCTTGATTTGTTGCAGAATTATCAGGATTATTTTTTGGAAACGGCTGGCAGCATTATTGATAAAGTACAAAGTGATCGCTCTATTTTCCCTAGAAGTATAGTCGAAGAAAATCTATATTCGAAACCATTTCACGAAAAAAACAGTGATGATATAATAGATCCCGAAAAAAGAAAGATCTTTTACAAGAAAATAAATTACATTAATGGCATATCCAATAGTGAAAATGAGTGTTTAATATATTTGGCGCACGGCATGACTGCAAAAGAAGTGGCGAAAATTTTAAAAATTTCTCCTAGAACAGTCGAATCTCATATTCAAAATATGAAAATAAAACTTAATTGTTACAATAAATCTGAGCTTATAAATAAATTTTGGGCTAAAAAAATTCACTTCATAGATAAAGAATAAAAACACTATGAATATCGTGAGCGTATGCCAATTTCCAAAATTTTGGGTCTATATTTTGTATTGCGTAAATGATAGTTTTTATACGGGTTATACAACTCATTTGAATCGGCGTTACCAGGCACATGTGCAAGGGGTTGCTGCAAAATATACGCGCAGTTATCCTCCCGTTTATTTGGCGCAATCCTGGCCAATTTATGGAGAAAAACACGATGCAATGCGAATCGAGCGTTTTATTAAAAAACTGGATAAAGGGCAAAAACAAACAGTTATTGCCGATCCCTTAAAATTAGAAAAAATGTATAATGGACTGTAAGCCATCCCTGGCTTTTAAAATCTTTTAATCAGTGCTTTGTATATTGATTTGTACTGGGTTTTGTGTCCAGATTCTCAGTATGTACACTGTCAGAAATTTCCTTTGGAACACTGGTTTCCATTTTATGGCGTAAGTAAGCGGGCACTTTATGCCGATGAGCATATCGTTTTTCGGCTTCTTCACGTTTTGTGTGTCTTCTCGTAGACATATACACCCTCGCGAATTATCAAGTTTGCCTACATGAATAGACAATCGTTGCAAGAGAATTATCCCATTCATTGGCGGGGTGCAATTACATCAGTTTTTTGCTGTGGGTTTAGGTTTCAAAGGGTTTTGTTGAATGGTTGGTTAGAAAAGCCGTTAATTCTTCCGCCGGAAGTGGGCGACTGATATAATAGCCTTGTATGATATCGCATCCCACCGATCTTAGGTAATTCAGTTGCGCAATCGTTTCTACACCTTCTGCCACGACAGTTAAATTAAGATTATGTGCTAAGTTGATGATTGCCTTGGCAATGGTTGCGCTGCTTTGGTTTTCAAGTATATAGGCGATGAATGATTTATCAATTTTAACCGTGTTGAGAGGATATTTTATAAGGTACCGTAAAGAAGAATAGCCTGTTCCAAAATCATCCACCGAAATAGAAACCCCAATTGATTTTAGTGCCTGTAAAGTGGCCAGCGTCTGATCGTCGTTTATCATGATAGCACTTTCGGTAATCTCTAGTTCTAAAAAATGGGGTGCGAGATGAGATTCTGTGAGGGCGGATTTTACTTTGAAATCTAATTCGGCATCTAAAAACTGTCGAGCAGAAACATTCACATCGACCCGCAATTCCGGGAAACCCGTATTGTGCCACTTTTGACATTGCTGGCAACTTTCTTTTATAACCCAGGCGCCGATATCGATGATTAAACCCATATTTTCGGCTAATGGGATGAATTCATCGGGTGGAACCAGGCCGATTTTAGGGTGATTCCAACGAAGCAGTGCTTCAAGACTTATAATACGTTTCGATTGCAAATGATATTTGGGTTGATAATGCAACACTAATTCATGACGCTCTAGCGCTTTATATAAGTCATTTTCGAACTTAATTTGATTGTCAATCTTTTTCCCTACTTTAGTATCAAAGATTTTATAATTACCTTTTCCTTCATCCTTAGAAATGTAGGCAGCTGTGGCAGCATTTTTGATTAACGTTTCTGCCGTTTCGCCGTGATAGGGATACACAGCAATTCCGATACTGGCAGTGCTTAGGAATTGGCTTTCATGAAAATGGTAGGGTTGGTTCACAAAACTTAAGATTTGTGCGGCAATGCTTTCGACTTCCTCAATGCTCCTCACATTTTTTAGGCAAATGATAAACTCATCTCCATTTAATCGGGAGAGACTCGTGATAAGATTTTTATTTTCCGAGCTTAAGCCACCAAGCTCATTCAAGTATTGGTTCAATTTTTTTGAGATTTCTTGAACAAATATATCAGCAGAATTGTGACTAAAACGAGCGTTAATATTCTTAAAGTGATCGAGATCTAAGTATAGGATACTGACCAAAAGACTGTTTTTTTTAGCATCTGTAAGAGAATTCTGCAGGTACACTTTGAAAAGATCTCGATTAGGCAAACCAGTCAAAGGATCGTAATAAGAAAGACGTTGTATTTCTGCGAGAGACTCCTGTTGAATTTTTTCATTATGCTGTATGGTGTCTAACATACCATTAAATGCTGTCATTAACGTAGTGATTTCAGTGCCACCTTTTTCTTTAACTCGAACCGAGTAATTCTGATCGGTTGTGATGGTTTTAATGGCGTTTACCAGAGAAATCAGTGGTTCTGTAATCATATTAGATAAATACATGGCCATAAAAATTGCTATCAGAGTAGTGAGGGCGGTCATTAGAAAAAAACTGTCTGTATAGGGATTTCTGTCAATAGCTTTAATATAGATCTTTCCGATTGATTTATTTTCTTTAATGATTGGGAGTGTTATCTCAAAATCTGTATCAAAAAGTGAGAGATATTTTTCTTGATTGTAAATCCGATTTTTTCCATCAGCTGTGAGGTTTGTCGCTTTTTCCACACCAAATCGTTCGTTAGAAGCGTGATCTTTTGAAAGGTGAACATCTACTGTTAATATGTCAGGATTTCTTCTGAGTTTATTGAGCTTTTCAGTGATCAATTTATGATTTTTGTCGAGCACACCCGCAGAAATTTCACTCGATTCATTTGCTATTTCGCTTAGAAGTGAAATTAAATTCTGATCTTGAGAAATATTATGGATAATATATATCGTAATAGTTAAAATTGTCACTCCAAAGGTGAGTAATAATGTAATCGTTAAAATTTTAGTATAAAAGGACAATTTTCTAAAAGATATTATCATTGGTCAACCTGTATCCTTGCAGTGAACTAGTGACGCTGCCTACAGTTTTATTAAACACCATGAATGCAGCTTAAACAAGCTTATTGTTAGGTGGATATCAAAATATTTTGATTGGAATGGATCGGGATAGTGACAGCATGCACTATTTTATCGAGAAGATCTGCCTTATTTATCTTGGCTGGGATAAAAAACTAAAAACAGAAACACCAAAAGACCGAGGTAAGGGATAAGCAATAATAGACTGCACCAACTGGAGAACCCAGCGTTTCGAAAGCGTTTAATCCCTAAACACAGAGAAGAATATAACATGCCGACCAGCCCAACCATATAAATGAGCACAATCACTATTTTTAAAAGACCAGAAGCAGAAGAGAACGCGTATTGCTGCGGATTGGGATCAAAGAAGCCCGACAGCATGATGGGAATTAAATATAACGGGATGCTGGCTAAAAGGACAATGAAGATATGACCTAATAAGAAATCCAGGCGTGTTATTTGCCCATGGGGTGAAAAAATCAGGTAAAAAGGCTTCATCAAAAATTCTTTATGATGGGGTAATATCACGTTTTGGGTCTCCTCGACGATAAAACTGATGGCTAAAGGTCGGTGTTCTTCATTAAAAACTACCTTGTAACACGGAATCTAAGCAAGACATAGACGTTTTTTTGACATGTGAGTTAATTGACAAATTACATATTATAATTTTAACTAAAAAAGAGCAATAGCATTTAGATGGAACTTAACATGTTAACGAGGGAGTATTTCTGCTATTTGAAGCGATGCGGTCAAATATTTGTCGCATTGTTCCTTTTTACGCCCATTGCCAATGCTGCGTTGCATTCTTCTGATGTTTATCTTGGTTTTGATTCTTATCGTAGAAACTTGGAGTTGGTGAATGGCTTTGGAAGGGGAATGTATGATAAAAGCATTCCTGAAAATAACCTCTATCTCGGATATCGATTTAATGAATACTTTGCTGTTGAGAGTGGTCAATTATTTACTCAAAATTACACCAGAACCACTGTTTCAGATGCAGGCACGTTAAGGTTTGGAGATGTCGTCCCTGCTGGAACGATTGAAATTGCCGAAAACAAAATTGGCATGCATGGAAGTCATGTCAATCTATTGGGTCGAATACCCGTCAATGGCACAAAAGTATCGTTGTTGGGATCCGTTGGAGTTGTCTCTCTTAAAGTGAAGGCGACTTATAATATCGTGGTGAACGAAGATGGTCCGTTGCCGCCAGATGTACAATCAGAGGCATTTAGAAGTTTTTCATCTCGTCGTGTGATTCCTCGCGTCATGCTAGGCGCCAATTACCAGGTAACCGAATTGTTGGGAGTTAGGTTTTTGCTGAATTATGAATTTACTTCCCAGTTTAAAAATATCGCCGTAAAAACTGCAGATGTGAATGCTTCAAGCAATAGGCTTAGTTTTAAGAATAATCTCTTGTTGGGGATAGGTCTTACAGTCTCATTATGATTATTACTATTTTCTGAACAGGAGATGCTACCCACTATTAAAGCTTAATTGCTTAAAGACAATGTTTAAGATTACCCACGAGGAGAATAACGGTTAATAGGAGATCAGAACACGCCTTTCAAAAGCCATTCATATCGGCAGGAATAAACCGGTATGTAGTGCTGTTTCTGATATTTTTTTTATGCGAGTCCAGTCTTGCAGTGCCGATTTACCGTTGTCAGAAAAATAAGCAGGTTATTTATCAAAGCTCTCCTTGTAAAATGGGGTTCACGCAAAAAACACTGGATGACAATAGTGCTCCGCAACTAATAGAAAGCAGCCCAATCGATTTGGATTTATCGTCTAGTTTGGGTGAAAGTGAGGCGAATGAAGGGAATACCACTTTGATTTTAAGCCGCTCTAAAGACTCACATTTCTATGTGGATGGTGCTATTAATGGAGTTCCGGTTCATTTTCTGGTAGATACGGGTGCATCTATTGTAACGATTCCGACTTCTATTGCCGAATCTGCGGGCTTGGTTGCCCAAACAGAAAACAACATGAAAACCGCTTCAGGTTTAGCGAAAGGATTCCAAACAACCATTCAAGAACTGGAAATTTCCAGTTATAAATTTAATAATGTCACCGCAGAAATTGTGACGGGAGAACAAGCATTATTGGGGATGAACATACTCGATCAATTTGATATGATTCAAGATGGCGATGAGTTAACTCTAAAGCCTAAATAATCTTGAATTTATCTTTGTGACAATTGCATATACGCTCTTCATCAAAATTATGGTCTTATTTATTGTATGTCAAGTTTATACCCTCAAAATCAAAAAACCTTTTAATCACAAGAACTAAAAATAATCATCCAACAAAAAAATGAGAAGAAAATCAGACATTCGGCCGATATATTCTTATATTAGGGGAATGGGCGACCTGTAGCCAATCATGACAGGAGTCTTTCGGGGTATCCATGATCAAGAGTTTATTATCTTTTACGCTGGTGCTTTTCTTAAGTATTGGGATTGCACTAAATGCTCATGCCGAAGATACTTGTCGCGCACTCCCACCAAAGCTGTTAACCAAACCTTTAACGCTCATTGAGTTAACCGATATTGCCTTAAGCTGTAACCCTTCGACCCGATTAGCTTGGGCGGAAACGAAACAATCCTTGGCGAATCTTGGTACTGCGTATAGTACCTTGTGGCCTGAGTTGAATGGAACAGGATCTTTAAGTTATTTAAACGTTGGCGCGGTGAAGACTGCTTCTGCTGTCAGTAATTCGGGAAGTAAGGGTGAACTTACTTATGGTCCAGGGATCAGTGTGAGTTATTTGTTGTGGGATTTTGGTGTCAGGGTACAGCGGATAAGAGCGGCTGATTTTCAGGTTCAAGCGGCTCGATTTTCTCAGAATGCCGCCTTTCAACAAATTATCCTTCAGGTTGAACAGGTTTATTATCAATTGATTGGTCAGAAAGCAAGCGTTGTCGTGAACCTGGAAAGTGTGCGACAGAACCAGGTGAATTTGGCAGCAGCTGTTGCTTTACGTGAACAAGGGATGGCAGTCATTGGGGATGTTTATCAAGCCCAAAGTGCATTAAGCCAGGCACAATTGAATTTAGAGCAAGCTGAAGGCACTTTAAAGATATTACAGGGACAATTGGCATTAGCCTTAGGGGTCCCAATGCAAACTCCTCTTAAATTGGCGAGTTTATCGGAACATGTAAAAACCCAAGATGTTCTAGAGTCGGTGGGAGAATTAATGGAATATGCAAAAGAAAACCGCACAGATTTATTAGCCGCCGAGGCAGATGTTAAAGCGGCCGAGGCAACGCTCATTGCAACCGGACGGCAGGACTGGCCCACCATAGAACTTAATGCAGGTACGCAACGCGCCTATTCTAATAATAATCTCTATAATACCCACACGAACTCAGTCATGCTCACACTCAATATTCCCATTTTTTCAGGATTCTCACAAAAATATGCAGTGATGCAGGCACAAGCCCAAAAGGAGCAAGCCGAGGCAGAGAGGGATATCTTATCACAGCAGATCGATCTCCAAGTTTGGCAAGCCTATTATGAGTTAAAAACCGCGGCTCAATCGATCAAAACCAGCCAAGAATTGTTAATAAGCAGCATACAAGCCGCGAAGCAAGCTTATGGCCAGTATCGAGCAGGGGTTGGTGATATCTTATCGGTTTTAACGACGCAAGTGGCGGCAGATAATGCCCGTGTACAATCAATACAAGCCAAATTGAATTGGTATACGGCTTTGGCTCAGTTTTCATATGCATTGGGAAAAATAAATGTATAAATGGATC
>JABDFC010000033.1 GCA_013286785.1 Gammaproteobacteria bacterium
TCCTTCAAATCTTGAGTAAAGTTGGAGAATTAAAATCCCGAGGCATTATTGAAAAACTTCAAGCCCCACTTTTAGAGAGAACTTTACGTAGGGACTTGGCTGCCCTTAAAAAACTGGGCTTAATTGATTATCGTGGCCGTGGGCCGAATGCATTCTGGTTTAAAAATTTACCTTGAGTAATGATCTTGCACTTATTGGTGTTTCCGAAGGTCACCCAGGGCAACTTAAGGCAACAAAGGTTGAAAGGTGTTAGGCACCCCCATTGCGCTTTCAATTGTCAAAGCGTGACTCGCGGCGAGTGGGATAAGAACAAAGAAACAAGTAGAGCTGAGACTCAATAGGGTAGGGCTAGTGGGACAATCCTAAAATTTCAGCATTTGGAAATGGTGAAATAAATAAACTTGTCCCACCCACAGATTAAAAAACAGGTTTACGTACTTGGTATCGTAACGCTGTTCCATACTCGAGTCTTTGATCAACATCGTCGAGTTCAAAACCTGCTCTAGCATTTGATTGCCAAGCGCCGGGGTTGTCTATTCGGTTAGTTGCGGCTAAGTTCGTGACGACTTCTCCATTGACTTTATAACCATCTGCTTTCAAACGCGTTGTATACTGGAATAAAGTAGAGGACTCAATTGTACCCAGATCAGCATAGTGTTTTTCTGTAATTCTCTTTTCCGTTGGGATAACATATCTTTCGACAACATCAGCCGGTGAGTGACTCCAGGCCTCAGGTCGGTTTAAACGAGCCATCTCAGCGTATCCGGGTTTAGTTCCGCCTCCAATATTGCACATTCCTAAAAATGCACCAGTATCTGCATCGGTTACCGTAAATCCACTATACAGGTGGAGAGGTGATCGTTCCCCCTCTGTTTTATACCTGTCTGCCAGTTGTTTAATTCTTTTTGCAGTAGCTTCTGCAGTAGGAGTGGTACCATCCGCATATCTTTCTCTAACAATAGGATGTTTATTTAAAAATTCATAAACGGTTTCGGCATCTTGTTCTTGCATCGATTGGAAATGAAAGTTTGTGCCATCTTGAGAGGTAACGTCTATGTGAACTTCAGTAACCGACTCTTGCGGTTCAATCGAAATATGGGCAACCGGAGCAACAAAACTTTTTTGTGCTTCTGCCGCATATTCTACGTACCTTTTTTTGGCTTCGGCAATTCGTTGCGCCAGTTCTTCAGTAATTTCTGCCATAATAACTCCTTATTTTACCAATTGAGTGAAATATTTTTTCGTTGCCTCCAAGAAATAGTGCGACACTATTTGTATTATCCAGCACTATAATTTTTTAGGCAATACCCTTTTGCTGTGAGGATTTACAGCAGTTGGGAGTTTGGTTTCTATAAACTTTTTTTAAAGGCTAAATCTTTATAAGAAGTTTCGTGATAAATCATCAAAAATTTCAATGAGGTGAAGATACGGCTTTGGATCTAAGTGATCTTGTAATGCCCAAACACCTGCTAATACGGCTTGAACAAAATTCCAAGCATGAAGGCGTTCTAAATCAAACCCCAGGGATTGTGCAAACCACTCCGTGCGTGTTTGGATAAGACTGAGGGTATTGGAATTATCGATTAATGCTGCAATGGGGTTGCGAATAAAAGCGCCCACTTCATAAGCGGCTTCTCCCACAACGCCTTTGGGATCGATCGCCAGCCACTCTGTTCCGTGCGACAATATATTATCGTGATGCAGATCTCCATGCAGTAAAACGGGGTTTGATGAGGTTTTTAATAACTGGTTTTTGAGATGTCGTGCTTTATTCAGAAAGAGATCAGGGATGTTCCAGCCTTGGTCCAAATCGGTTAACCAATCGGCAAGTGTCGGGAATCCACTGGATGGCAAGGGGGCTTGATGGAGTTTCTGAATAACGCTGGTAGCAATAGCGAGCGTTTTTGCTTCGTCGCCTGGGAAAAAAGTGTGTAAAGTTTGGCCAGGGGATACACGTTCTAAGAGTAACGCTCCCCATTCGAGATTGTGATCGAGTAAGGGAATAACCCCGTGTCCTTGAAAAACTTGTAAAGCCAAAATTTCTCGTTTTAACGCTTCGCGATCAAAGCCAATTTTGACCACAATGGGCGTATTTTTTTGGAACCCCATTAATATATCGTGGTAAGAACGGTGTGGGTGTGGTTTAAGGGAATGTAAATACCAGAGGGTGCTCAATTTTTGTCGTATCTGGGGTAATTGATTTAACCAGGCTTGGCCTTCTTCAGCATATAAACCAATCATGTTTGCTTCGAATGAATTCATTCTGGCTCTGAGATCGCTTTAGGCAGGATTTGCCTTCAGGGTTAATGATTTAAATAATTTTGCAACAAAAATGACCAGTGCACTGTTACCCAAAACATTGGTGATGGTAATGGCGGGATCAAATAATATGTATAGAGCCGTGATGAGTGCGGACATTTCACTGGTAAAGCCAAAATGAGTTTCAAGCAAGGGTAACATGACTAATATTCCACCCCCAGGGACCGCAGCAACAGCAAATTGGGCCAACACAAAATAGACGGCAAAGAGACAATAAGTTGAAAAGGACGGAAAGGGGAAGCCAAAATTGACCAAAATGGCAAACATCATGAGTGGAACCGCGATGGCGACACCCACCATATGAACATTCACAGTAGCAGGGATCACCGCTCGACTGATGTCGACATTGCCGGTATTTTTTTCGGCAGCATTTAAGGTGACTGGCATCGTCGCCAGGCTCGACATGGTGGAAAACCCTGTGAGTGCAACTGGGACAATGTTTTTCAAATATTCTAACCACTGTTGTGGTTTAAATTTTGCCGCCAAGCCAAATAAAAAGATTAAATAAAGTACATAAGTGACGACGATGATCAACATTAATGGGAGATAAGACTCAATAATCTGCATCAGTATTCCGTCGTATTGCATTTTCAGGATAAACCCTAAGGCAAAGACCGGTAGAATGGGAACAAAGCCTTTTTCTAGAACTAGGGTGACAAACCGTTTTGCCTTGGCACTGAATTGATCGGCCCATCGATTGGGGTAAAAGGCAAAAAGGGATCCTGTAAAGAATCCTATGATGAGTGCGGTATCATTTGAAATCCATTTTGGAAATATGATTTCCACGAGTGGTTTTAACTCATCATTTTGACTCAGGTTGAATGATTTTAGAAAATCTATTGTGAGTAAATCGAGCGTCCCGACCCCATAAGCGATAAGCGTAGAAAGATAGTTTGAGACAAAGACAATGGAAAATAAAATCAACATAAAGCCAATGGCGCTGGCGCCTCGGAACGTTAATAAACAGGAGAAGAGACAGCTGAATATGACAGCGGGTAAGATAAAAAGTAATAAGTTTTTGAGGTTTAAGCTAATGGTATATAACAAAGCTTGAAGAGATTCTGGCAAAAAAGAACCAAAGAGCAATGCACCAATCAAAATTACTAAGAGTTGGAGCGAGAGATTAAATTTGGGTAGCTTTAGTTTCATGGTCAAGCTCTATATCCATAACCACCGTTAAGCATACTAGTTTACTCGATAGACCGACACCTCGTCTACTGAAATAAACTGGAAAAGAAAGAGGCATTACACTGTATTGAGCGGTTAATCTCCGGGCGGGATATCCGTTAAATCGTCTTCTGCAGCATTGGGAACGGATGGCATTGGGATCCGATAGGAATTATCTGCCCATGCACCCAGATCAATGGTGCGGCAGCGTTCGCTGCAGAAAGGTCGAAAAAGGGATTGGGTGGACCATTCCACTTCTTTTTGGCAATTCGGGCATTGGACGGTTTTCATAATATTTGTTATTGTCTCTTAGAACGGATCCTTTTTCCAGAGCAAATCATGAAGCGTGTGGCCATTGTTCAAATGTCCTCTACCAACCGTGTGGCAGAAAACCTGAATACGGTGACTCGGCGAGTGGCTGAGAGCGTTGCCGCGGGGGCAAAATGTGTTGTTCTGCCCGAAAATGTTGCATTCCTGGGGACAACAGACAGAGATAAGTTAGAAGTCAGTGAGCAACCTGGGGAAGGCCCCATTCAGGCCTGTTTTTCGGCTTTGGCGCGACAATATGGTATATGGCTGGTGGGGGGGACCATTCCCATCCGCGAGGCATCCCAAGATAAGGTCTTTGCCAGTTGTTGGGTTTGGGATAACCAGGGCCAAGTGGTGGCGCGCTACGATAAGATTCATTTATTTGATGTCGAACTCAGTTCCACTGATTGTTATTATGAATCTCAAACCATTCAACCGGGTAATCAGGTTGTTTGTGTTGACTCTCCACTGGGCAAAATGGGGCTCAGTGTTTGTTACGATTTGCGCTTTGCCGATTTGTATATGGCACTCTCAAAACAAGGTGCTGAATTGCTCATGGTTCCTTCCGCTTTTACCGCTGTCACGGGAAAAGCGCATTGGGAACCCTTGTTGCGGGCACGAGCCATAGAGAATCTCTGCTATGTGTTAGCACCGAATCAAACGGGGATCCATGTGAATGGTAAGGCCTCTTATGGTCATTCGATGATTATTGATCCCTGGGGTAAACCATTGGCTCTGCAGGAAGCAGGAGAAGGAATTTTGCTGGCGGACATCGATTTAGCTTATTTAAGTGATTTGCGTAGCCGTTTTCCGGTTTTGCAGCATCGAAAAACTCTGTAAGGATTGAATGAGATGAATCTTAAAACGACGAATTTAGAGACAGCACGACATGCCATATTAGAACCTGCCGGGCTTTCTGAACAGGCATTACAAAAAGTCTTAGGAAATGTCTTAGGGCATGCGGTCGATTATGCCGACCTGTATTTCCAAAGTTCACGTCACGAATCTTGGGTATTAGAAGATGGGATCATTAAAGAAGGCAGTTATAACATTGATTATGGTGTAGGAGTTCGGGCCATTAGCGGCGAAAAAGTCGGGTTTGCCTATTCGGATGATATTATTTTACCGGCTTTAGAAGAAGCTGCGATGGCCGCCAAGAGTATTACGGCTCAAGGGGGGAATCATCAGGTTCAAGCTTGGCATCGCTTACCAGAAACGCGTTCATTATATGGAGACGATGATCCCTTAAAATCCATTCCAGACGGCGATAAGATTGCCTTATTACGGACCTTAGATGCCGAAGCAAGAAGAATCGATTCGAGAATTCAGCGGGTGATCGTGAGCCTTTCCGGCCTATATGAAGTAGTCTTGATTGTGGCCAGCGACGGCACTTTTAGTGCGGATGTTCGTCCCTTGGTGCGGTTAAATGTGAGTGTGATAGCAGAAGAAAACGGAAGACGTGAACAAGGAAGCCAAGGGGGGGGCGGACGTTTTAATTATTCCCGATTTTTAGAAAATGATCTTGGAATACATTATGCACAGGAAGCCGTCCGCCAAGCGTTGGTCAACTTAAATGCGGTTGCTGCCCCAGCGGGTGTGATGCCAGTGGTGTTAGGTTCTGGCTGGCCAGGCGTTTTATTGCACGAAGCCATTGGGCATGGATTAGAAGGCGATTTTAATCGCAAAGGAAGTTCAACGTTTAGTGGCAGAGTGGGGGAAAGAGTGGCTTCTCCGCTGTGTACTGTCGTGGATGATGGCACTTTATTCGAGCGTCGCGGTTCTTTAAATGTGGATGATGAAGGCACTCCAACGCAATGTACCACCTTGATTGAAAATGGCATTTTAAAAGGCTATTTACAAGATAAATTAAATGCACGGTTAATGGGCAGCCAGTCGACCGGAAATGGCCGCAGAGAATCCTATGCTCATTTAACCATCCCGAGGATGACCAATACCTATCTTTTAGCGGGTAACCATTTGCCCGAAGAAATCATTGCTTCGGTTGAGCAAGGTCTCTATGCCGTTAACTTTGGCGGTGGGCAAGTGGATATTACTTCAGGTAAGTTTGTTTTTAATGCGAGTGAGGCGTATTTAATTGAGAAAGGGAAGATCACTCGCCCGGTTAAAGGAGCAACACTGATTGGCAGTGGTCCAGATATTTTAAAACACGTTAGCATGGTCGGTAATGATCTCAAATTAGATACCGGTGTTGGTGTCTGTGGTAAAGATGGGCAAAGTGTTCCCGTTGGCGTTGGCCAACCGACCTTAAAAATTGAAGGCATGACGGTAGGAGGAACGGAACGTTGAGTGATAATTGGGATCATTTAAAAGAAATTGTTTCGGAGGTATTAAAAAAATCCAAGCAATTAGGACTGGATGCAGCGGAAGCGAGTGTGAGCTGGAGTTCGGGGTTATCTGCAACGGTGCGATTGGGAACCGTGGAATCTGTTGAGTTTAATCGCGATAAGGGATTAGGGATCACAGTTTATAAAGGCAAGAAAAAGGGTTCTGTTTCGACCACAGATTTACAACCTGCTGCCATTCAATCTTCATTGGAAGCTGCTTGTAGAATTGCAGAGTATACGGAAGAGGATCCTTATTCCGGTTTGGCAGACATCGAATCATTGGCTCGGGATATTCCGAATTTGGATTTAGATCATCCTAGCAATGTTACGGCAGAGCAGGCAGTTCAATGGGCGAAAGAGTGTGAAGACAGCGCTCGAGCTTTCGACTCGAAAATTGCGAATTCTGAAGGAGCGACTTTTGCAACCCATCGTGGCTATCGTGTTTATGGCAATACCTTAGGGTTTTTGGGAGCCTATCCCGGGACGCGCCATTCTCTGAATTGTATTGTGATTGCAAAATCCGGTGACTGTATGCAGCGCGATTACGATTTTACCACTGCCCGGGATATTAAAGATCTCAATTCCCGAAATTCAGTCGGGCAAACAGCCGCGCTTAGATCCATACGCCGATTAAATGCCCGGAAAATGAAAACCTGTGAAGCGCCAGTTATTTTTTCGGCTGAAATTGCTGGGGGCCTTTGGGGCAGTTTTATCGCCGCCATATCCGGTGGAAATTTATATCGCCGCTCTTCTTTTTTAGTGGATCATTTAGATAAACGCATTTTTCCAGATTTTGTGAACGTGGAGGAAATTCCTCATCTGCGCAAAGGGTTGGGCAGCGCGCCATTTGATGACGAAGGCGTTGCGACGGTTCAACATTCCATTGTACAAGCAGGGATTTTGAAAAGTTATGTGTTAAGCAGTTATTCTGCGCGTCGATTAGGCCTGAAAACGACGGGAAATGCGGGTGGCGTTAACAATTTATTTATTTCAGACTCGGAATGCGACCTGGCAGATCTCATCAAACGAATGGGAAGAGGCTTGCTGGTGACAGAATTAATGGGTCATGGCGTGAATTTGGTGACGGGTGATTACTCTCGGGGAGCGGGTGGGTTTTGGATCGAAGACGGCCAAATTCAATATCCAGTCCACGAAATTACCGTTGCTGCCAATCTGAAAGACATGTTTTCCAATTTGGTTGCGATTGGTGACGATACCGAAAAACGAGGCAATATTTTTACAGGTTCGGTTTTAATCGATCGAATGATGATTGCAGGTTCTTAAGATCGGCGTGTAATACTCTGGAAATTACGTCAGAGTTGGTTTGTCCCCTCGATCGGGCGTGGACGTCGGTTTGATTAACTTTTGAATTAACTGTAGAGTGTGAAGAGCAGTAGCTTTGTGTTTTTCAAAGAGCTCTTTGGATAATTTTTTACTGTCGTGTGCATTACTGATCCCTTCAAATTGTGCATCTTCGACATTGGCCCAATTTCCCTGGTTAGATGGACTTGCAGTTTTGTTTAAGTGAGAAATTGCATTGCTCTTGTCCTCTAAGTGTTGGGATGAAGTGATTTGAATTTGGTGCTGGGTTAATTGTTCATTTCGTGTTGCTAATCCTTGAATGACGTATTTAGCGGTTTCGAGCAGTAATTTCGGGAGATCTTGTGCGGTCGCAGTTTGTAACACCTCCTGTAACTTTTCAACGACCAATTGATTTCTCGCATATTCTTGATAGGCGCCTTCTGCATTGAGTGCAGTCATGGTTGGGAATTGGTTCTTTTGAATCATGTCATGAATGTTTACGAGTTGTTTTTCAAGCTGCGTTGGTTCAATTTCTTTCAAAAAACTTTCGATAACGATTTGGGCATTGCTTTTGGGGGAAATAGCGACCCCGGCTTCTGGTAACTTGACGAAGTAATCTGGAATAATGGGCATGGTGCTAGACCCCTAAAAAATCTGCTAACTTTATAAAGTATAACCTCCTTTTTGCGGGTGTGGAGGTTGGAATAGGGGGATTTATGGGTTCGATGTCGATAATAGAGGGCAATGAATTGCTATTGCGGCATCTGACCAAGCAGGATCTTAATGATTTTACCCGATTAGTCACCGATCCCCTCTACGGTAAATTTTCTCCCTTAGGTCGAATCACGGAAGAAGTGGCCGAGCGCATGTTAGATCATATTGTGGCGAATTATCAGTCCAATCGCTACGAATTTTGGGTGGTCATGGACAAAGAAGATAATAAAATTGTCGGTTGCGTCGGGTATCACCCGGTTATTTTTGAAAATAAGCTGCAAGAAATGTATTTTGTTGGGTTCGATACAAAATATTGGGGCAGCAAGTTTCCGGTTGTTGCGACCCAATATGCTTGTCATTACGCGTTTAACGAGGAGAAATTGGCTAAATTAATTGTGTTTGTACACCCGGATGACACAACCGCGTTAATGTGTGCACAAATCGTCGAAGCCAAATTTGAAAAAGAAGCAATGTTTTTTGGTGCAAACCTATTTTTATTTTCAATCGAAAAAGAAGCGTTTAGTCAATTGGCGTTGGATCCTTCTGTTTAAGATCACGGTGGCGGGTTTGAACATTGCTGATTTTAGTTTTGATCCGATTTGCGATGCTTTCCACCATGTATACCGATCGGTGTTGCCCGCCGGTACATCCGATACCGATGGTTAAGTAACTTCTGTTATCGGCTTCGAAATGTGGGATCCAAGTTTCAATAAAGGAACAAATGTCGTCTAGCAGTCGTTGTGACTCAGGCGTTTTTTCTAGATAGTTGATCACAGGCGTATCTAAACCAGATAACAGATTGAGTTCAGGTTGCCAGTAAGGATTAGGCAAACAGCGCACATCAAAAATAAAGTCTGCGTCGGGTGGTAGGCCGTGTTTAAAACCAAAGGATAACATCAATAGTTGAATTTTATTGCGATGATGATGGGCAATGCGATCTCGAATGTAACTGTATAATTCCCGAGAAGTTCGGGTGCTTGTAT
>JABDFC010000034.1 GCA_013286785.1 Gammaproteobacteria bacterium
TCTTGATCAATGAGCGTGGCAGCGAAAATTGAATGTTAAATTTCGAGTAATTCTGTTATGTTTCGTTAGCTTCGACTACCTAAAAGAAATATCCAAAAATGGGGGCCAAGAGATGAAATCGTTAATTGCAAGCTTGGTTATTTTGTTTTCCCTCGTTGGATTTCCCCATCGAGCTTTGGCTGGATGGACGATGATCTTTCATGACGAGTTTGATGGACCAACTCTTGATCATGACAAATGGTTTACGCGAGGAGGCGACGGTAAATTCGATCATCTAAATGATGAGGTGCAGCATTACAGTGAGAATAACAACCATGTATTTAAAGATGGCCACCTCGAGCTAACAGCGAGGTATCTAGGTGACGATAAATATGAATCCGGCTCCATCATCTCAAAACGCGATTTTTATTATGGATACTATGAGGCACGCGTAAAGCTGCCATCGGGCGTTGGTGTTTGGCCCGCTTTTTGGCTTTGTCCGGACCTCGATGCTCAAGGGAAGACCGCGTGGCCCCCTGAATTAGACGTCTTCGAATTCGTCAATAATGGTAAAGACGATAAGGTTAATGTCCTGCATACGCCAGGTGGGGATAATCCCATCTATGCCGATCCGCACTACCATCATAATGGTTATGTGAGTGATGTTGATTTAACCAAAGATTGGCATGTGGTTGGCATGATGTGGCTGCCCGATACAGTGAGTATGTATATGGATGGCGTGAAGATTTATACGATGGCGTATAAATGGGAGAAAAAGGATGGGAAGCTCGCTCCACCTGCCGAAATAACCTTAAATCTCGCGCTCGGCGGTCAATGGGCGGGCCGGTACGGGATCGACAAAAGCGCATTCCCCCAATCTCTCGATGTGGATTATGTACGCGTCTATCAATATGACGACAAAACACAAAACACGCTTACGCTTTCGAATGTGCCAGATCTAGCCAACTATCATTATTCAGCACCTGGCGATCTAATCCGACCCACAGTTTTTCCGGCGGAAGTGCCGAAGAGCGTCAAGCCCGGCGAGATTTTGAATGTGATTTATCATATCGACACGGTGCCGACTTTGTACCGCACAGATTTACGCATGAGCATTAACAAAATTCCCTCTGGCGAAAGCGTTTACGAGCATACGTTTCAATTGCCGCATGACACGCGGCAGGAAGCTGCGACGTTAAAGGCGCGCGCGGGACTTGCGGTTCCCAGCAATCTTGTAGAAGGGGATTATGATGTGCGTCTTGCGCTGAGTTATTGCCTGATTGCGCCATGCCCGCCCGGAGACGTGACGAATATTCCTCTGACGACTACGGATGGTACTGCGAGGGAACTTAATGCTTGGTACAGGGTAGGACACATTCGGATAGAAGATTAATGTTAATCTCACAACGGCCAATGCCAAATGAACTCCCTTCAATCCAATTTGGCACTTCAATTTCACTCTCCAACAGATCAGATAGCATACTTAAAGCTGGAATAGTAAGCGTATTTCTAAGCGATACTGTCTTTTCTCGTTTTGGAATAAACATCGGAAATAGCTTCTTTCTCGATTTCAGTTTAATCGCACTCTATATTCTTTTGGCATGCATATTATTTTCTGGGTATTTTCGAATTGATCGGCGCTCTGCAATTCTGTATGGGGCAAGCGTATGCTTTGGGTCGATCAGCTATTTGTTCAATATTGGTAACTCGTCCATAAGTTCTCTATTGTTACTATTTGCGGTCTATTTTCCATTTATAATTACAGTTCCGAACAAAATTCCTTCAGAAACTCTCTGGAAATGGGCGGCGGAAGCTTTTTCTAATATCGCGCTTTTCTGTGCAATTGCTGGTATTGTGCAATTTTTTGCGCAGACAGTTATTCACGATAAGTGGTTATTTGATTTTCGGTACCTGCTTCCAGACATTATTCGATTGGAGTCGGGATTTAACACTATAATCCCGATGGGGACTCTATTCAAATCGAATGGATTTTTCATTCGAGAACCATCGGGCTTTTCGGAACTGATGGCGTTCGCCCTGGTCTTTGAGTTGGCTCTGCGGCGCAGAGGGATGCGTATCATGACATACGGTCTAGGATTGTTGTTGTCCTATTCCGGAAGTGGTATACTAATCATCCTAATCGCATTCCTTTTTCCGTTGAACTATAAATCTGTTTTTCGATATTTATTTCTTAGCGGGGCTGCCGGACTTATTCTTTGGTTATTGGGCGATGCTTTAAATCTATGGTTTATTGTTGATCGCGCGAGTGAATTTAATTCAGAACAAAGCAGCGCGTATGCGCGATTCATTGCTCCATTTCGCCTTCTTGTTGACACCCTAACAACAGACCCTTGGAATCCTTTCCTGGGTCATGGCCCCGGCATGATTTCTCGAACCGTTCTTAGTTACGGATTCCATGACCCTACCTATGTGAAGCTTTTATTTGAATATGGCGCTTGTGGAGCGATTGTAATGATCGCCAATGTTGCGTTTGCTTGCACACGATCAACTGCGCCAGTGAGGATCAAGGCTATGTTTTTCTTCACTTGGTTAATATTTGGTGGCGGATTGCTAACTACAGGGGGTACGACATCGTTAATGTATGTTTTTCTTGCGATTTGGCCTCTGTCGCGCCCAACGATGCAGTCGGCTGAAATGACCGGCAAATTGTAATATATTGAAAAATTCTATTTCACCTATGATTATCGAAGAACACTGCGGCGCAACGCATTGTATACTCCAGGCATAGTATAGCTAATGATTTTCTTCACCGTGGAAACAAATCCAGAATTATTAAATACGGCGTTTCTCACCATAATTCGCATGACATCCTCCGGGTAAAAATCCGTAAAGAAACGTTCAGCATCATTTTCCAGGATAATATTATATAGAAAGGAATCCTTGGGCGGTCCAAAATTCTTCCATATACCCAATTTCACGATGCGATTATTCCATAAATGAAGAGCGTATGAGGATTTGCAACGATCTTCACATTCTGATCTGAATTCTGGTAGAAACACTTTGTGATAATCATCATAATGTATTGGATAAAAAGCAGTTGGAGGCAACGCCAACTGCCTAATGCACTCTCCGAAGATTTGAGATAACATTCGGGGGCCTGTATCCCCCCAACTTAGCTCTTTTCCGATAAGGGCTTCTACTTTCCTGATTAAATCTGAAAGGTGGGGGGCATTGTTAGAAATTTTTAGAACGGCATTGTTAATGCTGGTAGCCGTTTCCATACCTAAGACGTATTCACTTGAGGTGAAATCGAAATTGCGAAGTAAAATCACATCCGTGTCGACCCATGTATGATTGGTTTTCTGAAACATGACGTATCGGAAATAATCACTGAAATGAGCAATCGAAGGAGCGCCGTGCACCAAAAACTTATTAAGATAATCTGGAGGAAGAATTTCGCGGGCGTTGACATGTTTTATTTGAGGCGGCAAGTGCTCAATTTTATCATAGGAATAGAGCGTGAAATCGCACCCTTTTTTAATGAAGGATGTAACGCATAAAAGTTCATAAGGCGATAATTTTCCTCCTTCCCAAAAAGATGCGAATTCAAATGTCGACATGAGCAATCCTTTTTACTGGGCAATTAATTGCCGTGAGAGGAATTTGCGTAAAGGCTCGTCATAAATTTTTAGAGCTATGTATGAGCTTAAAACGCAAAGAATTACGGCGATAGAAGTATAATACCAAGGACGGATAGTTACTGCATCTGTGGTTGCCGTATGCATAAATATACGGACCACGGGTCGGTGTAATACATACAGAGGATATGATAAGTCGCCACTAAGACGGCACAACTTCAGAGTTCGACCGATAGGTTTGACGTTAATGCAGGCCATAACGATGATGGGGAATAAAACGAGAGAGCAAAGTGGCCCAAAAATGATATCCACCCTATTGCCTAGCGCGGGAGTCACTAAAATCAGTGACAGCGCTAATCCTAGAACGTACACGGGACAAGAAAATGTTGGCAATAATTTATTTTGATCAAGACGAAAAATAATGACTCCCAAGGTTAACGGAGTAGCTGCTCTGAAGAAGCCCCATCCGAAATCTTTGGGGTTAAATCCAAATTCCAAACCATGATGCTTTATAATAGGACAAATGAGTGCGGAAGCACTTATACAAAATAAAATTATAAGTATGCGTAGAGTTAAATAACGCACAGTCAGTGCGTAAGCTGCATTGAAAAACAATTCAAAGAATAAAGACCATAACGGCCCATTGAAGGGGTATAAGTTGTTTAATTCACCGATATGAACTTGGTAAAGGACGGGGATTAATAGAAATCCCAAAATCGCCGTATTGATACATTCTCCTTGAAACGCAATTTTGTCTGGTTGATAGAAACTAATAATATAGTATCCAAGAGACCCCAATAGCATACTGATGAAAACGAGAGGGTAGAGTCGAATAAGTCTGCGCTGTAAAAATGATATAAAATTCATCGAGCCGGCAACAAGTTTCTTCTCATATGAGAAGGCAATAACGAAACCGCTTAAGATAAAAAAGAAATCTACGGCAAGATAGCCATGTCCGTATCCGTTCAAATGATAGATAACGACCGATAAGGCCGCTAGACCTCTTAACCCGTCGAGCGCAGAAAAGTGGTGCGATTGTTGAGGGGCCATTTTTATTACAGACATACTAATGTTCCCGTCTTATAAATGGTTGTATGTCATCAATCGTCATAATACAAGGTTTTCATGTAATAATGTCAGTGTTTCATTGACGGTTGGAGTAAATTATGGCTAGAAACATGAAACATCTTCCCATGATCCGCATTTTTCGGTTTGAAGATCGCATGGTAACGTCAGGACGTTTCGCAGACAAACTTGAAAAATTGTCATTTAGATGCACCGCGTTTGTTTTGCCTTTTCATCAGGTGTTTGAGCGTGCGGCAAAGATCCCTTGGAGACAATAATGCCGGCACGTACTGCGATAAGAGTGATTAGCCTGGAAAGCGCGATCGAAAGACGCGAGAAATTCATCCTGCACGCTGAAGATGCGAGGACGGATTGGGAATATTTTTCTGCTTATACCGGATTAACGTCACCGCTTCGCTACGATGAACGTGCGGCTTTACGTCGCTATGGACATTTGCTTAGTGCGTCCGAAGTAGGATGCTACACTAGCCATTATAAAGTTTGGGAATGGTTTATTGGATCGAAATATGATCAAATTATTATTATGGAAGATGATGTTCTCGTTGAATGGGCCGTTATTAGAGAGTTAGCGAAATATAATTTTTCTCAAATTGGTGTGAATGTGCTCCGCCTTTTCGCACCCTATCCTTTTAAAGCGAAAATGATTATTCCACGTTTTCTCTCCAGACATATACATTTATTGCGTGTTGTTGGTATCATGGTGGGCGGCCAAGGTTATCTGCTTACCAGGCGAGGGGCAGAAGCACTGCTCAGATGCGGCAAAGCCATCACATTACCAGTTGATGAATATATGGGGCGGTATTGGGTATATGGCATGCTCACCTATGCGTTATTTCCATTTCCTATGTTGGAAAGGCATGTGGCATCCACGATCGGTGGCGAACGGGAACTGACCCCAAACGATGCTTGTTGCATTGATCGCCTTTCAATCTTCTGCTGGCGTCTTCGAAACAATATCGCGAGGGCATGGACACAATGGTTTCAAATGTATGGAAAGCAATTCGTCGGAACAATTGATACCCGAACGGTGCAGCTGCATAAAAATGGGAAGGGGAGGGAATAATGATGCCATGTGTTACACGTTTCATGTGATTATCTATGGCTATTTTCCAATTCCGTTAAGATTTTTGTTTACAAGTAAATTTTGGCCCACGACATACATATAACGGTTCGCATAGGTGTTTCATACGTGTGGGCAAAAATTTAAAAATGAGGACACATGCCGGCATTGTTCGTTTCCATATCATTGAATATCTTGATGTGTGGGGGATGGGAAATGGCGCTAAGTTCAATGCTTCACGAGGCGTTCAACAAGTCTTACATACTCTACTCGGGCGTTGACGCAACATCAGCAAATGGATTGGAGCCCGCCTTCAAATATTTTCATTGTAAGACTGGATATATATCTTGATATATTCACCTATTCAAAGGTGGGGATGTAATGAAAATACTCATCATTAACACGCGATACTTTCCCAACCATTGCGGTGGCGCGGAAGCGACTGTGAAATCAATCGCAGAAGGGCTTGTTCGCGCGGGCCACGTAGTGATCGTAGTGAGTTTGGCGCCTGACGGCACAGAGAAGAATGTAGTCGTCAACGGCGTTGAATGCATTTACATTCGCATATCTAGGACTTTTTGGCTGCAAGAGACTGGCCGATGGCGTTATCCATTGCGCATTCTGCGCCATTTTGCCGAAATTTATAATCCAATTATGGGTGCAAAATTAAAACGTATTATGAATCAGATAAAGCCAGACATTGTTTCGGCACATAACTTAAAAGGCTTTTCTCCGGCGGTCTGGCGTTCAGCTTACAAGTGCGGTATCCCGATTAGCCAAATGGCGCATGATTATTACCTTCTTTGCGGAAATTCTGCAATGTATCGCGCCGGCGAAGCATGTAAAGCGATTTGCTGGCGCTGCCATATTTTGAAGGCACCGGTTCGATATTTGTCCTATATTCCCTTGGCCTATGTTTCGAACAGCTATTATACGGAATCACGTTTGCGTGGGGCTGGATTATTGTCACGTGCGCCGCAAACATCCGTCATTCATCCATCGATAGACGTTCCGAAAAATATCGTTTACCGTGAAGACAAACTGCCGGGACAGGAAATTGTTTTTGGGTTTCTCGGGCGCATTGACCAGACCAAGGGATTAGACGTTCTTTTACAAGCCTTTGAGCGTGTTCGGTTACCCAATGTCACATTGCTGATCGGTGGAGATGGATATAAGGAATATATTAATGAGCTTCACAAAATATATTCAGGGTCGCAAGTAACATTTCTCGGACGCGTCAATCCCACCGATTTCTTTTCAAAAATCGACATTCTTGTTGTTCCCTCCAAATGGCATGAACCGTTCGGGCGTGTTGTTGTCGAGGCATTCAGTCATGGCATTCCCGTTATTGCCTCGAAAGTGGGAGGGATAACAGAGATTATAACGCCGGGAGAAACAGGAGAACTATTTCCTCCCGGAGATACAGCCCGTTTGACTAACATTATTCAGAGAATTGCCGATGAAGGGCTACCTGCTGCGATATATTCCAAAAATTGTTACAGACGTTGTAAAGACTTTACCGAAATTGAAATGTTGAAAGCTTATGAGACTGTGCTTCGCGATAATTTGGCCTCAAATAGAAGCAAGCGGCAAACGTAAGGGAATAATAATACTTTGCAGGAAGTGGCTCAATAGAACGTTGTATATCCGAGGCATTAAATTTTCATACGCTCTTAGGGCTAAAACGGTATCTGCATTGGAAAAATTATTCCTCTAATAATGTCCCGTATAAGTGCTCGTTTGCCTGCACCCCACTGATTTTTTGGTTTGTACCCGCCCGAAATAATCATCGACATAATTTGTCTTAATCGAGAATAAATGGCATCCGATTCATATATCAGTCTCCGTTTTCTGTAATTCATTTCAAGCTTGCGGTAGCCTAAGGCCGCTTTAGTAGTGTTTATCTTGAAATCGTCGGCAACTTTATCTTGGCTTTTTTCGAGGGATAATGCTCTTTGCCGCGCCGATATTTCACGCGCCGCTATATCTTTTGTATCACCTGATGTGAACCGATTCCAAGCTTGCTGGAAAATCAAAGAATTGTTCCATCCGTAAGTATTGTTTCGATGCTGTCGATATAGAGCTAGGGGCTCATTAATATATACAAGTATACCCAAACAAGATGCGAGGAAGAAGAACCACTGATCATGAGCTTCTTGTGAAGTGACATCTCTAAAGTCGACCGACCGATTCCATTGTTCGTTAAAAGAAAGAAGCACTCTTCGAAATGTTTGAGTAAAGCCCATTGAGAGGCGCCACGGATCAATAGTGTGACGATGGTTTATTTGTTTTGGCGCTGCTTGATTATCTCGGACATTCATGGGTTTCAAAAATTCATTTACTACTATTACATCATGATAGACAAGCAAGACTTTTTCATTTTCAAAGGCCGCAACGCAAGTTTCCAGTTTGGTTGGCAGCCAAACATCGTCTTGATCTGAGAAAGAAATCAAGTCACCACTGCACAATGTGGCGGCCTTCATAAAATTTGCACGAAAGCCAAGTTGCTTTTCGTTCTTTTGGTAGCGAACAGAGAATGGTGCCTTGGCAGCGAATGCGGCGACGATTTCAAGTGTGTTATCCGTCGAATTGTCATCAGTGACCACGAGTTCATTCGGTAACACGGTCTGATGAACAAAGCTTTCCAGTTGCTCCGTGATAAATCTGGCTCCATTGTAAGTCGCCATAGCAATTGAAATTGTCTTCATCTTCACATTCCCCCAACAAAAAAATGGCAAAATCATGTCAAACGCATTTGATTGTTAAAATATTTACCAGTCAATACAGTTGCAGATAATCCAGAATAATATTAAGTTTTGAAAAAGGAGCAACGAATTTATGTTTCTAGCTGCGAACTTAAATCCTGCGCGAGCTGCATCAAAGGTCGAAGCATGGCCAGCAGACAAACTTGAGTTTATTAAATGTTGTCCCATATGTGATGCCAACACACATAGATCGCTTTATAAGGATTTAATTGACAATGTATTCTTTTGTAGCCCTGGTAAATGGTCGTTACACAGATGTTACAATTGTAGTTGTGCTTATTTAAACCCGCGCCCGACTTATGAAAGCATCGGAAAAGCTTATCAGGCTTACTACACCCACAAAGCTGCAAGGGAGCGGGCCGATCCAAAAGGAAAATTGGCAAAATTCAGGAGAGCCTTGAGAAACGGCTATCTAAATGCTCGATACAATTATAAATTGGTGCCTTCTTTGTCGTGGGGG
>JABDFC010000035.1:0-556 GCA_013286785.1 Gammaproteobacteria bacterium
CTGCAATGTGAATTTTATGCTTTAGAAGGATTGTCTGCATTGATGAATACCATCGAGCAAATTCAACGCAGCTTAAATCCCAAACTGCTGATCGAAGGGATAGTGCGCACAATGTATGATCCCCGGAATCGATTGTCCACAGAAATTTCAGCGCAGTTAATTGTCCATTTTGGAGCGAAAGTGTATCAAACGGTGATTCCGCGTAATATACGTTTGGCCGAAGCACCAAGCCACGGAGTTCCAATCATGCTCTACGATAGAACCTCTCGCGGTGCTGATGCCTATATGGAATTGGCGCGAGAATTTTTAAGACATCACAAAAAAGTGCCGTTATTAGAAGCTGTTGAAGGGTAGGGGGAAAAATGTCTATTAAGAAACGCAGCACATTAGGGAAAGGGTTAGAGGCGTTATTGGGATCAGCCAGTCGTATTCAAGAAATCACGAAGGAAGATCAAGCCGGGTTATTAGAGCTCGAGGTGACTGCATTGGAACCCGGCGTCTATCAACCGAGAAGTACTATTCGCGAGGCCGATTTGGTTTCCCTTGCCGACTCGAT
>JABDFC010000035.1:566-8883 GCA_013286785.1 Gammaproteobacteria bacterium
TGAGACAAAAATCGAAAGGCAGATATGAAATCATTGCAGGTGAAAGACGGTGGCGTGCGGCGCAATTGGTGGGTTTACGGAATGTTCCTGTCGTTGTGAAAGAAGTCTCAGATGAAAAAGCCATGGCGATGGCCTTGATCGAAAATATTCAGCGGGAAAATTTAAGCCCCTTAGAAGAAGCGCGTGCCATGGAGCGTTTGGCGAGAGAATTTGATCTGACGCATCACCAGGTTGCAGAGGCGGTGGGTAAATCCAGAGCCGCGGTAACCAACGCCATGCGGTTATTAACCTTAAGCGATGATGTAAAGCGGTTATTAGAACAAGAAAGCTTAGAAGTTGGCCATGCAAAAGTGTTACTAGGATTAAAAGGATCCGATCAAACAGAAGCCGCACGTGCGATTATTTCCAAAGGTCTTTCGGTGCGAGAAACCGAGAAACTGATCGCTCGGATGATGGAAACCATTGCCGAACAGAAAACCGTTCATCGAGCCGCGAGTGTTGATCCCGATGTTCTGCGGTTGCAAAATTCCTTAGCAGAAAAATTAGGTGCCTCGGTGGAAATTGTGCAGGGGAAAAATGGCAAGGGCAAAGTGATTATTCAATACAACAGTTTGGATGAATTAGAGGGCATATTGGCCCATGTTCAATAACAGAGAGCGGGGGCGTCCATGCTAGATCATCTTTCATTTGCCGTTATTGATTACGACAAGAGCCTTGCGTTTTATGATGCAACGCTCGCTATTTTAGGCTATCAACGGGAGATCACCTTGGATTTTCCCGGGGTCAAAGCCGCAGGCTATGGAGATGGCGGCCTTCGTCCCGGTTTATGGATCAGTGCGGGCGGCCAACCGAATGAAGCCATTGGAAAAGCCCAAGGGGTTCATATTGCATTTAAAGCACCGAATGTTGCTGCTGTGCAGCAGTGGTATCAAAAGTGTTTAGACTTAGGCGGTAAGGATAATGGCGAGCCCGGCCCACGACCGCATTATCATGAAGGCTATTATGGCGCGTTTATTATTGATCCGAATGGTTGGCGGATCGAGGCGTGTTATCATCAATATCGGGCTTAAAGCCTTTTTTTAGAGTTTCAAATTCCTGTTCAATTTGTTTTTCAATTTTCTGGATGTCTTGACGATTCATCCGTTTCTCAAGTAATCATCAAATTTCTTCAGGTTCATTTTTATTGCCTTATGATCATACGAAAGTGCGTGTGTGGAAGTATATTATTATTTTAAGGTGGCGCGTAGCGCCGGATGAGGGTTTACACCGATTTCTAGGAGATAAAGAAGATTTTTTTTTAAAAGATTGAATTTAAGTGTGTTTCCATGGTCTTACCTCAGTAGGATACCCAAAAAAGAGCGTGATTATGCCCAAAGGTTACGAGAAGACTTCTTCGACAAAAAGTTTAAATGTTGGATTTTCAATTGGAAGTCCGGAAGTTGCGCTGGTTAAAAAAGCCAGAAAAAAGGTTGGTATTGACACGGAAACCTTAAACAAAATATCAGCGGATAATAAGATCAAAAAATTACTCATTCAACAAAAGAAATTAACGATAGAGAAGGGAAACTTAAGGGATAACATGGAGAGACTGCTTAAAGAAAAAGAAAAGTGGCAAAAAAGGGTCCTAGATTTGAAAAAAGAAGTGGAAGCGGCAGCATCTGGCAAATCTGATGTGGATCAGAACAAATTAAAACAGGAGTTAAAAGCGAGCGAGGAAGAATTTGCTTTGGCGAGTCAAAAACATGCACAGGCAATGGAGGCACTCAAAGCCAAAGAAACCGAGAAGAAAGTCGTTGATGATATTCTAAGTCAGAAATTGCAAAAAAAAGAAATGTACAAAGAATTTCAACTGGCGCTTGCTCATACGATGTTGCATAAAATGTTAGAAGCGGAATGGAATCAGACTTTGCCAGTGCAGGATGGAAGCGGAAAGGAACTTCGAGGGAGCCAGATGCTCGATGCAGAGTATTTGGTCACGGGATATCTTTATTATTTAGGCGTACTTCAGGGAGTTGATGAAAAAAAACTCCAAGAGCTGCTGCAGAATTGTGAAAAACAAGGTTGGGACTTGGTAAGAGGGAAATCGGGAGAGCCGCTTGGTTTGGCGGACTCAAGAGACGCTCCTTTTAGCTTGTCTGAGTTTCAAAAGATGGTTTTTGAGACGTATAAAGAAGTCATGATCACTGGTATTGGTGCAAAAGCAATGGGGAAAATCGGAGAATTTAAGGGGTTTGGCGAAGCGGTCAGTGGTGTTTTTAAAACAGATCCTTGTTCTTCTTCTAAAGCGGGGCAGAGTCGAGCTAAAGCTGCACAGCCTTTGCAACCTAGGGAAGTGTTCTTTTCAAATCCATTGTTCGACCAACACACTATGCACAGTAATCCTTTATATCAGGGATCCAGCGCTTCTACTACAGCCACACCCAACACACGCCCAACTCCAGATAAATCAGCTGGAAAAGAGGGAATACCCCCAAAGCCACCTGGTTCCCATCCAAGCGCCTTCTGATGTTTTAGAAATCGGGGGAGCACGGCTTAAAAGTCTGTGACTTGAATCTTGCTTGTCATAAGTGGGTTTAACTAAAGATATTTGTTGGGTTACTTCGGGTTTCAAGACTAGGGTTGACAATCGTTTGTTGATAAAAATCAGCGCAAGAAAGATAAAGAAACCCACGTTCTTGCTTGAATAAGGCATAAGCTTGGCAAGCATCGACAAAACGTTGTGCATTTTCATCGGTTTTTTCTGCCAGGTAATTTTGGCGGGCCAGGCCGTATCTTTTTTGATGTTCATGATAGACGGTATATTGCATATCCGTTAAAGTTTGCTCACTGTTTTCGGTTTTCAAAAAGAAATCTGAATATGCCGCTCCGTTTTTTTTAAAGTAATTTTCTGCTTCCAATATGAACTCAGCTTGTTGTAAGTGCATCAAAATCTCCCAACAGAATAATTATTATATTGAGGGATTTTATAATAATCCGGGTCGAAATATCAACATAAATATATAATCTAACTGAATTTTTTAGGGAATATGCACTTGTATCAATGGGGTAACGCTTGCTTAGTGTGGGCTTCCCATTTCCAACCTTTTCTCTTCTTGTGCAGGCGGAGATAGTTCCGCAGATGCTGCATCCCTTTTGCGATCTCTGTCGAGTGTTAATGGTAGCGATGTATTAAGGTCTTCTTCTTGATCTGCAGGAGGTTGTGTCGCAGGGTCA
Source organism: Gammaproteobacteria bacterium (assembly GCA_013286785.1). GTDB lineage: Bacteria > Pseudomonadota > Gammaproteobacteria > UBA6186 > Azoamicaceae > CADEGZ01. Next base: position 3,780 of record JABDFC010000035.1, read on the forward strand.
AACTGTGCTTGTAGTGAATTTAGGGTGGATCCTTGCTGCTCTGCAGGTGTTGCCTTAGGACCAATTTTGCGAAAATGATCTGAGACTTTTTTCCCCATTAGAGCTTCATCTTGCAATAGGATTAAAAGATCATTTTTAGCAAGAGTGGGTTTCGTATCTTGTAGTTGTTCTGAAATGGCCTGAAAATCTCCGTCTGCATCTTGTATAGGCCTTTCTTCAAACAAGGTAGAAAAAGCCGCAATATTCAGTAAATCCAATAGAATCGGCAGTACTTCTTCTATCTTAGAGCTAACCCAGGATTGTTTTTCAAGTGCTGTATGAGCTTCCGATATTGGGGCTCTGAGGATCTCGATGACCGATCTTGCTTGCGATTTGGTAGGGGTTGAATGTGCACTGCTGTCGCTATGGCCAAGGTACATGCTGGCTTTATAGCCTTTATTTTGGATTACTGCAGCGGCTAAAATCTGTGTTGCTCTGTGATCCACCTCATCGATGACAGTTGCTAAAAGACTCGTTTCAGATACTTTGGGTGGAGCCCATGCCTTAACTTCTAAATCGTGTTGCCCTCTCGCCTTGACCAAAAAGAAGTGGCTTTCTTCGTTATTTTCATTGGCGACTTCCAGCATTAATTGACATTTTAAACAACAGAGTTTTGAAATGCCAACATGAAAGGTATGGGTATTATTAATCGTCGAATTGGATTTTTCCTGTAGGCGATAAAGCTCGGCTAAAATCTGCGTTTCTGCATGTATTCCGGGCCTCTCTTCGGCCTTTAAAATCAGGGGTTCCTTCTGAAAAGCGTTAAAATACGATGAAGTTAATTTATCATGCTCAGGATTAGCATGTTTTCTGGCGAGTGTTTTTTCAAGTTTTCTGAATGAACTGTATAACTCTATCCAATCTCCTTCTGCAGCGAGTGCTTCTTTTCCCTTCAATTCCGTGATAAATGTTTTAGAGGCGGGCAGAGCAGGATTCATGATTGCATCTATTAGCTTATTGGCAGTTTCTTCCTCTAGAACGTCATAATAGGGTGTTACGCTGCTTTGATATTTCGCTTTTTGGCAAATACTCTTAAAAATTTCTCTTCTATGCGAGTCTTCTGGAATTTTTCCGGTTGTGGCGATAGCCTGAAAATAACTATACATCTCTTTGATGGCAATTTCTTGGGTGCTTTCAGCTCTATTGCCTCTGCCCTTAGAGCCGGCATATAGGTCGTTAGAGGCAATCAATATACGTTCATCTATGACGCAGACAGCAATACAGGTGCTGCCACTAAAAACTTCAATTAGCTCTGCGAGAGAATCGAGACGTCTATCGGGCGCCGGTATAGCTGCCAGATTTTCTTGCCTCTTTTGCTTTCTAATAGAACCTATATCTTCTTCATCGGAGCTATACATATACTACCTATGAGCGTTGACAGAGATTGCAGTAATGGCAACCCTTTACATTAGCGTTTCCCAGTTGTCGAGCCTTAATATTTTGATAGAGCGAGTTGGCTTGCCTTATAGCCCGCTACTGCTTCTTTGACGCTGGTTTTGACCGCTTCAGTAAATCGATTTTTAAAATAATCTCGACCTATATAAGCATCTATCCCTTCTGGATCCACTTTGACTAAAAGCTTCAACTTTTCGTGCCTTTCTCGAAGTCTTTCCGCATCAATTTTTCCGGCTTTTTCCAGCCCTGTATGAGAAAGCAAAAGACTTGCTAAGACTTCATAATTTTTAAGGCGCAAAGTTTATCTGATCAGATTGTGTGGAACATAGTCGCAAACAAAGGCAAGGAATTCAGGAGCTCGAATATGAACAGTACCAGACATTAAGAGAACCAGTCCTTTTTCGGAAAAAAAGCTCTTAATTGCAGTAGGATCTTGTAACCCAAATTGATTGTCCAGAATTTTCCTGAGTTCTTCATATTGATTGGATTCACTTAATTGATGCCATAGTTTAGAGATGAGCATGTGTTCTCTTTCTTCTGTGGTACGCGCAAGAGGGGTTAGCGGGGTGTGTTCATTTGATACAATTCTTTTTTTCGCGTGCGTTGCAGATATTGCTTCAGATTCTGGTCGATGGCTATTTCCTGTCCAGCTTCTTTTGGGAACGGCAAAACTGCGCTCTACTGCCCGGAGTCTTTCTGCCATTTCATTAGGTGTTGTTGCCATGTTCACGCTCTCTTTGCCGAAAAAAATCACAGTTTTCTGGATTCATTATACCGATGTCAGCGATTGAAGTCATTTTTTAGCGCGTTTAAAGCGTTGAAGGCTGGATGCAACCCTAGGTTTTAAAGGGGTTCGATATTGGGACTTTAGAGGTTTTAGGTATAATCTCCTAACGTTCAGAATGGTGTTTAAAGTTATAATGCTAAAATTTTCTATCTGGCAGGTTGTCAGCACTGCAATCTTGGCTCTTTTGCTTGGTCTTGGGATTGACCGCATGGTTGGAGTTTCGTTTGGCATTGGTGGGCTGATTGGCTTTATCCCGGGGTGGGTGTTTGGAAAGATATATTTTAAACGAACAGGAAGGAAAACCGCCAAGGTAATCCTGCAAGGGTTATATTATGGTGAACTCACCAAGCTATTGGTCACGATTGTCTTATTTTGCGGCGCCTTTCAATTGCAGTCTTTGCACATGGGATGGCTGTTTTTAGGATTTATCAGCGCTCAGCTGGTATATTGGGTGGCACTATTTCATGTTAGTACCTTGTCTTAACACACATACCGTTGTTATATTTAACGGGACAAAGTTTGATCCTTTTTTTGCTGTTGGGATAAAATTCTAGATTGTCTTTTTTTTTCACAGAAATAAACGGGGGAGAGTTTGGCGGAACCTTTAGATGCTCCCAGTTATATTCAGCACCATTTAGAGCACTGGGAATTAACCACCCGTTTTGGCACGTTTAATTTGGACACCTTGCTATTTTCTTGGTTGACCGGAATCACTTTTCTGTTGTTATTTCGAATCGTGGTAAAAAGGGCCACCATTGAAACCCCGGGTTTTTGGCAGAATTTTGTTGAATTACTCTATGAGTTTGTTCAAACTCAGGTGAAAGAAACCTTTCACGGACGCAGTGCATTAATTGGGCCTTTGGCCCTCACCATTTTTATCTGGGTCTTTTTAATGAACTTGATGGATCTCCTGCCGGTCGACTTGATCCCAAGAGTGGTTGGTTATTTTGGGGTACATTATATGAAAAGCGTTCCCACAACCGATCCCAATTTAACCTTAGGGATGTCTATTTCTGTCTTTCTATTAATTATTTTTTACAGCATAAAGATTAAGGGGATGGGTGGGTTTTTGAAGGAAATAACCTGCAAACCGTTTGGACCTTGGTTTCTTCCCATCAATTTGATTTTAAAATTGGTCGAAGAGCTTGCAAAGCCGATTTCGCTTGGGTTGCGGTTGTTTGGCAACCTGTATGCTGGGGAGCTCATTTTTATTTTAATTGGTTTACTGGGATATTGGCAGTGGATACTGGGATTTCCCTGGGCAATTTTTCATATTTTAGTGATTACGATCCAAGCATTTATATTCATGATGCTAACGATTGTGTATCTCAGTTTGGCTCATGAAGATCACTAAGAGGAAGGTTTTGTTAATGGTTAGTCATAATTGAGAGGTGATGTGATGGAAGCTTCAATTCAAGGGGTGTCGTTGGTTGCAAATTTGCAAAGCATGACGATACTGTCGGTCGCGATTTTAATTGGTTTGGGGGCATTAGGAACCGCCATTGGATTTGCTATCTTAGGAGGCAAGTTTTTGGAAGGTGCTGCAAGACAGCCAGAAATGATCCCACAGCTGCAGGTGAAGATGTTTATTATTGCCGGTCTGCTCGATGCGGTGACCATGATTGGTGTTGGGATAGCGTTGTTTTTCACGTTTGCCAATCCATTTATGACACAGTTGCTGGAACTCATCAAGACGGTTAAATAGAGGAAAATTTGCGGTGGATATAAATGCAACTCTGATAGGCCAGATGATCACCTTTGCGTTGTTTGTTTGGTTTACCATGAAATACGTTTGGCCGGAATTGGAAAAAATCCTAAAAGCGCGACAGCAAAAGGTTGCAGAAGGTTTGGCAGCGGCGGAACGTGGTCACAAGGAATTAGAGATCTCGCAAAAATATGCGATTCAACACATCCACGAAGCCAGAAGTAGGGCTGTGGAAGCATTGGAGCAAGCTAAAAAGCAGGCGGCGCTCATTATCGAGCAGGCTAAAGCGGAAGCCAATCGCGAGCGAGAGCAAATTGTGGCCTTAGGACATGGGGAAGTTGATCTCGAAAGACGGAAAGCGCGCGAAGAATTGCAACAGGAATTGATTGATCTGACCATCGCGAGCTCTGAAAAATTGTTGGGTCGAGTCATGACCGAAAAGGATCATCAGGAACTGCTCGAGGTAGGAATGATGATCGATTCTTCCAGGAAGGGTTAAAGAACCATGGCAGAAAAGGCGACTTTAGCGCGTCCCTATGCAAGAGCGGTGTTTGAGCTTGCGGAAGAAACTCGGACATTTTCCGAATGGTCTCACGTATTAGAGCGGTTATCGCGCGTCATTCAAGATCCAGCCGTTTTGGAGCTGATCAAGGATAGGGCGATTCCTTCAGAACAACTTGTGCAGTTTTTCTCGGAAGTCTGTGCAGGGTCTTTTAATGATCGGGTGAAAAATTTTGTGGCGGTGTTAATCTTGCATCGACGCTTAGAAGTTCTGCCAGACATTAGCACGATGTATCAAGCCCTATGCGCGGAAGCAGAAAAAACCGTGAATGTTCAGCTGTTTTCATCGGTGCCATTGGATGAAAATGAACAAGAGAAATTTAGACAATTTTTGGAAAAGCGTTTGGCTCGAACGGTCAAAATGCAGTGTGAAATTGACAAAGGACTGTTAGGTGGATTTGTCGCAAAAGCGGGAAATTATGTGCTGGATGGTTCTGTTCGAGGTTTTTTAATGAGTTTAAAAGCGGCAATGGGTGAATAAATATGGGTTTAAATCCGTCTGAAATCAGTGAATTAATCAAAGAGAAAATTGTAAAATTTCAAGCAGCGCCGGTCCTTAAAAACGAGGGAAAGGTGGTGAGTCTTGCGGATGGTATTGTTCGCATCCATGGATTAGA
>JABDFC010000036.1 GCA_013286785.1 Gammaproteobacteria bacterium
TTAATCCTTGGGGTCGTGGGTGCTTCGTCTAATGCTAGTTTCGTTATTTTATCTGGTATAGCGGGTTTAGGCGCAGGTGCTTTTTCAATGGCAGCTGGAGAATATATTTCAATGCGATCTCAGCGTGAATTGTTTGAGTATCAAATTGCTTTAGAGAAAGCCGAATTTGAACAATATCCCGAAGAGGAGATCCAAGAACTGTCGATGATCTATCAAGCGCGGGGATTGGATAAAACGGATGCAGATGTTTTTGCTCGGAAATTGCTTTCAAATGAAGAACATGCCTTAGATATTTTGGCTCGTGAAGAATTGGGGCTAAATCCCAATGAATTAGGCTCACCCTGGAGCGCGGCCATTTCATCGTTTTTTTCATTTGTGATTGGAGCCTTGGTTCCTTTACTGCCTTTTTTATTCCATGCTGGAGAGTTCAGTATTAGTATTTCAATTGCTCTGACTGGCTTAGCATTGTTTGGAGTAGGATCTGTTTTAAGTTTATATACGGGACGCAATGCTTTATTGAGTGGATTCAGAATGTTGATGATTGGAGCATTTGCAGGTTTGGCAACTTTTGGAATTGGCCGGATGGTTGGAGTGCACATTTAATATGATGTCTATAAAAAAGTTATTGAGTCTTCAATTTTTTCTGGTTTTATTAATTTTTTTTGGTAAAATCCAGGCCTTAGAAGTTGCTGGTATTCCAGTTCCTGAAACTGTTGTATTGGAAGATAAACAGAACAAACTCCACTTGCAAGGAGCGGGGGTTAGAACCAAGCTTTTTTTTGATATTTATATTGGTGCATTTTATGCGACAAAAAAAATCGAAACGCCGCAACACGCGTTAAGCAATACTGGGCCGAAACGTATGTGGCTGCATTTTCTTTATAAAAAAGTAAGCAGTAATGAATATAAGGACGCTTGGATAGATGGTATTAAGGCGAATAATAGCGAAGCGACGGTCGATCATTATAAAAAAGAAATTGATAATTTTATTAGTTTGTTCCATGAAGACTTGGTGGCTGGCGATAACTTAACCCTAGACTATATTCCTAACAAAGGAACCATGGTTACAATGAATGGCCAACTTAAGGCAGTAATCCCCGGCGAAGGGTTTTATTCCATATTACTCAGTACCTGGATGGGAAAAAAACCGCCTAGCCAGAAATTTCAAGACGCTTTACTGAGCGAATCAACGGATGATTAGACTGATCAACGGATCTATTTAATTTTGCAATGAATGATGCCGTAGTTTTCTATCTGGTAAGAGCTCGTTTCCGGTTCGTAAGCGACCGTAATAAGATGACTGGTACAATAGAGATTTATTGAGATCAGTTGCGCGATTTGTTTGTTGAATGGCAACTTTTTGTAGTATAACGGCGTGCAAAGAACCATTTTGGCATAAGTGATTCGCAGGCCTTGATGGAGTCCAGGCATTGGTAAGTGGATCATAGCAGAAAGTTTCAGTTTTTCCATCGGCGGCTCCGGATATCAATAGTTGCTCATCTCCGTTGATATCAGTCACAATTGCAGTATGAATCGTTGCGTAGTTTCCCGGTCTTCCTCCCCACACACTGTCATTCCAACTGGGACCAGCAGCTAGGGATCTCCAGGTTTTAGCAGTTGGATCGAAGCAGCATAACAATATGCCAGTGCTGGCTCTTGCGGTTAATAAGAGTCTTTCTGCGCCATCTTTCAGTCGGATCACTTGGGTTTGAATGGTGGAATTATGTTGTGGATTTGTCCAACCCAGAGCATCTTTCCAGCTAGGGCCGGTGGGTAGTTCCATCCAACCTTGGTTTGGATCAAAAGAACTTAACTGAATCCCCTGTTCTGAGCGTCCTAATACCCATAATTGCTCTTTTCCTTGAGCGTTGCGCATCACTTCAGTTTGGATAGTAGAATAATGCGGTGGTTTATCCCAACCATTTTGATCTGACCAACTGGGTGAAAGCGGGTGTTGTTGCCAAGTATTGCTGATGGGATCATAACAACTTAGCCCCATTCCAGATGGGAATCGGACCATAACCCATAATTGATCTTTTCCGGTCTGATCTCGAATCACTTCCATACGCAGCGTTGAGTAATATTCAGGCTTGTTACAGCCATTCTTGTCGGTGAGATCAAAGCCAGATTTGTCATTAAAATTTGGGTTAAGCGCTAATTGCGCCCAATTATTTCTAGAGGGGCTATAGGAATAGAGTTGAATTCCGGTCGCTGTTCGAGCGAGTAAAAGTAATCTTTCCTCTCCGTTCGGCATTCGAATGACTGCTGTTCGCAATGTCGCATCATATTGAGGTTGGGTCCACCCATTGGCATCAGACCAAGAAGGCCCTGGAGCCAATTCAATACAATAATTTTTCTGAGTGTCATACGCGTACAACAGAACCTTCTCTTTAGATCGGGTCAAGATCAGTAATTGATATTGACCGGGAAGGGTCTCAATAGTGTGAATAAAATTTCTGGGATGTTGAGCGAATAATTGGCTAATACTGATGGTATTGTAGGCTTGTAGTTTATCCACTAAATTTCGAAAAACTGTTAGGCCTTTATAATTTAGAAGAAGTTGTAAACGATCTAATGGCCCGTCTGGAACGGCTAAACGAGATTGAGGTAAGGCAGATACTGCCTGAACGAATTCACGCAAAGTTAATACTCTTTTTGTGAGAATACTTAATTGCACTTGATCTGCTTCACACAGAAGCCAATGGAGTGTAACGACGGTTTTTCCATTTGGTGCCATTGCAATGGAATATACGCTACTGGATTGATTGGTGCTTAGTCCCGTAATAACGCCGACATTCTTGGGAGAACAAATTATCATTGGGGTTTTTATCTCTTTTTGAGTCGGATGAGAGTTGACTGATATGGGACTAGCCGATAAAGCATTAACTGCGCCATCACACCGGATGTTAGGATCAGTCGGATCAAAAATTCCAATACGACAAGGATTATTGATGCTCAATGTTGCATCAGCAGTGGCCTGATGATGCTCAGGAAATCCATGGATCCAATGATGTGCTTTGAATTCAAGCTGTTCTTTCTCGTCCCAAGGAAAATTTTGGCAAGCAAAAGAAATATATAATTGTTCTTTTTTGACATTATTTTGGATTAAAATATCTTGGATCTGTGGGGGTAAAAATTCAAACATCGCAATAGGGCAGGAGACACCTATCACTACTGCTGGATAACCGTCATGCCTTGCTGGAAGGTCTCCCGTTGGGTTGTATGGAAGAATAATGGGAATATTGGGAATATCCATTAATCCCAGGTAGTGCCTTGTTTGGTGGAGATCCCCCAGTGTTAATTGTCGATGCGAATAAGAATGGGTATTGACATCTCTCCCTCTAAATGGGGCGTCTAGGAAACGGCTTAATATTTGTTCATTAATGTTTCTTTCAGTGTCCACTTCATCATTCTCGACGCTGGTAAATATGTAAAATATAGAGTTTATTCAATAAGTTGGAGATTATAACACAGTGCGTTGACTATAAGCAAGCCCACTACTTTATTTAACATAATATACATTATGCGAAGTTATATGGGAGAGACTTCACAATCACTGCATACACACTTATCTCCTGCTCTCAAAATTTAGCCAGGAACTTTTATCAATAAAAAGTCACTAATTGATATCAAACCCAGATTTGAGAGTTCAAATGAGTGTAGAAAAAACACCTGTAGATGCTAGCTTAGGACATTTAAGGACTATTTTGCCAGTAATTAGAGAAAGTTATACTAATTATTTAAACGATCAATTTCCCAATGCGCAGATTTTAGAAAAATACCAAGGTATAAATAAAGGTTATGAAAATTTTGATCCAGCAAAGGTATCGCTAGCTGAAGTAATACAGGGTGCCTACCCTGTGCTGCAATATTCCGAGGATGGAAAACCTAAGGATAATAGAATGCAGTATTACATTTACCCCGTGGACAACTTTGTTAAAGACATGAAGCAAAGGAAAGTTGGCACAACAGCTTTAAGCAAAGAGGAACAAGAAGTCAAGGTTGCCACCAAAATATATGGTGCGCTCAGTGCTCTTGAAAATTCGATTGAAAATTTCGAAAGAAAAAGAATAATGTTGCAAGATGCAAAATTTTCTGAGTCGGATATGGCTGAGTCTTTGAGTTTTGATTTAGAATATATAGCAAAATGTGAGGAAAAATTATTTAAAGCGCTAAAATCGCACCAAGCTTTCTTGGTTGAAAATCAAGCTAATCGAAAACATATATCTGGCGCAAATAATTCGGTTAGCATGATGCTGGGACATCACTTATTCTTTAAAGAAGTTACTTCCCATCACAATAATTCATCCCATCATAGTAATTCAAAGAAGGTTGATGTTGATAAACCTAAAGTTCTTGCCAGAATGTATGGCATGGTTATAAACCCTCTTAAGAACATGAAGCAATCAGAGCCAGAAAAAGAAAATGAATCGAAAGCTAAAAAGAGAAAATGACAATTATAGTGTTTTTTTTAAGAACACAGCGGTACTTTAACCGAAGCGATTTGCATAAAAATATCGGGATGTTTTAACTTGAGTAATCTTAGAATGTGATGTTCTTGTTCCTCTGTCACATTCACTTGCAATACGACTTCGCCTTTGTCTAATGCTGTCTCCAGTGGTTTTAGGGCAGGATTAGTTACCGATACCCCAATGAGTGAACTGGTCCATGCACCAAAAAGGATACTGAGCACAGAAAAACCAAAGATCGTACCGCCGCCAATGACAAAAGATTCTGAGTAAAATTGAGAGATAATTAAAATGGTTGTTAAGCCAATGATCCCGCCGATTAAGGCGCCGCGGATCAATGAAGGAATGAGATCGGTCGTCTCACAGAGATTAGCATCGAACAGCTGGCTCATTTCCTGGTGGTCTTTATTCGTGGCCAGTAACTTGATGTCTTTTAATGGGACTTCCATTTTCTTTAATAGCTTGACTAATCTACGTGCGTTTTTTAAATCCGGAACATGTGCATAAAAGTGATTCATTATAAATGCCTCCCAGATAAACTTCCATTCTACCCTAAAAGCATCGTAATGGATATGATGAACTGTAAATTTCTTGTTTATCAAAGATTTCTGGACATTTCTCACCGTGGCCAGTGTTATAGGATAATAGTCATAGGACAGAACTCTTTAGAGTTTATTGGCAAAGATCCATCGTGAAATGAGTGCGGGTGGAATGCGAGATCGTTCTCGCCATAAACTTTCCTCTGGCAGGATCTTAGGATCCACACAAGGCTCTTCAAAACCATTCATCACCATGCCTTCAGCAATTAAGAGATTAAAATAAGTCTGTATGGGGCGGTGAAAAACCAGTTGTTCGATGGGTTGCCCGGGCTTAGATCGCATTTTAACCATGGTTTGATCCTGGTAGTCTCGGATGGTAAGACAAGCCTTCGGCTCAAATTGCACCGAAGGCGAGTTAAAACAAGGATGAGGGAGGGAAAAAATAAAATATCCATTTGGCTTCAGTAATGTTCTGAGAGATTTAAAAAAGGGAGTTACGGTTGGCATGTCGTGTAAAACCATGGAACAAACCACCCGATCAAATTGTTTAGACTTCGATAATTCTAATAAACTGGTGGTATCTGTTAAACTGATGTGCTTATATTGGATATCGGGACTTCTTTCTTGTGCTTGTTTAATCAGCGATGAACTGAAATCCACTCCAAGTACCTCCCCTCCCCTTTGATGGATCAAGCGAGATAATGCGCCATTTCCACAGCCTGCATCTAGAATAAGCTCGCCTCCTTGTAATTCTAAGAGTTTTACAATAGAAGGAAAGACAAAAGCCTGGTGAAAATAATCTCCATCCATGACACTACTGTCCCACCAGGATCCCAGTTCATCCCAAATTTTCTGGCACTGCTTTTCAAGTTCATTCATTTCTTTGTCGATCATGGGAAATATCTCCTAAGCCAGATTTTTGCATTCAGTATGTAATAGTTCGGTTATTTTAACACTGAAAGAATAATGGTAGGCAGTTACTTTTTGGCAGTTAATAGGAAAGGAGCAGCAGTGACAGCCAAACCGATACTAATAAGCAACCAAAGTGTGTTCACAAAATAGGGATACACCATGAGTACGATACCCGCAATGAGGAAATTTTGGTTTTGTTTTTTACCATAGGACCAGTAGCCCATTCCAACGATACCAAAAACAATCGAAAAAAATATCATGGTAGGATCTAAATCCAGCATGTTAGCTGTCCTCGCGTTGGGTGAGTCTGCTTGTAGTACCAACCAATACAGAGTTGGGCACCTGAAAAACATTCTGCTGCAGCACCTGCCCTCCCCTTATGAACGCAATGACACATCAATATTTGTATCAGCTTAGACCAGAGTTCGGTAATCGGATAGTGGATCTAACTTGGCGGCCTAATGGAGCCTCAATGCTTCAGGATTCAGGGGTCGGTAAATCTTCTTAAAATAAGGCAGTGTTGATTCAACCCGAAAAAATTTGGTTAATACTGCGACCGATTTAAAGTCTGTAATCCCATATGGCAAATATTTTTGTTGTTGTTTTTGCCAGGTCATCCCTTCTCCGCTGTAATCAATTTCAGGCCATTCTCGACCAATAATATGGGAAGTATTTTCGTCAAAGGCGCCGAGATTTTGAAATTTAAATTCGTTCTGCAAGTGACTGAGGTAAGCTGCCATTTTGTCTGCCTCAGCAGCGGCAAGATTCCTTTCATAAATCGCTCTTAAGAGTTCTAAGGTTGTTTTTGGGAGGGTCTGTTGTAGGTTCTGTAATTCTGGGAGAGGCGTAGACAATTGGGTTAAAAAGTGGGCAAACGATGTGGCTTGCTCGAGACTTAGTTTCATTTTAGGGGTTTTTTGATTGACTCTGGCCAGTAAGATGGGTTTAAGTCGCAACCAAGCACCGGGCACCGAAATTGTTTCCCCAAATGCGTTAGGTATATTACAAAATGATATGGCAGCCAATAAGATGAGGGGTTTGATCCATTGATTACGATCCATCTGCATACCTATCTCCATACACTTTCAGTGGTGCAATCTTGCACTTTTTAGATTTTATAGTGTTTGCAGGCAGTTATAAAGATCACGTCAGTAAATATAGGATTTCTCAAAATACATCCGATTGCTCAGGGGTGAGTTTAATTAACCCTAATAATGGGTATGGATCAATTAGGTGTAAAAAAATGAGTGCAGTAAACTTTTAAAGTGCTGTGTGATGACACAACTTTTTTCCCTGCACTCAAGTATGATTGGAGTGTATCTGATTTCTTAACTCACTGCTTTGTTGACGCTAATCCATAAAATTGTTTCGCCCCATTCAACATAATTTCATACTCATCATTATTTGGCGTTTTTTCATCGGCTCCTTCAATAAACGTTCCTCCGATGACACCGACATCTTTTGCGGGAGACCCCACCAATTTTTTGGGAAACATATAAAAGGAGCGTTTCACGTTAAATCCGGTTTTGGTTTTTCCTTTACCAAAATAAACTAAAATCATATGTTGCAGATCAGCAGGTTCTTGATCTTTCAGCATGATTAAATGACCTTGGACTGGGATCATTTTGTCGTCTTTAGCGAGATCCTTAGCGCCATTTCCGGTACAATTCACAATGACTTGATCTGGAATTTCATTGAAATTATGGATTTTTTTCTTCTTAAAGGTTACTTGATCGGCAACAGCATTGTAGAGAGATGTCATTAGACTTCCTGTATCCATAAATATGCCATCATCGTAAGCGACCATTCTTCTTGTGGTACCGTTTTGAAAGTCTAAAATAACATCTTTGGCTGGCTGCATAACCTGCCCAACATAAGCTTCTAACCCTGAGTCTTCTCTATTTTCAAAATACGTTGGTACAATAACTGCGCCATTGGGAATAAGTTTATTTTTTCCGAGGGCAACATTTTTGTAGAAAATATACGCATCAATTCCAATTTGATCGATTAGTTTTTGTAATTCGGGATCATTATCCATAGAAACCGGTGCTAATAACCCCCCGGCGTTGTGGGAAGTTAGATTGTCGAAAGACTCGGCGACGATGGTAATGTTCTGATATCCTTGTTGCAAGAGTTCAAGTGCGCTAAACAGGCCTATTGCACCGGCTCCAACGATGGTGATGGGAGTATTTTTGGCCAGTTTTTGTGCTTGCATTTGCTGATCCAATAAATCAATTACATATTTTACAGCTCCGGGACCTAATGTCCAACCGCTACCACCGTGGCCATAATTATGTGCAATCAATTTATTATCGACTATTTCCGTATACATTTTGGGTGTGCCTTGTCGCATCGGGCGATGGCATAAAATGCGTTTTCCTAAATTGGCATTATCAAGATTGGGTGGATTAATTTTGCGCACTTCTATTGCATCTTTAGGTTGTTTTTGATCAGCGCCGACAAAGCCTGAAAAAAGTAAAAACAAAAAAAATACAGGAAACAACACAAGATTTTTCTGCATAATAAACTCCCAAGGTTTCATTTCTTTAATTTGTAAATTGAGCCTTGGAGATCGTAGGCAGAAATGGATTGTTATCCTATTCGTACTAGTACTGTTTTTTTTAGTATTTCTACGGA
>JABDFC010000037.1 GCA_013286785.1 Gammaproteobacteria bacterium
TCCCCGGTCTATACACGAAAGCGGGGATCCAGTCAAAAAAACAATGCTTAGAGAATTCATTCTGGATCCCCGCTTTCGCGGGGATGACGATACTAAGCGCTTGATTAATAAATAGCTTTTCCTTATCTTGGCGCCATTACTTTCTAAGTAAATTGTTTTGCCAGCGCAATACTTTCTTGCATCGTTTCACAAAACGCTAATTTATCGGCAGCCGGTTCAAGACCTGCTCGCTTAATTGCCTCTTTAGGTTGTTCTTGTACTTCAGAGAGAATGACGAAAATTCGTTTCTTTTGTAAAGAATCCAGAGCTGATTTCAAAGCGACAACACCGCTGATATCCATAGTCGGTACTCCACGCATTTGTAAGATGACCACCCTTAAACCGGAACTATGCTCTCGCAAAGTGCTCATCGCCTTTTCAGTTGCCCCAAAAAATAAAGGACCTGAAATCTCATACACCATGACATCATCTGGTAAACGTTCCAAAATATCCCATTGAGCTGCTTCTAATAACCACCTTCCACCGGTAATGTTGGCCATTTGTTTCATAAAGAGCAGTGCTGCCAAAACCATACCAACCCCAACTGCTATGGTCATATCAACAAACACGGTTAATCCAAAACAGATCAACAATACAGCCACATCACTCCGAGTCCCAACTCTGACAATTTGTAGACAATGACGTAAATCAAAAATATTCCATGCAGCCATTAATAATAATGCAGCAAACGTTGCCATTGGCAAATAAGAAAACAATGGCGCAAACAGCAAGATAACAATTAGTATTGATACCCCGTGAATTACCGCCGCCAACGGTGAACGCGCCCCCACGCGTAAGTTAGCCACGGATCGAGACAATGCGCTGGTGGATGTTAATCCACCAAAAAACGGCAACACTAAATTACCAATACCATGCGCAACCAGTTCTGCGTGGGGATCGTGTTTTCTGCCCGTCATACCATCTAGTACAACTGCACACAATAACGCTTTAATGGAACAGAGCATGGCAATGGCAAATGCCGAACTAAATAAAGTACGAATGGTTTCTAAGTCTAGTTTTTCTGAAAAAGATAACAATTTCGGTAAGGATTGCGGAATGCCGCCATAGCGTGAGCCAATGGTTTCGACCATCCATTCCGGAGAAATATGCGGTAATGAAGCACCAACGACACTGCCAACGATCATCGCCACCAAATGTCCTGGGACCGGCAACTTAAGACGCGGCCAAATCGCCATAACACCTAAGGTAATGGTTCCAACAATGGTGTCTCCGATTCTCCAGCTGGGGAAAGCTTCCGCTAGACCAATCAGGCGATCTAAAAAATACTTGGGTTGGGTTAAAAGTGACAAACCAAAAAAATCTTTAATTTGCAGAGCGCAGATCACAACCCCGGTGCCGGCAATAAATCCGGTGGTCACAGGATAGGGAATAAATTCGATCACCCTTCCTAATTTAGCCAACCCCATAAATAGCAGAATAAATCCGACCATCCAGGTGACAACCATCATGCCACCAAAACCATATTGGTACACCACGGGATAAATGAGAACGGCAAGTTCTGCAACTGGCCCAGAGACACTTAAGCGCGATCCCCCTAACAATGCAATCAGAGGACCCGCAATCATGGCGCCATATAAACCATGCACAGGCTGAACGCCACAGGCAATTGCAACTGCCATCGTCATCGGAATCGCAATGATGCAAATGGCAATGCCAGCACCCAAGTCTGCTAGCAGATCAGACGCACTGTATCCTTGGCTCCAGGTTTCACGAATGGCTCTCGCTAAAGGAAGATCAGAAAACCAATGACGCATGAATTTCCTCTCTCAGTTCACCCTGACATCTAGGGGACCCAAAATGCACTTCCGTTAAAATTAGCATTAGCATAAGTAATTATAACCCCACCCGAATGCCCAACGCCAGCGGAGGCTGGTATAATATCCTGGTCGCCCGAGCACCGGAGGAACCCGTGAGATCATTCAGCAAGCTATTTTCCCTGATTTTATTCGGTTGTATCGTCCTCAGTTCTGGCTGTTCTCATTACATTCGCCCCCCAGAATCCCTAGAAACACTCAACCATCCAAAAGTTAGAAAGCAAAGCACTTTGAATTTCCCCCCTTTCATCGCGAATGGAAAATGTGGATACAGCGATGGAAATAATGGCGGAAATGCCCATTTTCAATGGGAACAAAGCGGCGATCAATTTTCGATCCTACTCTTTAGCCCATTTGGCGGCGGCTCTATTAAAATGACGGGAAACTCAAAACATGTTTTCTACCAACGTGATAAGGAATCTCTGATTGCGGCCAGTACACCCGAGGCGATTGTAGAAAAAGAACTGGGTTGGATAATCCCCGTTTCAGGACTGCGGTACTGGTTATTGGGTGTACCGGCCCCTCATACTAAAGTTAAACAACTAAAACTTGATCAAGACCAGCGGATTTGGCAAATAGAACAAGATGGATGGACCATCATTTTTCAAGCCTACCAAACTTTCGGCGAGCGAGAAGTTCCTGCAAAGCTCTCTTTGAAAAATGGCCCTATTCGCCTCAAATTCATCTTTAATCGCTGGAAAACAGACCCGTCGTATTGACAGTACATACCACCCCCCTCATAATGAGGTCCTTAAATTGGGGCGTCGCCAAGCGGTAAGGCACAGGGTTTTGATCCCTGCATACCTAGGTTCGAATCCTAGCGCCCCAGCCAGCATTTTGTGTTTCGATTCCTATTACAGCTTTACAGATAATGATTTTGACCCGTGAGCGTGTGTTCGAAGGCAGAGAGCGCCAAGTTAAACGAAGGCAGGCTAATTAATTATCTGAAGAGCTATGCTAAAAGCCAGTAATGAAACTCTAGGTAACTACCCAGATATCCCAAAACCTGCTTAAATAACAAAGAATATATTTTGGTATCGTCATCCCCGCGAAGGCGGGGGATCCAGGATTTATGTGGAAAAATACGCTTTATTTCTGGATTCCCGCCTGCGCGGGAGTTATTTCCATGGAAATGACGGGACCTGGGTAACGACAACTCTAGAAGCAATTCATTAAAATTGTTTTAAAAACCGTAAATCATTTTCGAAAAAGAGCCGCAAATCATTAATACCATATTTTAACATGGTTAAACGCTCTATTCCCATCCCAAAGGCAAAACCAGTATACCGCTCGCTATCAATTTGGCAGTTTTCTAATACTTTAGGGTGGACCATACCACAACCTAAAACCTCTAACCAACCGGTTTCGCTACACACCCGACACCCTTTTCCTAAACACATAACACATTGAATATCTGCCTCAGCCGAGGGCTCCGTGAATGGAAAATAAGAAGAACGAAAACGTACCTTTAATGTCGCACTAAAGAATTCTTGTAAAAAATGCTCAATAATCCCTTTCAGATGCCCAAAGTGGATCCCTTCATCTACGACCAAGCCTTCGATCTGATGAAACATCGGTGTGTGAGTTACATCTAAATCACACCGATAGACTCTGCCAGGTGCAATGAGACGAAATGGCGGATGATTGCCACGCATCGCTCGAATCTGCACAGGAGAAGTATGGGTCCGCAATAATCGACCATCGGGAAAATAAAAAGTATCATGCATGGCTCGTGCAGGATGATGTGAAGGAATATTTAAAGCCTCAAAATTATGGAAATCGTCCTCAATCTCTGGGCCTTCTGCAATTTGAAACCCTAAACGTAAAAACCATTGCTCGATTTCTGCCCTCACTTGACTCACTGGATGAAGAGTTCCTTGTTCCATGCCTCGACCAGGCAAAGAAACATCATAAGCCATCACTTGCAAGCTCGACTCTAACAATTGATTTTCTAAACGACTTTTTTGCTCTTGTATAGCAGTCTGTAATACTTCTTTGGCATCGTTGACCGCTTGACCAAATTTAGGACGCTCGGCAGCAGCGAGCGTTCCCAGCATTTTCAGTAATTGAGTCAGGCGGCCACTTTTTCCTAAAAACTCGACACGCAAAGCATCTAAGGTTTTTAGATCTGAAGCAGAGCCAATCGCTGCTTTGGCTTCTCGTAATATCTCCGCCAAATCATTCATCGCTTTAAAAGACCTAAGCAGCCAATGCTACTTTGGCTTTTTCTGCAATGAAAGTAAAAGTTGTTTTATCAAAAACAGCCAAATCGGCTAAGACTTTGCGATCAATTTCAATGGAGGCCTTTTTTAAACCTGCCATAAACCGGCTGTAAGTCAACCCGTTTAATCGAGCAGCAGCATTAATTCGCACAATCCACAAACGACGAAATTCGCGTTTACGTTGTTTACGATCGCGATAAGCATATTGTGCTGCCTTAATGACAGCCTGTTTAGCGACCCGATACACACTGCGCCGGGCACCGTAATACCCTTTCGCTTGATCTAGAATTTTTTTATGGCGGGCTTTAGCCGTTACACCTCGTTTTACTCGTGCCATGATTTTCTCCTTAACCGTTAGGTAACATTTGATCGATTGCCGCAATATCACTGTCGTGCACACATTTCATGTGACGCAATTGCCGCATTCGCTTGCTGCTTTTCTTGGTTAAGATATGGTTACGATGAGATTGACGATGTTTGTAACCCCCGCTACCAGTCTTCTTGAAGCGTTTAGCCGCTCCACGATTGGTTTTCAACTTTGGCATTTCACTTACTCCGCTATTTATTGTACGCTTATTTTTTCTTAGGAACGATAATCATCACCAGTTGCCGACCTTCTGCACTCCTTGGGAAGAATTCAATTTTGCCTTCTTCACCCAGATCATCTCTGATCCGCTCCAACAGCCGAATCCCCAACTCTTGATGCGTAATTTCACGGCCTCTGAAAAAAACCGTGACTTTTACTTTATCGCCCTCTGTCAAGAAACCACGAAGGTTGCGTAGTTTTACCTCGTAGTCTGCTTTATCCGTCGACGGACGGAATTTTACTTCCTTCACTTTGATCTGCTTCTGTTTCTTCTTCGCAATCGCCTTTTGCTTACTCTCCTGAAACAAAAACTTACCATAATCCATGACTCTGACCACTGGCGGATCAGCATTTGGGGATATTTCTACTAAATCAAGCCCAACATCCTCCGCCGCCTTTCTCGCATCCTTGAGAGGAACTACCCCTACTTGGGCTCCGTCCTCCGCAATCAATCGTACTTTTAGAGCACGGATTTGCCCATTGATACGATTCCGAGTCTCTTTTCCAATAGAACTAATAACTTATCTCCCCATCTCAGTTTCAACACTATGACCCTCGATTTCCAAAGAAAGCTTCTGAGAAAAATCTTGCAGGCTCATAGTTCCTAAATCTATTCCATTTCGAGTTCGCACAGCAACTTGTCCGCTCGAAGCCTCCCGGTCCCCAATAATCAATAAATAGGGTACACGTTGAATACTGTGTTCGCGAATTTTAAACCCAACCTTCTCATTTCTCAAGTCCCCTTCGACCCTAATACCCTGTTTTTGCAAAGCATGTACAACCGTTTCCACCGCATTTGCCTGGGCATCGGTAATACTCATGACAACCACTTGAACCGGCGCTAGCCAAACAGGCAAGGCACCTGCTGTTTCTTCGATCAGTATTCCAATAAACCGCTCTATCGAACCCAAAATGGCTCGGTGCAACATCACAGGCACCCGTTTTGACCCATCTTCTGCAATATACTGAGCCCCTAAGCGCTCCGGCATCGAAAAGTCCACCTGCATAGTACCACACTGCCAAATTCGTCCAAGACTATCTTTACACGAATATTCAATTTTAGGACCGTAAAAGGCCCCTTCCCCAGGAGACAATTCCCAAGATAACTCCGTATGGTTCAAAGCAGTTTCTAATGCTTTCTCCGCTTTGTCCCAGATTTCATCCGATCCCACTCGCAACGTTGGGCGAGTTGAAAGTTTGATAATGACCTCGTTAAAACCAAAATCGGCATAGGCTTTAAACAATAATCGGTTAAAAGCCAAAACCTCAGACTGAATTTGCTCTTCTGTACAAAAAATATGCGCATCATCCTGCACAAAATGTCGGACCCGCATCAGACCATGCAAAGCGCCAGAAGGCTCATTGCGATGGCAAGAACCAAATTCCGCCAACCTTAAGGGCAAATCCCGATAACTTTTAAGACCTTGATTAAAGATTTGCACATGACACGGACAATTCATCGGCTTAATCGCATAATCATGCTCATCCGCCCGCAACGTAAACATATTTTCCCGGAATTTTTCCCAATGCCCCGACCGTTCCCACAAAACACGATTCACGATTTGTGGAGTCCGAACCTCTTGGTACCCCCGAGCATTGATCAACCGGCGGATATACTGTTCCACTGCTTGATAAACTGCCCACCCTTTAGGATGCCAAAAGACCATCCCAGGCGCTTCTTCTTGCAAATGAAACAAATCCAACTTTTTAGCCAGTTTACGATGATCTCGCTTTTCCGCTTCTTCAATCCGATGCAAATAATCTTCTAAATCTTTTTTCTGTGCCCAAGCCGTTCCATAGATCCGTTGTAACATGACGTTCTTCGAATCACCCCGCCAATAAGCACCTGCAACCTTCAATAACTTGAAAACTTTAATCCGACCCGTACTGGGAACATGAGGTCCTCGACATAAGTCGATAAAATCACCCTGTTGATAAAAAGAAAGCGGCTCGTCTCCCGGGATATCATTGATGATTTCGACTTTATAAGATTCACCTTTGCTTCGAAACAAATTTATCGCTTCATCCCTGGTTAATACTTTGCGCGATACTGTAAGATCCTCTGCCGCCAACTCGTTCATCTTTTGCTCGAGTGCTGCAAAGTCTTCTTCATTAAAGTTCCTGGGGGATGCAAAATCATAATAGAACCCGTCTTCAATGACAGGTCCAATGGTGATCTGTGTTTCTGGATAGAGGGTTTTTAAAGACTGCGCAAAAAGGTGAGCACAAGAATGACGAATCACCTCTAAACCCTCTTTTTCTCGCTCAGTAATTATTTTAAGCGCTGCATCGCGATCAATGATATAGGCAGTATCCACCAAAGTTTCGTCTACCTTTCCAGCCAATGCGGCCTTCGCGAGATTGGCGCCAATGCTCGCCGCCACTTCCAGAACGGAAACAGGTTGCACAAATTGCAAGATTTTACCGTCTGGCAAGGTTATCGCTGGCATCTCTATTTGCCCCATTGATGATGGTAGGCGCGAGTGGGATCGAACCACCGACCACCACCATGTCAAGGTGGTGCTCTACCACTGAGCTACGCGCCTAAAAGTTACCGTAAAAGTCAAAAGAATAGCATGTGACTTAAGAACGACGCAACCACATGTTTTAGTTACCTGGGTAACCCATATCATCTCGCGCGTTTTAACAAGATAAATCCAATGCTGGTAAACAGAAAAATGGGTAATAGAACCGCTAGTATTGGCGGTAATTGATAGACAATCGCTAAGGGCGTTAAAAAAGTATTTAACGTATGAAAGACAAAGGAAACTAAAATTCCTGCCACAACTCTAAAGCCCATACTGACTGACCGCAACGGGCCAAACACAAAAGGAACCGCAATAAAAACCATCATAATGATCACAATGGGTTGACATATTTTCACCCAAAATGCCCCTTCGTAGCTCTGAGTATTCAATTCATTTTTCGTGCGGTGTTGAATCGTCCGCCACAAAATGGGTAAGGATAAACGCTCAGGATGCCTCACCATTGCCGCTTCCAGAATATCGGGCTCCAGTACTTGTGCCAAGTGCATGGTTTCTTTGTGAAAAGGGAGCGTTTTTTCAGCAGAAAATTCTGTTCCTACTACCCCGTTCAATTGCCATTGTCCGTTGTTCTGGTTCGCACTTTCGGCAAAAAAAGCTTTCTTTAAATGGCGTTGATGATCGAATTGATAACACGTAACCCCAATCAATTCCCCATCGGTTCGTACTGATTGAATGTGAATAAATTCTTTGCCTTGCCGAACCCATATCCCATAAGGGGTTTGAATCGTTTGTCCACCACTTAAAGCCCATGTGCGTTTACTTTGGGCAATCCGTTCGGTAATCGGCGCAATTCCTTCTCCTACGAGTACCACCACAATCAATAATAAAAGTGCGGCTTTGACAACACCCCAGGTGATCCTTCCAACCGAAAAAGAAGCCGTTCTCATGACCACCAATTCGCTGTGGTTGGCCAACGCCCCTAAACTGATGAGCGTGCCAATTAATGCCGACCAAGGGAACATGGCATACATCCGACTCGGAATGGTCAGTAACAAATACGATAAAGCTGCCGTTAACGTATATTGGCTCCTTCCCACAACCTTGAGCTCATGAACCAAGCTAAAGAAGAGATCAAACCCCAATAAAGCAATACTCACCATTAAAATTGAGAAAATCACCTGCTTTGCAAGATATCGATCCAAAATAACCATTAGGATTTTCTTCCCCGCCAACCGCCATCTTTAGCAATTAA
>JABDFC010000038.1 GCA_013286785.1 Gammaproteobacteria bacterium
AAAGAACTGGCTGTTTTTTTTGAAGAGACCGTCCAGTATTCTTCAAACAGTGAACCCAAGTTATGTGCGAATTGGATCATGGGAGAATTACTGGGAGCCCTGAATAAAGCGGCCTTAGAAATTTCTACAAGCCCCATCACTCCAGCACAACTTGGCCATTTAGTGCATCGGATCAGTGATAAAACCATTTCGGGCAAAATTGCCAAAACGATTTTTGAACGCCTTTGGCAAGGCGACACAGATGTCGATACCATCATCGAACAACAGGGATTAAAACAAGTCACCGACACCACTGTCATCGAAACTTTGATAGATGAAGTGCTGGCTGAACACCCCACCCACGTTGCGGAATATAAGAGTGGAAAAGACCGATTGTTTGGTTTTTTTTGTGGGACAAATTATGAAGCGGAGTCAAGGGAAGGTTAACCCAGAACAAGTGAATGAACTGCTGAAAATAAAACTGTCTTCGTGAGGTATTCTCTCACCGAAATGGTACTAAGCTAAGGTAAAAACGTTTATTCATCATGAGCCGATTGATCATTATAGGCATTTTGTGGGGATGACGAAATTCTATTAGGTTATCCTAAAACTTAACAAACAAACCAATCGTGATACTTTGGCCATTCCTGAACATTTGTTCCGTTGCAGTATTTTGACTAAATTCTGTTCCACGCGCTCTTAAGACCGAAGCGTTTTCATAACGCCAGATGGCTCGAAGTCCGACATCTTCGATAATAATACTTTGAACTCCCAATCCCGCCCTTAACATCGCTTTGCTTCTCCCTTGAATACTCGAAAACTGGCTGATATAGGGTTCAGTTGTATCATTTAACGGTCCCCCATTTATTTTAATACTGGGTTTAGTTCCTCCAATACCCACTGACAGGATCCACTCTGGTGCTATTTCCCAACCCAGGGATGCCACAGAAAAAGGAACAAAAGCATTCAGATCCGCATGCCCTGTTTTAAAACGAACTTTTCCTGTTAAGGTCACGGCTGAATTACTGTTATTTGTCGCTCCCAGCAAGCTACCATTAGGGTTTACTACTGTCGATAAGGGCTTATTGGCAGTCCATTCATATCCAAATTCACCGGCAAAATGAGAATGAAAACGCCAACCAAAGTAAACATCAAATCCTGGCTGGGTATTAACTAACAATTGATCCCATTGCGGTTTAGCAGGGATCCAGTTTTGCTTATAGCTAACCCCTGTATATACATCGTAAGATTGACCAAAGGGAAGTTCGATGTCATCTTCTATTGCATTTTCAGCCATCAAAGGGAAAGCGACCAGTAGTAAAACTATCCCTGCAATTGGCTGGTTTCGCTTCATCCTTAAAGTCTCCACTCAATATTCTATATTGATTAGTTTAGTAACTCCTTGCAGATTAGTAAAAGATTATGCGGATATTAACTAAGTTAGTAGGTAAAATAAAAAAGGCCTGACTTAGTTTCCCAAGCCAGGCCTTTTAATGGCCGTTAACAGCTTCGCTGTTCTAAAAACTAGAACTTAACAAAAGCGCCAACATTCAAGGTTGTGGAGTCTTTAAATATCTTAGCGTCTCCTTGATTATTTACATTCACTCGGAGTGCTGAGGTACCTTCGTAACCCACTTTAGCGCGTACACCAAACATTTCTGTAAACAGGTAGCTTGCGCCAACGCCCAATCTAAAAACAGCTCGGTTCTTAGAAGAGCTTGAAACACCGACAGCGCTTCCGCCATTGGTCACAGTTGAGACGTCAGTTTTGGGTTTCAACCAACCTGCACCGACAGATGCAAGCAAGTCGACACAGTCATTCATCGGCAAAAAGCCAACTAAATCTAAATGACCGCCAGTTCGTCTGACTTTGGTCGTAATCGTCGTTGCAGAATTCAACGCATAGTTGGTATTTTTACGGCTAGATAAATCTGCCCCAAGTTCTGCGCCAAAGTTTTCCGCAAATCGAATACCCGCGTAAATAGAAGCGCCTGGGTAAGACTTTGCTACCAAGCTCGAATTATTTACGGTTGTAGACTTAGCGATTGTTGATTGACCTTTACCTTTCATCCAAGCTTGGTAATAATCAACCCCAACATAAGGTTTTACATCTGCCATGTCGGCCACTGTACTACTGGCGGCGACCATGGCACCCGCAACGACTAAACATTTAACTACTTGTTTCATTGTATCATCCTCTCAATTAACGTTAATAAGATTCAACTCTACCTTCAAAACTTCACAAAAAGGCCCACGGCCAATGCCGTCGTTCCCTTAAATGCTTTGGTGTCATACTGGGCGGCAGTAAACGTTTGATTACCTTCAATTCGTAAGGTAGACGTACTTTCCCAACCCACTTTAGCGCGCATGCCCACGATATCAGTCAACATATAGTTCGCGCCAACACCCACTCGAAATACCCCTCGTCCTT
This sequence comes from Gammaproteobacteria bacterium, assembly GCA_013286785.1. Lineage (GTDB taxonomy): Bacteria > Pseudomonadota > Gammaproteobacteria > UBA6186 > Azoamicaceae > CADEGZ01. The sequence continues at coordinate 2,411 of JABDFC010000038.1, forward strand.
TACCAGAAACAGAAGCCAAAGAACTGCCTTCTACTGTTGCGCCCGGCACGACATCAAAAGTCGTTTGAATTTTAGTTTGGATCCAACCAAAACCAAGTGAGCCAATTAGCTCCACACTTTCCGCAACGGGTAAATATCCTACCACATCTAAGTGACCACCACTGCGTTGCACTTTAGTAGTCCCACTAATACTTTGCTGAACGGTACCAAAAAAGTTGCTGCCTGCCGGAAGCGCCCACTCTTTTTTCTGTTTCAGTGACCAATCATACCCTAATTCAAGACCAAAGTATTGATGAAATTTTGTTCCCACGTAAAAGGTTCCACCAGGATAGCTATTTGGGAAAATAGAATTCCAACTATTTCTACCCTTCATATAAGCGTGATAATAGTCTACCCCTAAAAATGGAGTGACGTCATCCGCATCATCTGCTCCCGCCGAAGTAGCGGCTAAACCAACTCCTAATACCGCTATCGCTTTTAACCATCGTTTCATTTATCGTTCCTCTTTTCTAACGCAACCTTCAAACACAATCCTGTTTTTGATGCTCGAGGATGCAATCTAAAAGCTTTTACGTTTCATGTCAAGCATATAGGACTGACATCTTCTCTTCCACCATCATATCTTGAAACCTTGCTATATGTCAGCTTTTTCGGCCGACTGTGAAAAAAACTTTAATCTTTTTTCACCCTGTGTCATTTTTTTGTTAATGATCCCCCAGATTCAGCGCGTCAAAAGGAGAAACCGTCCCAGATGACCTGCCCAAGGTGACTCTTCCTAATCCTGCCAAATCCTTAAAACAACAAATCCCGGTCAAACCCGCTTCTTCCATCAGTGACCTAACGTGATCACTCTGATCAAAGCCATGTTCTAGTACTAACCAACCATTGGATGCTAAGAATTGAGGGGATTCTTGAATAATTCTCTTTAAATCCGTTAAGCCATCCGGAGCGGAAATCAGGGCAGACCGAGGCTCATATTGAATATCCGGTGCCTGTAGATGATGATCCCGCGGTGAAATATAAGGAGGGTTTCCAACAATCACATCAAACAAAGTATGGTTTGCTGAAAAAATCGAAAACCAATCACTTTGATAAAATTCAACGTTCGTCAATGCCAAATTTTTGGCATTTTCAGTCGCTATCCTTAATGCCTGATCCGATTTATCCACAGCCACTATTTGCCAACGCGGGAATTCTTTCGCCAAAGCACAAGCAATCGCACCAGAGCCCGTCCCTAAATCTAAAACACGCCTCATGGGTTCTTTGGCAATATACTTTAATACCAGTTCTACAATCAGCTCTGTTTCAGGGCGAGGGATCAAAACCTCATGAGAAACACTGAATGGCAGTGACCAAAATTCTTTGACCCCGACGATATAGGCAATCGGCTCTCCCCTTTGCCGCCGCAGGATTAAACGCTCGTATTGCTGACAAGCGGCTTCATCCGGACAACGGTCCGGCCAAGAATAGAGATAGGAACGAGAAACACCCAAGACATAAGCCAACAGGATCTGGGCTTCCAACAACGACTGTAGTTTTTGCGCATTCGCTTCCAGCAGCGAATGGATGCTAGTTTTCATCACCCATCGCAGACAATAAATCCGCCTGATGTTCACGAATCAAGGGATCGACCACAGCCGCCAATCCGCCCTCTAAAATTTCAGGCAGTTTGTACAGCGTCAGATTGATCCGATGATCTGTCACGCGACCTTGTGGATAATTATACGTTCTGATCCGTTCAGAACGATCGCCGCTGCCCACCAAATTTCGGCGTGTTTCTGCTTGTTCTTGCCGCTGCTTAGTTTGTTCTGCAGCTAAAATTTTGGCATGCAATAAGGCCATCGCCTTTGCCTTATTTTTGTGCTGCGAGCGCTCATCCTGGCATTCTACCACTGTCCCCGTCGGTAAATGGGTAATTCGAACGGCAGAATCGGTACGGTTTACATGCTGTCCTCCCGCACCGGAAGCGCGATAGGTATCAATCCGCAATTGACTCGGATCAATGTCAATAGAATCTACAATCTCGGACTCAGGTAATACAGCCACGGTACAAGCCGAGGTATGGATCCGTCCCTGTGACTCTGTTTGCGGGACTCGTTGAACTCGATGTGCTCCAGACTCAAATTTCAATTTTGAATAAACATTTTTCCCAATGACTCGGACTATGATTTCTTTATAACCCCCGTGTTCACCGAAACTCTCATTAATAATCTCGATATTCCATCCCTGACTTTCAGCAAAACGACTGTACATACGAAATAAATCTCCGGCAAACAACGCGGCTTCATCGCCCCCTGTTCCAGCACGAATTTCTAAAAAAACGTTTCTTTGATCATTCGGATCTTTTGGTAACAAAAGGATATAGAGGTTTTCTTCCAATTGTTCTACTCGAGCTTTAGCCTGTTTAAGTTCATCTTCGGCTAAAATACGAATCTCGGGATCACTGTCTTTTAACATCTCTACAACGGAACTTAAATCTGATTTCGCCGCAAGATAAGCGTTAAACTCTGCTACCAATGAACCTAAATCAAAGAACTCCTTTGATAAAGTTCTAAACCGATTTTGATCCCGTATGATCTCTGGCTCACTCAATAAATGACTCAGTTCCTCATGACGACTGGATAATATTTCTAATTTATTTTGTATCGATAATTTCATAGTCTAATTCAAATAAATCATTGGTTAATGTTAAGATGTCCTGTTCTCTCGCCAAACTTGCTTTTCGTAAGCGCCGAGTAGGTTCATGTAAATATCGATTGGTTAAATGATAAGCCAATCGGCTTAAAACACTTTCCGGATTTTCCCCTGCTCGCAGCCGGCGTAGATTGTCTTCTAACAATTGATCGCGTATCCCTTCAAATTTTTTGCGAAATAAGGATAACATTTTAAAATGATCTTGGGCATGAATCCAGCAAATAAATTCCTCGGCCGCCACTTGTAACAAGGACTCAGCTTCTGCCATTGCTTTTTCACGGCCACGTTTATTGTCTGCGATTATTTTCTGCAAATCGTCCAAACTATATAAGTAAACGTCTTCTAGATCTGCAATTTCTACTTCAATATTACGAGGAACACTTAAGTCTACCATTAACATAGGGCGGTGTTTACGACTGCGCAACGCACTTTCGACCATCCCTTTTCCCACCAACGGTAACCGGCTTGCCGTCCCTGTAATCACCATATCAGCGTTGACCAAATTTTCTTGGATTTTTTCCAAACCACAAGATGTCCCCTCAAATTGTCTGGCCAATCGATTCGCATGCGACACGGTTCGATTCGCGAACATCATCTTTCGCACTCCCATAGAACTTAAATGTTGGGCAACAAGATGGATCAAATCCCCTGCACCGACATATAAGACTGAGACCGTCCCCAGATCAGAAAAAAAACGCTGCGATAATTTAGCGCCCGTATAGGCGATCGAAATTGGATTGACTCCAATGCCCGTTTGATTCCGGGTCTCTTTGGCGACTGCAAATGTGGTTTGAAATAAACGTCCCAAATATTTGCCCACCGTCCCAACATTGGCTGCACCCGTATAGGCCTGCTTCAATTGTCCTAATATTTCCACTTCGCCTAAAACCATCGAATCCAATCCGCAAGCAACCCGCATAAGGTGGGTTACCGCTGCAACTTCTGAGTACCGATAGATGTAAGGCTGAATCGATTCAAAAGAGAGTCCCAACTGACCCACCAGCAATCGTAAGGGATCCCAACTTTCTTGTCCCTCGCAATAGAGTTCTGTCCGATTACAGGTCGAGACGACCACAGCCTCTGCCACAATACCTTCGTCGACCAAAGCACGTGCAATATTCATCCCAAATTGGTAATCGAACGCTAGATTTCCCCGGACATCCAGAGGAGCCGTTTGGTAATTGACGCCTAAAGCAAGTAGGGGCATGCCGAAATGGTCCTTTAGCTTTGTTCTCTCTAAGCCGATGAGTTATTAACTGTACAAGTTTTGGATAACTCTATGAACAAACCCATCATTATAAAAAATCAAAGGTTTCTTCATAGAGCATCTAACATTCTAGTATACCCCTTCTTGTTTTTGTTGACGATGGGAACATTCTTTCCACTGCAAGCACAACAAAATGACCCAGTAAACCAACCTACGGTCATTCAATCATCGGGATCTCTTTACGAATCCCTGTACCAATTGTTGGTGGCCGAATTGGCAGCTACCCGAGGAATGAAAGATCTCGCCACCACACATTACTTAAACGTTGCCAGTATCAGTCAAGATCCAAAAATCGCAGAACAAGCTACTTTATTGGCCATTCAATTCGAAGCCCCAAAAGAAGCTATTTTGAGCGCCGTGCTTTGGGCCAAAATTGACCCACAGAATCTAGAAGCGCAGTTAATTGCCATGACATTACTGATCAGTCAATCCCTAGAAGAAGCAACCCCTTTTTTAAAACAAGCCTTAGAAATTAATCCGCAGGATTTAGACCAACACATTCTTGAAATTCAAAGACATCTTTCCAAAAGCAGTGCACTTGCCCTTAAAAAGGCTATCATAGAACTTGCAAAAGCCAATCCGGCTAACCCTTATGCCGCATTCGTTGCGGCGCAAAGTGCCGCTGAAGAAAGCGATGTCCCAAAAGCAAAATCATGGGTCAATAAAGCATTAGAGTTGATGCCCAGTCTTACCCGCGCCATTGAACTAAAAGCACGCATTATCCGTTATGAGCGCGAATCTAACACTCCTGCTATCCGCTTTCTGGCAAAAGAAGTAGACCGGTATCCTGATAATCATGAACTCCGTTTTTATTACGCCAATGCACTTTACGATGATTCCCAAGTGGAAGAAGCAAAGGAAGAACTGTCCCGCTTAACGCACGATAATAAATTGGGTGGGCCAGCCATCCTTTTTTTAGGAGAAATATTGATTCATGAAAAAGAATGGCAAGAAGCTTCCACGACTCTCAAAAAAGGCTTAGAGGACCCTACCATTAGAAGCGGTGCTGCATACTTATTAGGAGAAGTATCAGAACACCAAGGTCATTCGGAAAAGGCAATAGAGTGGTATTCTGAAGTCGCTCCAGGCCCTTTTCATATTCCAGCCGTTCTCCGTGCCATTACTCTACTCAAGAAAAACAAAGATTACCAAGAGGCAATCTATTTAATTCATAACAGCAGCCCCAATACACCTGAAGAACAAAAGTACCTATTACTCAGTGAAATAGAATTATTGAATAGTAATAGACAATCTGAAGATGCACTACAATTGGCAAATGAAATCCTACCGGTTCTGCCTAATGATCAGGACATCTTGTATACCCGAGCACTGACTGCAATCAAATTAAAAAAGTGGGAAATCGCAGAACAGGATCTTAAAAAAATCATCGATGAAAACCCTAACAATGCGAGTGCATTAAATGCGTTAGGGTATGCTTTATCTTTTCATCAAGGCAGATTAAAAGAAGCTTTAAATTATTTACAACAGGCCTTGTCTATTTCCCCAAACAATCCTGATTTTCTGGATAGCCTCGGTTGGATCTACTATCGACTGGGTGATCTTTCGGAAGCAATTCGCTATTTACAAGAAGCCAATGATCTCAGCAATACCAGTGCCACCGCCGCTCACTTGGGAGAAGTACTGTGGGTAACGAACCAACAAGAAGAAGCCGTCAATGTTTGGAAAAACGCCCTACAACAAGATTCGGATCATGAAGAATTGGTGACTACCCTAAAACGTTTAAAAGTCAATCTAAATGCTTTCTAAGTCAATGGCCCTAA
>JABDFC010000039.1 GCA_013286785.1 Gammaproteobacteria bacterium
GATTATCAAAGAATTGATCATCCGGCTGGCCTCGGGCTTCTGCAACATTTGGTGTAAGACCGTTTGTAAGACAGTCTCTCCTCTGCTGTTCTGAACATTGATATCCGCGCCACGTGCTCTCGCGGCTCTAAAGGCTACAAGATCATTTTTTTCGACTGCAAGCTGTAAGGCTTCTGTTTGTCGGTTAAGCCGTTGGAGTTCTGTCACAGCGTCCATGTTCCCTTGCACTTCAGCCAACTCTAAGGCTGTTTCCGAACGCGTATTTTTTCGATTTAGATCCACCCCATGGCGACTTAAGAGTGTTATGATTTTAACTTGATTGTTTTCTGCCGCGATATGCAGCGGGAAATAGTGAAAAAAATCGAATCGTAATTTTAAGCTTTTGGTTAATAATCCTTGAACAATCTTAACCTCACCCGTCATGCAAGCATATAATGCCGCCTTGAGGAGATCGATCTCTGCTTTTACTGCTAGACACGCTTTTTGAAACGCTTCTTCTTTTGCCGCTTGATATCGGGTTAGGGATTTCTTCCCTTCATGAAAACGACTGGAAACATCCTGCTTGTTCCAGAGAGTGGATTCTCGCGCCGCAGCAATCTTAACCCGTTCATTTTCATATTCTTCATTCAACCGCCACAAAGCAGCTTTCTCTTGTCGGTTCAGCTGCTGCACGCTTTCTTCGTATTGCCGGTCAATTTCCCGCTTTTGCTTTTTTCCCATGACGCTCATTCCTTGTAGTTTCTTAATTTAATTCCATTCCTTTTTTACTGACAAAGCTTGGCAAAGCCGCAATAGGTGCTGCTAATTTTAATCTTTCAATGCTAACTAAAATCTTCTAAATAGTGCTTAGCGGCTTCGAGGCCGTTCAATGTGGCTTTAAGGATTTCATCAACATCTACAGCAATAGCTTATCTATTTTTTCCGATCAGAATCTATCCGCTAAATAACCTATTTTCTATTGATATAAGTTCTAAAATAGTATTATGTGATATTGAGTGTTGGGTTTAGGATGTTCTGACCTTTACCCTGTAAATTGGATCTATTGGCGGGGACAAGGTCAGAGGAAGGCTAATCTATCAGTTAAGTTAGTTTTTAACTTTAGAGGGTGGGGGGCACCCACCCTCCATAACGTATCAAGACAAAATGGAATACCCAAAAAACTGATATTATATACAGTTTTTTGGGTATTAATTTATAAGAAATATTAATCCTTGTACCCAAATATTCTTTATAATATTGTAAACTTCATATAAAAAGTTTATATTAAGTTTTTTATATAGGTTAAATAAAATGGCTATTAAAACGACACCCTTTTCAGGCTGGCATCTCTCTGGAAAAGAGGCAGAAGCTTTTATTAAGCAAGTGGAGGACACTACCCCTAATCCATCCGCAAAGCTTGCTATCGAAAATGGGCAAGAATTAGCTAAAGAATATATCAAAAAAGGATATATTGTCCTTAGACCGAATACCAAGAAAAATACACGACGAGTTTAATGGAACGTGTCCCCTGATCCTAATAATTTTATTTTAAGACCAATATCCTCTAACGACGATACAAAAAAATTATCTCTTGGTAACCCTATTTATACACCGCTAAAAATATTTCTAAAAAAAGATGCCTACGATTTTCATCAATTTGAAATTGCAAAAACTTACGTGTTAGTAGAAGAGGTATCTACTTCGAGAATAAGTAATTCTCCAAGAATATGGGCCTATATTACTTTAATGAACAGCGAAATTGATCTAACAGGAATAAGCAACCATAAATACCCACAAGAAACTTTGTCTGCTCTACGATACACTACATTCCCTGCGGTTAAAATAGCTCGATTAGCTGTAGATAAAGATCTACAAGGCAAAGGAATGGGAAAAACAATGCTACTTTGGACCATTAATTATGTGAGACTACAAATCATGCCCAGTGTAGGCTGTAGATTTCTGGCAGTAGATTCTAAACAACAAACTATCGATTTTTATAAAAAAAACGGTTTTAACATTTTGGAAACTGAGTCAAACCTTTCTAGTGAGCACCCATTAATGTTTTTTGATCTATATAAATGTACAAAAGACATTAATGGGTGATTCATAGAGATCGTTTCAATAACTTATTTTTCCAACTTCTTCCCGCGAGACACTTTATTACTTTTAGATTTCGAAGCTGCATTTTGACAGAAAAATTGGCGTTTTGAACGTGTTCTTTTGAAAGATCATAAAGCGCCTCTACTTCTCGGTGATTGGCGTCTTATCTGATAATTCACTATCCATTTGAAAGGGCGTTTTCCCTTTTAAGGCACCATGTGGCCTTTTCCAATTATAAAAGAATTGCCAATATCCAAGTTCTTCACGTAATTTCTCAAAATCAGATAGATCTGCTAGTGCATAAAATTCTTCTAAATCTGTCTTTTGCAAACATTCAACCTTACTATTTGGTGAAAAGTGACAACTGCAAAGTTCTTTAATCAAAAGAATATTCACGGCCAACTTCACTCTCAACATATTGAATCCATTGATTCCAAACTGGATTTTGGATCCCAGATTCGACATCCTGAATACATCGTTCAACAACTTGAATTACGTCGCCCAACGTAACATCATGATTGCTTTCCCAAAGAGAATCCAAGAAATTAAATGCTGCCATAAATGCTTGTTCTTTCGTTAAAGCAATATTAAGTGATTCAGTATCGGCATTAACTTTAATGTCACTTTTTAATAGTTCCTCTAGGCACGACTTCCAATCATACCATACTGCCGGATCAGCGGGTTTTAGATCAACCCAAATCTTAGTATCCATATCTCCTAAAACGCTACCCAAGTCTAATCTGGCTCCCTCTTCATAACCATTAGTTTCATCAATTAAGAAGCTCAGAGCTAATTTAAGAATAAAAAGTGAATCTAAATTCATACTATTATTTTCCTGGTTTGCATAAGCCAGATAATGGGTGAAATTCTCTAGGAACATCATTTTCACCAGCACTAGTTATTTTACCATTCCTATTTAATCTTACCCATGTTTGTTTCCCATCTCTCCTCATTTCAGAATACCAACGATTTCCACGCTTATCTTCTCCAACAAAATTTTCTTTCCTCAAATAAGTTTTAGCAATCTCCCGTCTATTCAAGAAAGTATCCGACATATGCCCTGTTTTGACTTGTCCTCTTGCAGTTGAAAATATATGCCCCATATAACCTCTTCTTTCTAAAGTGAGCGCACGATGTACATACCTCCCTTCATTGACTGCAAACGTTAGACCCCTATGTGCTGGAACCAAATCAGTCACCCCACCGATAACTTGGCCCTGCCGGTACCCAACTGAGTTGCTGTCTGCAATCCCTCTCGATAACGGGATCGTAGCACCAAAAGTTACCATATCCAAAAAACCTGCGCTTCGATTAATTTGATTTTGTCGCCTAAATTCATCTTTCAGTTTTTGACCACGTTCCCAAAGGCTCCTTCTTTCTGGGACTTTAGGAGCCACAGGAACCATTTGTCTCTGATGATCTTCATTTGGATTCACGCGATTTGGTCCACTAGGCCTTAGTATTAATGCCGAATTGCTCGGATTAGCGCTATTATGTCGTTCATCTCCATGAGCGGGAAATGAGACCTCTGTGCTAGGAGCCGCCGATCCCATAAAGGCTTGCGCCGCTCTTCCAAAGCGCTGTCCTAAATCAAGATCAGTATTAGAACTCGGAACATCAACAGTATTCCTAACCCCAGAACCTCCCCCTAAATCCAAAGGCCTAGGTGCAGAGGTTCCTGGGAACTGCCCTTCATAACGTTCATAATCTTCTGGGTGACTGCCTTGGTGAGGAGCAGCTACAACACGTGGCCTTTGTTCGTCTGCCGTTGGCTCTTGTCCATCAGCTGGTGGTGATGCCTCAGTTTCGCTTAACACACCGCTTTCTCCAGGTCCAGAACTCCCTGAACTCATCGCAACCACTAATTGCTCATGAATTTCATGCCCAACACTTGCTGCTGCCACTTGCACTACCGTTGCGGCAGTCATTGTTGCTACATTTTCTATAAAGTCCGTGTGGGTTACCAATGATTGCACGCCACTGCTCACCAAAACATTCACGGCTTGGGTCGTCACAAATTCCAAAAAATCTGGATTCTCTTTCGACGATGTTAAATTTTGCCCTATGCTCATATAGATCGCTTGCCGAACATTACCACCGTCTATGCTGCTGCGAATTGTAGCCGTTAACCCACTGACCAAAAGAGTATGATGGTTATTTACTCTCCATTTCCTTTGAATACAGGAATAAGCAATTCGCTTGGAATTAACGGATCTGATATTTGCACATCGAAACCTTTATACCGACATAGATTAGCCATGCCAATCCCCCAAGTATACAAGTATTCATCTGTGATACCGTAAAACATTCTGCCTGGTTTACATTCTTTAGCATGTTGTTTTAAAATAATGGAAAAACCTTCTGATATCTTATTTAAATTTTTATTGACAATTCCCCTAAATATAACGGGATACCCTGTAAAATTCCGATATTCTCGATCCATACAAGCTTGGTCCAATTGATATAATCGCTGGTTGATGTGCCCCAACTTATCTTCCAAAATAGCCTTTAAGGTATATCCCATGGCAATCGCAAACAAATGATCATGTTCTCTTTCAATCTCTTCTCGCCCACCCATTAATCGTGAAAACATTAAAGCCACTTCCATATCACCCGAAGCCAAAGCATCTAATAATTCTTGATAACACAACATGGAAACCTGGGATTCATCAATGGGTTCTCCCGCATTAAAACGCGTAAAATGCTCTGAAGCTACCTTAGTGGCCTCTACCAACCCCGTTTTAAACTTCATCACATCCTGGTGTAAAATATATTCCATCACAGCAATCCCTTGCAGAGTATCTGCTAATGATCCAATGTAGATTCCTTTTGCATTTTTTACCGGATCGTCATGCCAGGCTCTGACCATAAGATAGTCTTCTTTGAAATCCTTTAAAATTTCACTCCATCGAGTAACGGGGTCTTTTTTCATTTCTATCCTCTAAAAAGCCAATTTAAAAGGTTTTTCTGCAAATTCCACGGCCCTTCCATTACTGCCCGACTTATCTATGAGAGACTTGGAATGTAACTGTCCGTCTTTGCCTCTAAAAATTAATACGCGATTTTGTAAGGCTTGCTCTTGGTTTTTAAATAAGAATCTTCCCGTTTCTTTCAGTTGAATGTTGTCTGATTCACGCAGTATTTTTACGTTCTTGTTAATCCACTTTGTACTCATTTGTTGTCCAGTAAGGGTTTCTTTCAATAAAGAAGGGACTGGATGATATTTAGCGGTAGAAGCTTTCATTTCGACTAGTACAACATCCAACACTTCGCCTTGGCTGCCATACTTCACAAAAACACCATCTATCCCTTGACCTCCCGCAAATTGGCTGGTCAATCGAGTGTACCCATTTTGTTGGAATAGCTTGCTTATATTAAATTCACCCACACCTCCTGTCAATCGCGCGGGTGCACCTGGAACAGTCATTTTCTGCCTTAACCCAGAACTTAAGGGTGGGGTATTCACCAACGAAGACCAAGCCTCCCCAGAATAATTTCCTCTTACATATCGGCTTAATTGAACGTTGTTGACTACCTCTTGCACTCTCAATCTCGATGCATTATACAAAGGCATTAATGCTCTTGGATTAACCGCTGGTGTTATGTTCAATCCCATTTCAATATATGAGGCGCCTTGGGGTCCATATAACCCTGTTGTTCTTCCTAATTCATTAACTACATGATACAGGGAGGTTGAGTGGTGTTCACCAGTCCATGCTGTTTGAATTCCGGTTACAACATTATCTATTCCCATCCCACCTACAACAGGTGCAAGTGGCGCCAATGGTGTAGAAGCCATCGCTGTCCCTATTCCTATTTCAGCCACCCCGCCTACAGTTTGCAAAAGACCTAAAGAACGTGTTCCAGGCCGCAGCTGTTCCTGAGCTCTATTCAGAGCATCTGAGCCTTGCGCTAATAATGGCATGTGTCTTCTATTTTGTTGTTGCCACATAATAACTTCTGGACTTCTATCTCCATTCAGTGCACGCCATGCCATAGAGCCAAAACTTGACTGACTCGTTCCATCCAATTCTCCCAATGCCCGCACTGCCGATTGCCTTTGAAAATCACTAGAGCTGATTGGTTCTTGACTTAAAAATCTTCCTGCAAAAAATCGCTGATGCTCCGGTTCATACACTCTAAATGATTCTGCATGATTATCTGTTTCGGCATGCGCTTCCCCTGAGACGGCGCTGGATAGTGCGTGCGCCGCCCGGCCAAAACGCTGTCCCAAATCCAATTCTTCACTCACCCTAGGTGTCGCAGTATCCGGTTTAACGGTCCTTGACGGACTGGTTTTAGGTCTCTCACCCATCGGCGCCGTTTTTGGTGGAGAACCTCCGTCTAAATCCAAAGGCTTAGGCACGGTGGTTCCTGGAAACTGCCCTCCTAAACGTTCATAGTTTTCTGGGCGACTGCTCACATGCGGCGCTCGCAACAAAGCTTTATTGCCCGTTAAAATTATATTCTACTTTAAGAATATGATGGTTATTTACTCCCCATTTCCTCTGAATACAGGAATAAGCAATTCGCTTGGAATTAAAGGATCTGATATTTGCACATCGAAACCTTTATACCGGCATAAATTGGCCATACCAATTCCCCAGGTATACAAGTACTCATCTGTGCCATCATAAAACCAACCGCCTGGTTTACACTCTTTAGCATGTTGCTTTAAAATGATGGAAAAACCTTCTGATATCTTATTTAAATCTTTATTGACAATCCCCCTAAAAATAATGGGATACCCTGTAAAATTGCGATATTCACGATCCAGACAGGCTTGGTCCAATTGATATAATCGCTGGTTGATGTGTCCCAACTTATCTTCCAAAATAGCCTTTAAGGTATATCCCATGGCAATCGCAAACAAGTGATCATGTTCTCTCTCAATCTCTTCTCGTCCACCCATTAATCGTGAAAACATTAAAGCCACTTCCATATCACCCGAAGCCAAAGCATCTAATAATTCTGTATAACGCAACATGGAAACGTGGGACTCATCAATGGGTTCTCCCGCGTTAAAGCGTATAAAATGTTCCGCAGCTATTTTAGTAGCTTCTATTAATCCCGTTCTAAATTTTGCAACATCTTGGTGCAAAATATATTCCATTACAGCAATTCCTTGGAGAGTATCTGCTAACGGGCCTATGTAGATCCCTTTCGCATTTTTTACCGGATCGTCATGCCACGCTTTGTCTTCAGGGTAATCTTCTTTAAAATCTTTTAAAATTTCACTCCATCGTGTAGCAGGGTCTTTTTTCATTTCTATCCTCTAAAAAGCCAACTTAAAAAGTTTTTCTGCAAATTCCACTGCCTTCCCATTGCTACCCGGCCTATCTATGAGAGGCTTGGAATGTAACTGTCCATCTTTACCTCTAAAAATCAATACGCGATTCTGTAAAGCTTGTTCTCGATTTGCACGTAAGAAC
>JABDFC010000040.1 GCA_013286785.1 Gammaproteobacteria bacterium
GTTTCAACCACACACTCGGCGGCTTTTCCAGAACCGTAATCTGGGATCGTAACTCTGGGCTCGGCATAGACTTCGGTATTCCAGAGACGATTCCATCCATAAGTAATAGTTTCTACCCATTCGGTCTCGTTTCGCAGCGTGACACAGGGCACTTGATGAAAATAAGCTTCTTTCTGTAATCCGCCAGAGTCTGTAAAAACCAATTTCGCGCCTTGCAACAAACGTTGCAGATCCAAATAACCCAAGGGTTCACAGACCAATAGATTTTTAAAATCAACACCGTGTTTTTCGGAAAAAATTTTAGTACGAGGGTGCAGGGGCAATACCATTTTCAGATTTTGAATCTCTGACTCCCTGTTAAGATAATGAATGACGTTTTGTAATTGATCACACGAATCCGTATTTTCTGCTCGATGAATCGTCGCCAACGCATATGGCCGGTCCTCTAATTCTAAGCGTTGTAGTATGGTTGACCTTTCCTTTGCAAAAGGGGCCATTTGTAAAACAACATCGTACATCACGTCGCCCACGTGATAGATCCCCTGGTTAATCCCCTCTTGCTCAAGATTGCTGACAGAAGTTAAGGTTGGACAAAATAGCAATGTACTCATGTGATCGGTCAACAACCGATTAATTTCTTCTGGCATCCGCTTGTTAAAAGAGCGCAAGCCTGCTTCGACATGACAAACTGGGATATGGAGTTTCGCCGCTGCCAGTGCCCCTGCAAGCGTAGAGTTTGTATCTCCATAAACCAATACCACATCTGGCTTTTCCTCTTTCATTACGTTTTCAATGCTTTCCAACATGCGGCCGGTCATTTGACCGTGCAACCCACCATGGATAGCAAGATTATAAGTGGGTTTTGGAATTTTCAATTCGTTAAAAAAAATATCTGACATATTCTGATCAAAGTGCTGTCCGGTATGAACCATCACCTCCTGTACTTTTGAATACCTTAAAAGTGCCTTACTGACAGCAACTGCTTTTATAAACTGCGGACGAGCGCCAACAATGGTGAGAATTTTGCAAGAAGTGCGGTGAGTACTAGCAACCATGCTGAGCCATTCCGAACAGTTCACGTATCATATAACCTTCAAGACTCCTTGCTTGCACGATTTTGTTCCCTAAATATAATCAGAAAAAACACTTTTTAGTCTGGAGAAAACATAATATCCCAGCCATAACATTAACAATGAAATTCCAGTAAACGTTACCAAACAAGGGACAGAGACCGCTCCCTCTACCATACTGCCCCGATACAGCATGATTAAATAGTATAGAGGGTTACAATACATTAACGGCATTAAAGAGCTAGGAACCATGTCTACCGTATATGCAATTGGGGATGCAAACATTAAAAATAGGATAAAAATAGAAACACTTTGCCCTAAATCTCGAATAAATACTTGTAACGCCGCCAACATCCAAACAAAACCAACCGTAAAAATAAGCTGTATTATCAAAATAACCGGCAACAGCATTTGAGACGGGTGCACCACCCCTCGAAACCAGAGCAGCAGCTGCAAAATAATGACCCCCACTAACATGGTGCTAGAACTAGACAAAACGGTACGAATTGGAATAAGTTCTAGGGGAAAAAATGTGTTTTTAATCAGCGCCTTATTGGATTGAATCGAGACCACCCCAGCACTAAGCGCTTCTGAAAATCCCAAGAATGGAATTAATCCAGAAAAAATAAGGAGAACATATTCTACGGTTGTTAAATGCCCAACTTTTACTTGGAAAATCATGATATAAACAACAGAATATAAACCTAAGAATAGAACGGGGTATAAGACCACCCAGATCATGCCTAAAAAGGTCCCAGAATATTTAGCCCGAATTTCAGTCAACGTCGTGTTCAATAACATTCGGGAATAAAAAAACAACTTAGAAGACATAGTATTTCCTAATGATATTTTAGTGTAAAAAGTGTCTCACATAAGTACAAAGTTTCGTCGACTCCATTTCCCAATTAAACTCCTCTTTGGCTTTAAAATAGGCGTTTTGCCGATAGAACTCCAGCTGGGAATTATTTGAGATTAAGGTATTTAACAGTTCCGCGAGATTTTCAACGTTTTCTGAATCATAGGTTTCCCCTAACTGATATTCATACGTTAGATTTCTCATTTCAATTAAGTCTGCACTGACAATGGCCAAACCCGCCATCATGTATTCAAAAAATTTATTCGGCAATGAAAATTCTGTATTTAAGCAAACAGATATAAATGGGTTTAAGCCAATATCACAGACACTGGCGCTACTCACTAATTGATCGACTAAAACAGGATCTGAAAATGTAACACGATCGTTTACTCCGAGATCTGAAGCTATTCTTTTCAGGACCTCTTCATGTTTACCAATGCCGCGAAAGACAAATTCGGCATGTGGCACTTTCTTGGAAGCCAATAATACTTCCTCTAAACCCCGAAACTGAAAATAAGCACCATGATAAATAATCTTACGAACACGATTTTTACGGTTCAAAATAGATTCGGGAGGCAAATGACGTAAACTAGGACAATTACGAATCGTTCTAAATGGTTTTGAACCATATTTTCTTTCAAAATAAATCCCTAAAGAATCACAAACGGTTATTCGAGCATCTGTTTCTAATATCAGGTGGCTTTCCAGTTGTGTATAAAATTGATACCAAGTATCGGAACGTAAATGGGTAGGCAATTGTTCAGGATAAATTTCATGGGCATCATACATTAACGGTAACCCATGGTTCACTTTAAACATATACCCACACAACAAACTGTCTAAATCATTGCTAATCACAATGTCAGGAAAATACTCTAATGCAATTTGATAGAGTCTTAGATTGATTAACATAATCGAACGTATAGAATATATTTCTTGCAACGTATTATCAGGCTGCTGGGTTTCTGCACCAGAAAATCTTGTTTTAAGATGAGAGAGTCGGTGACAAATCGCACTTCCCAGTCTGAACATATACGGGGAGGAAGTGTCCGGCCCTTCGTTCATCACCCTAGCATTACACATGCGAATGAGATCCGCCGCTAGCGGACATATTCTTTCAAAATACGACATGTCTTCTTTGGTGTAAGACATGGGGATAGAAATACTTACAATTTCAAAATCTTTAAAGTGAGAATGTGTGCTGGCATTTTCATTATTAATATCAAATACAATAACACGATAACCCATTTTTACTAAAGTACCTGCAATGCGAATGACTCTCGGATCTCGACGCGTATCATTCAGATTAAACATTGCTATTATTTTCTTTTTCATACGGCTTCCAATTGACGAGTTACACCATTTCTAGAGTTAATAGAGGTGATTGGAGCTGGTTTCCAATCATCTATAGTGTTTTGAAACCATAGCTCCATACTGGCATAGCGATATAATAACCAACTATAGTCCGCTTTCCCTGATTGATGTCGGTTCCAATAAAAATCGAGAGATTCTTTAGTCACAATTTCCCGTGCAAACAATTTATCCGAAAACAGCAAATCTCGAAAATGCGTCTTATTCGGTTCTTCTCTGAGCCAACGGGCAAAAGGGGTGGGATAACCCAACTTACTTCGGTGCCAAGCAACCGCAGGGGGTAAGACACGAGCAGCAGATTTTCTTAATACCCATTTAGTCCAAGAACCATTAATTTTATAGCGATCATCTAAAGATAAAGCGAATTCTACAATACGATAATCTAAAATTGGAACACGAGCTTCAATGGAAAACGCCATTGAGTTCCTATCCTCGTAATGTAACAAAGCGGGTATCGATTGTTCAGCCAAATGCCAATAAAGCGTATTCCCCAAAATTTTATCCATCCGACGTGGCCTTAGACGGATAATCAAATTATCTTCACATTGTTTGACAAAATTTGGATGAAAGAATGAAGGTTCCACTTCTGCAAGTTGAGCACCATTTTTTCTAGCAAAAGAAATTTTCGCCAGTAGCCGTTCTGCTCTGCCTTTCAGTGTTGGATTAACCAATGGAGGCAACCACTGTTTCCCCCAATGTCTCATGACACTCATCACCAAACTGGCCGCACGAATTTTATCTGTCAAGGAACTATTCTGGAGTAAATCTTGGATCCGCATCCCAAAATAGGGCAAATATCCCGCTAATAATTCATCCCCACCTTGACCATCTAAGAGAACTTTAACGTCTTTGGCTGCTCGTTGCATGACATAGTATTGCGTGATAAGGCCTGGACCTGCGGTGGGTCCATCTTGATGCCAGCCAATTTTATTAAGAACCTCAACCAGTTCATCTTTAGGATCAGGAAATACGTGACCAGGAACGGCACCGACATGGTTATTCACTGCATCGACATACACCCGCTCATCACAATCTTTATCTGCGTAAAGGCCTGAATAGGTATAAATGGGTGCCGAGGATAATTTGCGCATGATTCCCACAATGGTACTAGAATCGACTCCTCCTGATAGACAACTCCCAACAGGAACATCCGAACGCAAGCAGAGACTGACGGCCGAGTTCATAAGCTCCCACATCATTTCTTCCGGATTTTTTGTCTGCCAACGTTCTTGGAATAATCCTACATCCAGATCCCAGTAGCGCCAGAATTTAATCTTTCCCGTATTGATATCGTACAATCCATTATGCGCTGGTAACAAAGAATAGATATTTTTATAAAATGTTTCAGGACCGTCATCTAATGCTCCCGACGGTAAGAAGTAATAAAGAAAAGAATAATTAACAATTCTTTCTTCTTGAAATTGCGATAAAATCCCTTTAATTTCGGAACAAAATGCAAACAAATCGTGCCGGTGAAGATAATAAAATGGCTTAATGCCAAATCGATCCCTTGAAAGGAAAATAGACTTATTTTTCTTATCGTATAATGCAAAGGCCCACATTCCATTAAAACGTGTGACACATTCCGTTCCCCAAATGCGATAGGCTTCGAGGATGACTTCTGTGTCTGTCCCAGATCGAAATTGACAGCCTAGTTTTTCTAATTCGGATCGTAATTCAAGGTAATTATAAATCTCACCATTATAAACCAGCGTCAGGCTATTATCGTGACTGTGCATCGGTTGGTGCCCTGCCAAAGATAAATCAAGAATAGACAATCTTCTGTGGCCCAACATAACGGGCCCTTCCGTAAAATAACCCGCATCGTCAGGACCCCGATGCCAAATTGAATCCATCATCCCTTTAATGGAAGGAGATGGATTAAGTGTCGACAGATTCCCTACAATGCCACCAATGCCACACATTTTTCTTACCCTAAAACAGACTTATACAAATTCACTAATTTCTTTGCTTGAACATCCCAAATAAAATCAGAACATTTCCTCTCCATATTTTGACGTATTTGTTTTAAATCTAAAGCAAAAACTTTATCTATTCCTTCTGCTATTTCCAGTGCATTTTTCATGGAATGCACCATCCCTGCTTGTTGATCGGAGACAAATCTAACGAGTTCTGGCGATTTGTTCGCCAAAATTGGCAGGGAAGCCACCAAATATTCGAATAACTTATTGGGTGAACACATGATCGAATTAAGATCTATATGCGGATAGGGGATAATCCCAACATCTGCCGATGCGGTATAGTCCAAAATATTATCTTGAGATACCGAAGGATGGAAAAATACCTTCGTATTAAACAATGCAAGTTTCTGAGCAATCTCTTGCAACTCATTATACTTGCCACCATCTGGGCCCATAATAACCAGGACTACATCGTCACGCTTAATAAGAGACATGGCTTCAACGAGATTCTCTAAGTTACGGCTTAAAGAAATACTGCCTTGAAATAATAATATTCGTGTACTTTCATTAATTCCCAAACTAATTCTCAGTAAATTTTTCGATTTTATCGGCAAAGATCTATTATATAAATCTGGCGCATTAAGGATGACTTCCGGAGGTTGAATCTGATACCTTTTGGCCATCTCGTTCGCGATTGATTCATTCACTGTAATGACCAAATTGGGTTCCAAAATTAACTTCGTTTCTACCTGTCGATATAATTCACTACGCTCCTCGCCGAAATGAAATTGCTCTGGGTATAGCTCATGGGCATCATAAACCAAACGCGCCTTATGGAAATTAGCCGCGATGACTGCTGCCGCTAAAACCGGAAGATCATGAGCCACTATTATGTCTGCTGGGTATTGCAACGCCTTAATTAAGAAATGATAATGATACCAATAGACTTCTCTCCAATCATACCCTTGAGGGGTATATCGTTCTAGTTTGCTTTTAATTCTATCTATATCAGGAATAACATATGAAGTATCGATCCTAACAATGGCTACATCGGGAAATAAACTTTCATCTAGAAATTCCTCTCCCTCCCTTGCGGTGGCCGCGATGACAACGACCCTCCATCCTAATTTAACCAAGGCTCTCGCCTCAAACAAAACCCTTCTGTCGATGCGGTCGTCTGGGACCAGCATGGTAACAGTCTTCTTTTTAGGAAAATGCTTATATAAAAGTTGTTCCATTTTTAACAAAATTGATCGTACTTTCTGTTTTGAACGGGTACCTAGGTTTAAAACATGCTTCTTGGACAGAGCCTCAAGTGACAACTTAGAATTTTTTCTTGTCTGATCAAATGATTGGTTAGTAATGAAAGCGATAAACCGCTTTAGTAAAATATCCGGGGAGGCCCCTATCTCACTCGCTTCATGGAATTCCACGTGGTTAAACCAATCATAACAAGGAATATCCTCATTATATTTCTTTGTACTAAAGTATACATCTACCCCGTCACATTCCCTTTTGAGGTAGTCAAACTTTTCTTTTAAATATTGCACTTGTGGAATGAACTCCTCATGATTCTTTAAAACAATCGTTTTGATCTTAACTTTGGTTCCTGAAACTTGTAAACAAAATACCAAACCATATTGAGAAAATGGCATCTCATCGACTTTGAAAGCAACATTGAAATTACCATAAACTCTTTTGGTCTTAACTTTACAATAACCTTTAAAATTATCGTACTTATACAAACTCAGTGTTGCTTCGTCTTCTGCTTGTCCTGAGATAATGTATTGATAAGAATTTGACTCTCCAGTTAACCAAAAACCGGTCTTCAAGTCCCAGATTTTGTTTGAATTTGAATTTCTGAAGTTATAGCAAATGCCATTCAGTCCTTCTTC
>JABDFC010000041.1 GCA_013286785.1 Gammaproteobacteria bacterium
TCGAGGTCCGTCCATTCTTGCGTGATCGGAGGTTCGGTTGCAATCGGCATGTGAACATTCAGTCCTATTCCAATAATAGCGCTGGTAGAATCATGGGCTTCTCCAGACAGTTCAATTAAAATTCCTGCTAATTTCTGATTATCTACCAAAATGTCATTGGGCCACTTAATGCCTAAGGTTTGGTGGATGCCCCACTCTTTTAAAGTTTCGACGACTGAAATGGAAATGGCTAAACTTAATCCTGCTAATTCACTGAGATCTCGTGAAAAATGCCACTGCAGAGATAAGTAAATATTTTTTGCAAAAGGGGAAGTCCACGATCGGCCTCGCCGGCCTTTTCCTTTTGTTTGTTTTTCGGCTAAGCAGATCCGATTGATTTTGCGGGGATCAGGGTTGTGAGCAAGATGATCGTTGGTTGAGGGAAGGGAATCAAAGATTTCAAAGCTGTCAAATAAAACGCGTTGTTCAGGCGATATCAGAGAAATAATTTTATCTTTATCGAGTAGAGTGATTCCCCCCGGTATGCGATATCCTTTATTAGGGACAGACTCGAGAGACAAATCCCAGGCAGATAATTGTTTGGTTAATTTCCAGATGGCACTGCGTGTCAAACCAAGTTCTTTGCCGAGTTGTTCCCCAGAGTGAAACTGACCGTCTTGGAGGAGGCAAATGAGTTTCTTCAAAGTCTCGGTCAAGCGGAGTACTACTTAATTTTCTTTTCTTCAAACCATTCGTGTTGACGGGTTTTTTTATCGAATTTTTTGAGTTTGAGTTTAGCGGTTTTTGGATTTTTGGTAGTGGTATAGAAATCCCCGGACGCTGAAACAAGTCTTACTTTAATACTTTTTGCTTTGGCCATACCAAGAACTCCTAAACTTTTTCGCCGCGTGAACGGAGCATTGTGAGGATAGCTTCAATACCCAATTTATCAACGGTGCGCATCCCTTTGTGCGAGACCACCAATTTAACAAATCGACGTTCGCTGGGAACCCAGAAACGGTGGGTTTGCAAATTCGGTAAAAACCGACGTCGGGTTTTACGGTTGGAGTGCGATACGTTGTTCCCAACCAGCACAGCCTTTCCAGTTATTTGACATACTCTAGACATGATACGCCCTTCTACTCATTCTTTTCATAAATTGACTTGTATGAGCCGTTATACCAAAAAAATGATTGGGTGATCAAGGGCTTCGTTTACAACCAGGGACTTTATTGGGATAAAGCTCGGAGAGGGGGATGGAAATGCCTTTTTCAGTCATGATTCGGGCGTGTCTTCGGGTTAGTTCACGAGGCTCTCGTACCCCACAGGAATGACTGATGACCCCTGTTTCATACAAAATGCTTTTAACATAGTTGGCGACTCGCATGGATTTACTGGTGGGATCTAGTCCATGCATGAGTCGGGGGTTATGGGTGGTAATACCGGTTGGGCAATGGTTTGTGTGGCATTGCAGGGCCTGAATGCATCCCAAGGCAAAGGCAAACCCGCGTGCAGAGGCAACAAAGTCTGCTCCGACACAGAGTGCCCAGGCGACTTCTGCAGGGGTCACCAATTTGCCAGAGGCAATGACTTTGATCCGATCCCTTAAGCCATATTCGACTAAAGTATCGATGAGTACTGGCAGACTCTCGGCAATGGGGAGTCCCATATAATCGATCAAACTGGCGGGAGCAGCTCCCGTGCCGCCTTCTGCTCCGTCCAGGGTAATAAAATCCGGGGCCTTTTCGATGCCTCGCTTGAGGATTTCTTGGCAGAGATCATCTAGCCATTCATAACTTCCCAAGACGATTTTAAAACCCGTTGGTTTTCCGGTCAGTGACCGAATATGTTCGATCACATTTAATAACTCTTGGACATTACTGATTTCGGGATGGCGATTGGGGCTAATGGCGTCCTGATGCGGTTTAATAAATCGGATGGCCGCAATTTCTGGTGTCACCTTAGCGGCTGGTAATATTCCGCCTTTACCAGGTTTTGCACCTTGGCTTAATTTTAATTCAAACATTTTGATCTGCGGATACAATGCTGCACCTCTCAGCGCCTCATCGCTTAATTTACCGTTCACATCACAAAAACCGTATTTGGCTGTTCCAATTTGTGCCACGATATCGCATCCCCCTTCAAGATGATAAGGCGATACCCCCCCTTCGCCGGTGTTTAGCCAGCACCCACCCATCTTGGCACCATGGGATAAAGCCAAAACGGCGTTTTTGGAAATGGATCCGTAACTCATGGCCGAAATATTAAATAAATGTTTCGTTTCATAGGGTTTTTTACAGTAGGGACCGATGACGACGGGGCGCGTTTCGCAGGCGTCTTCTCCTAAGACCGGGAAAGGGGCATCCACAAATAAGACGGTCCCAATGGGCCGCAAATCGCGGGTTGAACCGAAACCCACCATGGTGTCGTTGCCTTTTGCAGCACGATAGACCCAAGAGCGTTCTGCTCGATTAAAAGGCAATTCTTCTCTGTCTTGAGCAAACCAAAATTGGCGTAAATAAACGCCTAAGTACTCTAAAAAATAACGAAAATGGCCGATAATCGGGAAATTACGTAAAACAGCGTGATCTTTTTGGCGAGTATCATAAATATACAGCGAAATAAGGACCAGCAGACAGGCCATAAGCAGCAGTGATTCCAAACTGAACAGTGTCGCTAGCATACAATCTCCGCAGTTCCCCAGACGATCGTTTGCCCTTAGTTCAACCGCAGGCAGAAGGGGGCGTTTTTATCCAAGTTTTTTGTATTACTTAATGATTATAGTCAGGATTTTTGGATTGCTTTGCGGGATCTTGCAATGGCTATTTAACTATTTGTTTATTAATCAGTTTTTTGAATATTGGGAGAGTTTTTGAGGTTCTCGGCAGAAAGCACGCTCAGCGGTCTTGTTTTGGGTGGATGGTTGTCGTTGGCTTGGGGGGAACGGATTCAGGGTGGGAGGGGGAATGCAGAGAACTCTCTTTTTCATGCAACATCGTTGCCTGTGTGGTTTGTGCCGTGGCTTTTTCTATCTGCTTCACTTTTGTATCAAGTTCCGCTAATTCTTCTTCAGTATGGCGCAGCTTACGATTCAATTCATTTTCTTCTGGTATTGCTCTGTTTTTAATACGTTGTTTAAATTCAGGATCCACTTCTGGATATTCTTTTTGATAGTGATGCAGCAATCCATCGATCACCGCGTCGATTGTGGCGTCATCTTTAGTTTGTATGGCCAAATTAAAACAATGATTGGTTAAAACCATATATTGTAATCTTTCTAAAGTGCCAGGTTCTCCTTTTTGGATCGTCTTAGTTGGCATAAAAGCATAATTGCTTTCTGCGGTTATATTCGCGCCGTTTTCCAGTAATGTGGCTATCAATTCGGGTTTGTTCAGATTGATGGCTTTCATGAGCGGTGTATTGCCAGAGCCTAAGTCTTGGTTGACATCAGCGCCGTCTTTGATCAACTGTCGAATGGTTTCGAGGTTCGGTGAGTTCGATCTAACTTCATTTGCGAGGTCCTGGTTGAGTGTGAGCTGTTGCGACTGGCCAGTGGTTAAATATTGCGCGATTGCCTCTAATGATTTAAAGCGAAATCTTTTATCACTTTCAATCATCTCAAATACACCGTCTTTCTCTTCAATGGGTTGGTGAAAAATGCGCCCTCCGTCGTTCTTTCCCACAAAAGAGGCATAAAATTTGGTACTTTGAAATCCGGGTGTTGTAACATCATCATCCCTTCTGAAAATAATTTTTACAGGGTTATTAGGATCTCTCAATTGTTGTATTGCCTTTTCTTTATCAATTTCTTGTACCTGAAACGCTGCATTGGGACGGGGGGAAGCCGTTCCTGTTGTCGTAGGAAGGGCAGGAGCAGTTTCATTGCCTGTCGCTCCATCATCTGGTGGATAAATGATCCGCATAGCTTTAATGTATTCTTCTCGGGTAAAATCAGCTTTCTCTGAAGTCGATGAGCCGGAAAAAAAGTTTTTTACCGCAGCAGGCAGAAAATCAAATATACTCGCCATAATGGATCACGCTCTTAGTAATAGTTAGTGGTTAGAGTCATGCTTTGGCATAAAAGTTCGAAAATAAATAAAAGAGGTGTAGCTACAAAGGGCAAACAGGTGTGTGGCAGTGAGCGTAGTTACCCGTAAAGCCAATGGGCTTTTCTTGAGGGTGTCTTTGGCTTTGTCATAGAGGGCGGCCAGGGTAATAAAGAAGTTGAATAACTTAAATTGAATGCCTTTTCACCCAGGAGACGCAGCGGTATACTCTCTGATACGGCAGGGGGTGGATGAATGTTAGGGTTTGCAGGGAACAAAGGGTGTTGGCTTCTGGTCTTGGTGTCTTTGTTGATGGGATGTGATGCAACGCACACGGCGATTAATAAAAGAAAAATGGATATTCAAACCAAGATGAGTGCGACCATTTTTTTAGATCCCGTTCCCGCCGATAAAAAAACAGTCTTTTTACAAATTCGTAATACTTCTGATAAACCGGAGTTAGATTTAGAAGAACCCATTCGTTTGGCTTTGCAACAAAAAGGGTATCAATTGGTCGCGACACCAGAGCAGGCGCATTACTTGCTCCAAACCAATGTGTTGCAGGTTGGGCGTTCCGATTTGCGATCGGTTGAGTATGCTTTAAATCAGGGATTTGGTGCGGCACTCAGCGGCGTACTCGTTGGTGCTTTAGCGGGCAGTGTTGTGTCTTCCCGAGACGATCATCGAGCTGTAGC
The DNA here is from genome assembly GCA_013286785.1 of Gammaproteobacteria bacterium. Lineage (GTDB taxonomy): Bacteria > Pseudomonadota > Gammaproteobacteria > UBA6186 > Azoamicaceae > CADEGZ01. The sequence goes on from JABDFC010000041.1 coordinate 4,721, forward strand.
TGCAGGTGGTTTGATGGGAGCATCTGTGGCAACCGTGACCGATGCGATGGTGCAAGATGTTGTTTATACGGTGATTGCGGATGTTCAAGTGTCCGAGCGAGTCGGGAATGCAGTGATTGTCAAAGAAAAAACTCGCTCGACTTTAAAGCAGGGAACACGAGGTGTTCGTGAGATCACTTCGACAGAAAAAGTCGACTGGAAGCGTTATCAGACACGCATTGTGAGTGTGGCTAATAAAGTGAATCTTAAATTTAAACACGCTGTGCCAGAATTAATTAAAGGGTTATCTCATTCCATCACAGGAGTATTTTAGGTGCAAACCATTCAACTCAAAATTCTCAACCCAAAATTAGGGCAAGAAATTCCGTTACCGCAATATGCGACCGAAGGTTCCGCAGGGCTTGATTTGCGAGCTTGTTTGGCTGAACCATTGGAAATTTTGCCGCAAACAACGCATTTGATCCCAACGGGATTGGCCATCTATATTGGTAACCCTAATTTTGCGGCGGTTATCTTACCCAGATCTGGCTTAGGTCATAAACATGGGATTGTGCTGGGGAATCTCATTGGTCTGATAGACTCAGATTACCAAGGAGAACTCATGATATCTTGTTGGAATCGTGGGAAAGAACCCTTTACGATCCAAGTGGGGGAGCGTATTGCCCAGTTGGTGGTGGTGCCAGTCATTCAAGCGCAATTTGAAGTCGTCACTGCTTTTCAAACGTCCAGTCGAGGTGAAGGGGGATTTGGTCACACCGGACGAACCGGAGTGAATGAATGCCAAGCCGTATGATTCCGAAGGAAATTTTTCGTGCGTACGACATTCGCGGAGTCGTGCAGGAAACCTTAACCACCGAAGGGGTCGAGGCCATTGGTTGCGCAGTGGGCACGACTGTCTTGGCAGCGGGAGAAGACACCTTAGTGGTGGGGCGTGATGGTCGTTTATCGGGTCCAAGTTTAAAAGAAGCTTTGTGCAAAGGAATATTGTCGACAGGCTGCCACGTAATCGATATTGGAGTGGTGCCAACACCAGCTTTGTATTTTGCAACACATTATTTAAAAGCGCCTTCTGGGGTGATGATTACGGGCAGCCATAACCCGCCGAATTATAATGGAATAAAAATTGTGATTGGTGGAAAGGCGCTTTATGGTCAAGAAATATTGGCGCTGTATCAGAAGATCGAGACGGGTGATTTTCGTCGTGGGGATGGGCACAGTGTTGTCCACCCTATCATTGATTCGTATATTCACTGTATTGCAAAAGATATTCGGCTTAAAAATCGTTTAAAAGTAGTGGTTGATTGCGGTAACGGATCAGCCGGGAAAGTCGCCCCCTATTTGTATGAAGCGTTAGGGTGTGAAGTCATTCCGCTTTATTGTGATGTCGATGGCGAGTTTCCAAATCATCATCCCGATCCGGGTCAACCGGAAAATCTTTCTGATTTGATCACTGCCGTTCGTCTGCATCATGCCGATCTGGGATTGGCATTCGATGGCGATGGGGATCGCTTAGGCGTTGTCGATAACGAAGGAAAAATTATTTGGCCAGATAGGCAATTGATGTTATTTGCAAAAGAGATCATGGCATCTTATCCAAAGGCAAAAATCATTTATGATGTTAAATGTACCAGACATGTTGCCGCCATTGTCAATCAAGGTGGCGGTGAGCCTTTAATGTGGAAAACCGGCCATTCTCTGATCAAAGCAAAAATGCAAGAAACAGGCGCTTTACTGGCGGGCGAGATGAGTGGACATTTATTTTTTAAAGACAGATGGTTTGGGTTTGATGATGCGCTGTATGCGGGAGGCAGAATGTTAGAGTGTCTCGCAAACGTCAGTGCTGAGGGTATTACTGCCGCAATGCTGTTTGCGGAATTACCCGATAGCGTCAATACCCCTGAAATCGTGATGCAGGTAGATGAAGCAGATAAATTTGCCAGTGTTCAAGCCTTGATTGATAGTGCCTATTTTGACGGCGCAACCGTTAGTACCATTGATGGT
>JABDFC010000042.1 GCA_013286785.1 Gammaproteobacteria bacterium
ACCGAGGCGCTCAGCTGCAAATATACGACACATGATCTTCCTAAAACTTGTTTTCCTTTACTTTATGAAAGAGTGAAATTTTGTGCCATTGCCTAGATAAATTCCTACCTTTTGGTTAAAATATTCTGAAATAGTTTCGTTATAGATCTGGAGTAAACACATGGCAAAGGAAAAAACACCTAAGAAAGAAGCTAAGAAAAAAGGCAAAAGCTTAATGGAAAAACGAGCAGAGAAGAGGGCTAAAAAAGAAGACAAAGGTAAATAGCAAAATTAGTTAGAGGCGTTCTAGGGTTATTGGGGGACTAAAGGATCCTCTGGTTTATCATCCTCCTTGGGTGCTGAATCAGGGTGATGTTTGGCGGTTTTATCAGCCTGTGGGGTCCACATATGCGGAGGAGCACCTGTAGTACGAAGAGAGCGTCTCGCGGCTGATGCTTCCGGTGGAGTGGCGGCAGGTGTACGATCTTTCATTTTGTGTAACGTCCTTTCTGCCAAGAGCCGCAATGAGCTGATTTCAATTTCCAGTTGACGGACCTCCCTGTTTAATGTGTACTCGATTTTAGCCTCGGGGTGCGTGTGTAATTCATCGGATTTTTGTTGTCTTATTTTCTCTTTCTCTTTTAATTCAACCATTAAACGCTGATATTCTTCAAATATTTCTTTAGAGACAGTTCTCTTTTTTGGGTTCGAAGGTGGACTGGTAGACTGCGTTGGGGGTACGAATGCAACTGAATCTGTTGGAAGAGCGGTTGGTGCTATTTCCTCAGCAGATGGTAATATTACTGGAGGAATAGGTACAGTCGCCTGATGGTTTGTAACGTCCAAGACTTCTTTCGAGCCAACAGCAGCAGAAGTTTCTCTGGTCTCTGGCATTTGAGATATTACTTGACTGGTTTTATCTAGGGTTGGTGCTTTGCGACTGGTTGAAACGCCTTCAGATATAACCGGATGCGCATTCAATATAGGAGGGACGGCTTTCGTCATCGTAGTCCCAGGCGATGCTATGGTGGTGTTTGGCAATCCTGGTTGAATATGCGTTGGATCCGCAGCGACCGTATGGGCAGATAAAAGAGGCTTCTCATCTTTTGGAGTTTGCAAAATAGGAGGTGGGGCTACTTGTTCGAGTAGCTCCGAATAGGTTGTGTCTATGAAAACATGTTCAACTTGAGGATCTTCATCGTTCAAATCGGGTTCCTGTGCCAGCTGATCAGGCATTTGAGCTAGGATTGGAGTCATCAGAATAGTTTGCTCTGGTAGAGGCAGGGTTTTAACTCCATCACTATTCGGTGTCGCTGCAGGTGTTGAAGATGACGGGGAAATCGTACCTGGTTGTTCGCTGGGAGGAAGCGGTGTAGCTGGATTGCTTGAACTGCTTACAGTTGGATTGGAACTCACATCTTGCTTATTTGGATCCAAAATTTGGGCTAAAGGCGGTGTTTCAGGCTGTGCAAGTAAAGGGGCATCCGGTATTTTGTGCGCTGCCGTGATGGCTTGAGATCCCGTGATTGTCGGTGCCATTGCAGCAGGCATGAAACTAGGAGATTCCGAAGGAGGTTTGCGTTTGTTAGGGAAGGGAGCAATGGCTTGGCGGTGGCCAGTTTCTGGGGGTATCGTCACTTTGGTTCCACTAGTGAGGGCTTCTTGTTTTGCTTTCCTAGGATCAGTGTGATTTAGTGGATCGTAATGCAATTCATGGGCTGATTGAGCGCCTCCACTCCCGCCTTTACCGCCACTCCCTTTGCCTCCTTTACCTTTGCCACCCTTACCCTGATTTCCACCTTTTTTCCCTTTCCCGCCCTTCCCACCACTATGGCCACTAACCATGTCTTTTCCAAACAGAATTTGGGAGGTCTGATCTGTTGATTTAGGTACTTTTGCCATAGCTTTGACTCACTTTTTTGACTTAAATTTTGTGTAAATACACCCCACTCCCTATACTTCTTTAGTTCTATGACACAGTATTGATGGCAGAGTTCCCAGCTTGAGTTTAGCCTATTGAAGGTGGTTTTTTAGAGAATTGAAGAAGGCTAAAAAATGGATATTGACAACCACTGAGTGGTTCAATAAAATTTGATGGTTAGTTCAATTAGGTTCGCAAATGTTAATCAATAAGACATTGGTTCAAATCGCTTCTCTTTCTCTAAGCCTTCTACTCCGCTAGGCGGAGTATCTCTATTCAATCAATTTTGACGTTTAAAAATAAGTGCAAGTCCAATCATGGACAAAGTGTCATTTAACCTGACGCAAGTCCTATTCAGAATTTTGGCTCTGTAGCATATTACTTCACCAAAAGAGGAAGAGATTAAAATGTCTAAATCACGCACGTTTGCTTGGATGGCCTGGGTTATTGCCTCATTATTTTATGCCTATCAATATGTTTTGCGCGTCATGCCTAATATTATGATGGATAGCATCATTGAACAGTTTAATATCGATGTCGTGACCTTTGGCCAATTTTCCGGGGTTTATTACATTGGATATTCCCTGATGCATCTGCCCATAGGTATGCTGTTAGACCGTTTTGGACCAAAGAAAATTATGCCCTTTTTTATACTCATGACAGTGGTTGGGTTACTTCCCATCATATTTGCAGATTCTTGGGTTTACCCGATTATCGGACGATTATTAATCGGGATGGGATCATCTGCAGCAATATTAAGTACCTTTAAAATCATTAGACTGTATTTTACAGAAGAAAAGTTTACCCGCATGCTGAGTTTTTCAGTGACCATTGGATTAATCGGAGCCATTTATGGAGGGGGGCCGGTTAATTATCTGTTTGGTGTTTTGGGTTATAAAATAGTGGTCGAACTTTTTGTACTGTTGGGGTTGATATTGGCAGTTTTTGCGTACTTTGCCGTGCCCACCATTAAGCTCGATCATCCAAGCACGATTACTTCGGATATCAAAGAAGTTTTTTCCAATGGTAAAGTGATCTTTATTTGCCTTTGTGCCGGTCTCATGGTAGGGCCCATGGAAGGTTTCGCGGATGTCTGGGGAACTGGATTTTTAAAACAGGTCTACGGTTTGGAAGGAACCGTTGCGGCGAGTTTGCCCTCTCTGATATTCGTTGGGATGTGTTTCGGGGGACCAATATTAAGTGTTATCGCTGAAAAAACCAATCGTTACCTTGGAACCATCATTGTGGCAGGGATCTTAATGGTCTTTGGTTTTGTATTTCTGGTCGAAGGGCAGATGGACATTCGCAGCATGAGTGTGATGTTTGCGTTGATCGGAATGTGTTCTGCCTACCAGATCATCGCGATTTATAAAGCATCTACTTATGTTAAGGAGCATGTCGTGGGTTTAACAACGGCGATTGCGAATATGATCATTATGGTTTTTGGTTATTTATTTCACACAATCATTGGTTGGGTGGTTCATTTCATGGGTGGACCTAATGATGCACTGGCCTATGTCAAGGGTATCACAGTGATTCCAGTGGCTTTAGTTTTAGGCGTACTGGGATTTTGTATCTTGGTTAGTTGGGAAAAGATCAAGAAAAATAAAAGCGTTTAGGGGGTTCTTACTCCGGTGTTTTTTCAGGTTCTTTCCTGCGATGTGTCATACCGACCGATGCTTGGTCGGTTGGCATTATCCTAAGTTCACAAATATTCACATGAGGAGGGCAGGTGGCACAGTAGAGCACAGAATCGGCCACATCTTCTGGGGATAAAGGACGCATCCCTTTATAAACAGCGGAGGCTTTTTCGGTGTCTCCCCTAAAGCGGACCAAACTAAATTCCGTCTCGACGGAACCGGGATCAATGGAAGAGACTCGGATGTTGGTTCCGAGGAGCTCCATTCTAAGCGTTTTAGAGATGGCGCGGACAGCGTGTTTCGTTGCACAATACACGCCGCCGCCTGGATAGACTTCATGACTGGAAATTGAGCCAATATTGATGATGTGTCCAACTCCGCGCAAAACCATACGCGGGACTATTTGACGGGAAATATATAAAACACCTTTTATGTTGGTGTTGATCATCTCTTCCCAGTCTAATATATTTCCTTCATGTAATTTATCTCGTCCTCTGGCCATACCAGCATTATTAACGAGAATATCGATGTCACTCCAGTCATTGGGTATAGCATTCAGTTTTGTCGAGACTTGTTCAGCACTCGAGACATCTAGGCTGAGGGTTAGGACGTCGATTTGGTAGGTTTCTTTTAAGGTTTTTGCTAATTCTAGCAGTCGCGCTTCGCGGCGGGCACACAAAAGGAGGCGTGCACCCACTTTAGCAAATTCCAATGCAGTGGCATAACCAATTCCACTGGAGGCGCCCGTAATTAAAACAATTTTCCCAGTTAAATCCGTGTGGCGCATGAATGGCACTCCCTGTTTATTTTTGCTAGTCCATGACTCCTGCGTGTTTTTCAAGCTCGTAGGGATCTTCAATGCTGAGATCAGACACCTCTTCAGGGCTATCAGCTTCTAAATCTGTTTCGCCGTCTAAAACTCGTTGGGCTTTTTTGACATCTAGAGCTTTTTCCCATTTAGAGACCACAATGGTGGCAACACCGTTGCCAATAAGATTAGTGACCGAGCGCATCTCGGACATAAAGATGTCAATTCCGACAAGCAGTGCCAGCCCAGCGACGGGTAAAGTATCGATTGTGGATAAGGTGGATGCCAGTGTCACAAAACCTCCTCCGGGTACAGCAGCTGCACCTTTGGAAGTTAGCATCAAAACCCCTAATAGCGATAATTGTTGATAGATAGAGAGATCAGTATTGGTGGCTTGAGCAATAAATAAGGCCGCCATGCTTAAGTAAATAGAAGTGCCGTCTAAATTAAAAGAATAACCTGTGGGGATTACTAATCCAACAACCGGTTTCGCACACCCCAGATTTTCCAGTTTGGTAATCATACGGGGTAATGCAGCTTCTGAGGAGGAGGTCCCTAATACGATAAATATTTCTTCTTTAATGTAACGTAGGAATTTCCAAATACTAAAGCCAGTGGTTGCTCGAAGAATTGGGCCTAATACTAAAATAATAAAGAGAATGCAAGTGCTGCCGACACCGGCCATTAGCTTACCTAAGGGTAATAACGTTGCAAAACCGTACTTGCCAATACTAAAAGCCATGGCACCAAAGGCTCCTAGAGGTGCAAATTTCATGACCAGCCCGATAACACCAAACAGAGCATGAGAGGCTTGATCGAGTATATTGACCAATAATTTTCCTTTATGACCAAACTGCGAAAGAGCAATGCCAAACAAGACAGAAAATAGTAAAACTTGTAATATGTCCCCAGAAGCAAAAGCACTAATGATGGTCTGTGGAATAATGTTTAAGATGAAATCGATGGTATTGAGTGACTTAGCCTTGACCGTATAACTTGAAACACTGCCTGTATCGAGTGTACTGGGATCGGCATTGACGCCCATGCCAGGTTGATACAGATTAACGATGACAAGCCCCATGATGAGGGCAACCGTCGAAACCACTTCAAAATAAACGAGCGATTTCAGACCAACACGGCCAACTTCTCGCATATCTCCCATCTTGGCGATTCCAACCACAATGGTGCAAAAAATGATGGGGGCAACCATCATTTTAATCAAACGGATGAAAGCATCGCCAAATGGCTTCATATTGGTGGCTGTTTCGGGAAAAAAGTGCCCGAGTACGACACCGATCAAAATTCCGAAAAGAACCTGAAAATACAACCGTCTATAAAGCGGACGTTTCATGTTAGTTAATTATCCAATGCTTATCTTTACGAAGTACAGTTTAGACTAGATTGGGACTCGAATACCATCCACACAGGACTAAATTTTTAGTTAGAATAAAATAAGGTGAATATATATTCAACTAAGCTATAAGGCGACTAACTAGGGAGTGTGAAATGAAATTATTGGCGTTTTCCGTTTCGCTGCGGAAGGGTTCGTTTAATCGAAAACTGATCAAACTGGCTGTCAATGCAGCACAAAAAAAAGGCGTTGAAATTGAATTGTTGGATTTATTGGATTATGAAATGCCTGCCTATAATGGAGATATCGAAACTAATGTAGGACTGCCAGAAGCTGCAGCTCGTCTGAAACAAAAATTGGAGAGTGCACAAGGCTTAATCATTTCGACACCGGAATATAATTTTTCTTATCCAGGTCATTTTAAAAACACCTTCGATTGGGTGACTCGGTTTCAACCCATGCCCTGGACCAATAAAGCCGTTTTACTGTTGTCTGCTTCCATGTCATTAGTGGGTGGAAATCGTGGACTGTGGCATCTACGGGTTCCCTTTGAATATGCGGGTGGATTTGTGTTTCCATTAATGTTTTCGTTAGCTTCTGCTCATCAAGCGTTTAATGAAAAAGATGAATTAAGCAATCCGGATTTGGCTCAGCGCTTAGAGGAGATGGTGGGCTCGTTCATTAGATTTGCGGAGCATTTAAAGTACTAGAGGATCAACGAGCCTTTTTAAATAATTGTTGTTTTTGTCGTTCCCAGTCGCGATCTTTTTCGGCGGAGCGTTTATCGTGTTGTTTTTTGCCTTTAGCGAGGCCGATCTCTAATTTGGCTCGGCCTCGGCTCCAATAGAGCGAAAGAGGAATCAAGGTATATCCTTTTCGTTCGATAAGGCCAACCAGCGTATCTAATTGTCTGCGGTGTAAAAGCAATTTACGGGTGCGCGT
>JABDFC010000043.1 GCA_013286785.1 Gammaproteobacteria bacterium
TACATGGAGACTAGGAGGTGTAGGCCCAAGCCTAGAAGCAGCAGCACTAGAAGATTCTGCAATGTCTGGCTTAATAGGAAAACGGTCTGCCACTGCCAAAAATCGTTGTTCTAAGGAAGGGCCTGCGCTTAATTTTGCTCTTTTTTCCTGATTGGCGGTTGTAATGGCTGTGCACGCCTCAGCACTTAAACCCCTTTGATCCACTTCCACATCCCATTTGAGTATTTTTTGCAGATGAGGAGGATCTAAATCAATGAATGCGGTATCTTGACCAGGATTCGAAAGAACCAGGGTAGATAGTTTTTTACAATATTGCCCTAAAGCATCTATAAAAGCATAAAGTGATCGACTGCTCGTACAATCTAGTCCATTTCTGCTTAGATTGAGCTTCGCAAGTTCTGTAAATTTGCTGACTGCAATACAAAGAGAGGTAATTGACGCTTCTCCATAACAAGCAAGTTTATTGCCACTTAAGCCTAGTTCACGCAAACTGGGTAATACCTCTACAATAGGATTAAGACTATCCTGGAGTTCAACGTTCGATAAAGGTCCGCTGGCAGAAAGGTGCAAGTTCAAAGTTTTCAAATGTCTTAATTGCTGTAAACCTCGCGTAATTGCTGTTCGCTTACCAATTAATGCTTGATCTTGTGTTCTAACACTAGCCATATCCCAACGCATATAAAACGTATCCATCGCGGAAAATAACGATAATGTTTGAAATGTTCTTTCGATGTCTTCGGGTTCCAGATGAAAAAGATCATCAATGAGAGAAACCTTTGGCACCCTTAATATACCAAAGAGTGATGGTGTTTCCGATAATGGTAAACGGTGACATAGGTTGTAGGTTAGATTTAACACCTGGAGCTTAGTGAGAGAACCTATAATTTGAAATAAAGTTAGTCGATTTTCCGGGGATAATCGATGCAATCCGCAACCTCTTAAATGAAGCTCGACAATGCCGGTACATTTTCTAAGCTTATTAAGAAACAAGTTTAATTCGTTGGCTGAAAATGTACTCAAATCATTGCCAGAAAAATCTAGCACTTTCAAACTCGGCGAGGGTAAAAAAATATTCGTTAAAATTTGATACAAGTCATCATTGTCTAAAACATCACTATCATCCGTATCATCGACTTTAAGTCTTAGGCAAGTTGAAATCCCTTTTTGATTCAATAAATTCAGTGTTTCGTAGACTGCTCGTAAATTTTGAGGAATCTTTTTGAATTGAAAGAAAGCCTCCCTTGAGAGTGTCAGACTAAAAAAACCAAGGTTAGGGCAACTTAAAAATGCTGTACATAATCGCCGAAAACTTGTTCGACTTAAACTTTCTAAATATACTAAGTCTAAATCGATATCAGTCACTTTGTCTTTGTGTTGATCGAGCTTGGCAAGAAATCCATTTAAAAATGTGAGCTGTACATTCTGATCGGGGTCTATACCCAAGTATACAAAATTCCATATTCTAATTTCGGTTAGGCTTGAGAGCAGATCGCCTGAAGCAAGGTTGCAGAATTCGTGTGGTTGCATTGATACTTTCATGCTATATTATTGCTCCTGAAGGACTATTATAAAAACTACCTGGGCTGTGTGTTGTTACCTAATGGCAAAGGATGAAAAGGTTATCAGTTGTCTTAATGAATGTCAACGAAACCATAGGCGTCAATATAGAATATCCCCATCTGGATCCGATTCGCTAATTCTATGCTTGTAGTCGAGTGCATAAATAGGGGCTATTGGATCAAAGAAATTGCTGGGTAAGATACCTAATCTCTGCACAAGAATTGCGGAATATGGTCCTGAATTGTTATACTCTGTTAGGCATCGTAACAGACATCTGGCTATTAAAAGTTAAGATAAATCAATGTGTTAATTTGAGTTGGCTATCTGTTAACCACTGGGGCAGCGATCCGAGCCCGTTCCGGAGAGCCTATTTTTCGGGGCCAGTACCAGAAACACAGGTAACACTTTTAAATATGAATATATTCTTGTTAGATAACAATATTCAACGTTGTGCACGTTTTCACTGTGATCTACACGTAATTAAAATGCTTCTAGAAGGAACACAAATTTTATGTTCCGTCTCGCACTTAAACAAAATAATAACACCTTATAAACCAACGCATCTTAAACATCCCAGTGTCATATGGGCAGGAAAAAGTTTTCAAAATTGGCTTTGGTTGAAAACGCTGGTTTTTGAATTAAACAAAGAGTATCGATACCGCTATGACTCTAGTAAAGACCATAAATCTTATGAGGTTGCTAAAAATCTGGAAATACCCCCGTTGCCAGCTTTGGGATTATTAGAGCATCCTCAAGTAATGCCAGAAAAATACAAAGTTCTAGGAGACCCTGTTAAAGCATATCGAAAATTTTATATTCATGAAAAAACCAAATTCGCGACATGGCGAAAGAGAAAAATACCACATTGGTGTAAAATAGTGCCAGAATCAGAGTCATAGCAAACTATAGGTATCAAGTCCAGGTGAATATTCTCTTGTTTAGAAATTAGGGTCTCAGCGCATTTAGCATTTTGCATGGGATTCATCACAACTTGACCCCCTGTCGCATTTCGAGAAATGTCCTGAGTCTAAACGTCAAGGATTCTTTAGTGACGTTTGACGGCCATACTGCATAGACAGGGAGGGAATCGGCTTGCCAACTGGGAAGAGGCTCAACCAAATATCCATGACGAATATCTTCTGCCACAAGAAATGCAGGTGGAGTTGCAAGACCTAATCCAGCAATGGCTAACTGGCAAACCCCATCGACACTATCAACAACCACCCTCGGCACAAATTCGATTAAAACAGTTTTGCCCTCTTGATTGATTAAGGCTTTAGTATTAGGCCGCATTTTAAGCCCTATCCAATCCCACTGGTTGAGATCCTGAGGACGACGCGCAACGTTACGGCCAGTCATATAAGCAGGTGCAACAACCAGTTTCCGTTGCATCTGAAAGAGTTTTTTAGATTTTAATGCGCTGTCTTTTAAGTTCCCAATTCGAATGGCAAGATCGATTCCTTCCCGAATCACATCTTGCTGTAAATCGCTAAAGCTGATGGAAAGTTCTACTTTCGGAAAATCTTTGGCAAAAGCTGCAATGTCTTTAACGAGCGTACTTTTGGTTAGCAATGCAGGGACTGTCAGATTTAACTTACCGGATGGCTCTGAGGCCTGATGGGCAATGCTATTTAACCCCTTCTCTGCAGCCAATAACATAGCTCTTGCTTGAGCAAATAATTTTTCACCCTCATAGGTCAGGGACAGTCTTCGCGTCGACCGATACAGCAGGGCAACACCCAATCTCTCTTCTAATTGAGCCACATGATGACTAACAACCGAAGGCGAGAGTTTTAATAGATTCGCTGCAGCGCGAAACGAACCACACTCTGTCACTTTGGCAAAGATTGCAAGTGCCCGTAATTCATCAATCATTGTGTTATCCAATCGAACAGTCAATTTTAATTATACTATCTTATAAAATCATTTTCCACCTGCTAACCTATACACAGCAGTACAAGTTAAACCAAGCTTTTAGGAGAAATCAGATGAATACCTCAACCTTACCAGACAAAAAATGTGTGATGATAATCGATCAGAATTTGCCCATCGGCTTGATTGCGAATACAGCAGCGGTATTGGCCCTAAACTTAGGAAAAATGTTTCCTGAATTCATTGGCCACGATCTCAAAGATAATGCAGGAGATAGCCACCATGGCATTACGACAATTGCTATCCCCATCCTGAAAGGGTATGGAACTTTATTAAAAGAGATGCGCCAAGCCATGAAAGCCTATGAACCTAATCTAACAGTCATTGATTTGATTACTGCAACCCAAAGTACCAAAAGTTATTTAGATTATGTTGAACAATTCGAAAGTACTCCGATTGAACAATTAGAATACCAAGGATTGGCTTTGTGTGGCGAAACGAAAGTTGTTAATAAGTTTACAGGAAGTTTGGGATTGCTTAGATAGCGCAACACTAAGAGTACAACCTTGACCCTAAGGAACAGCAGCCATGTCGCTTTTATTTTCAATGTTCTCATATTCCTTAGCCATGTCCATTTCCCCTGGACCGGTTAATATGATTATACTGTCATCTGGTATTAACCATGGGATAAAATTAACCATTCCCTATGTATCAGGTGCCACCTTAGGTTTTACACTATTATTGCTTTTTGTAGGGATTATTTTTGAAAAATTTATTACTGAATTTCCATTTTTTCTAACCTACCTTGCTGTGAGTGGATCGTTATATATTATCTATATAGGGTATAAAATTGCATCTTCACAGCCAGAAATGGCAGTAAAAAATAGGATGGCTCCTAGATTTTGGGAAGGATTTTTCCTTCAATGGTTAAATCCTAAAGCCTGGATTGCTTGTGTTTCTGGTGCTTCTCTCTTTTCTCATACAGAAAGCTACACTACTTTTTTAACCTTTGCCACCCTGTACAGTATTGTCTGCTATGTTTCACTCCTGTTCTGGGCAATATTGGGCAATAAAGTATCTTTTTTGTTGAGCAGTCGTTTACGTTTACGCCTTTTTAATATTTCAATGGGATTATTATTAATCGCAACGGCACTTTATTTAATCATTGAAAAAATATAAAAATTACCTTTCCACTTGACACATTTTGTAAACCTGTAATAATAGGCAATATTTGCCTAGGCAGTTAGGGGCTTATTCTCATGTTGCGATTTTTTCTTGGACCTTTTGTGACACAAACCCAAGAACCACATCAATCTTTAAATACTGCTGATAATCATTCTGACCTCAACGATGACACAGCTGTGCCATTCGCTCAAGAATTCCAAAGTAGATTAGCCGCTTTAAAAGCATTAGATCCTAATATGCCACCCCCTGAATTCATTCGTACTCTTGACAATGCTCAATTAAGAATCAAAAAAAATACTCTGCTAGAAACCATCAGGAAGGATAAATCTCAAAAACCCAACACTGATCACTCAGGAAAAAACATAACGCATCTTACTCATATGCTTTACGCTTACCAAATTACTCGGGAAATGGAAAAAAGAAAAATGATTGCTCTGAACGAAGAACAAAGTGAACTTTTTGAGCAATACGGAAGCTTGCTCAAACAAAGATATTTAATTTACTCTTAATAATATACGCGTCACCCATTCCCTTGAAATTTAATCTTAGCTCCTGTTTCATCAATGTGAAGGGGATTTTTCGCGGTTGAATTGATCAAGTGGCTCCTGACTGAAAGTTTTATTTATTCAACCGAGGATCAGTCCTGAAACCTTGGCTATGAGCCACAAGGAACACATCTTCTACCTTTGCCTTGCCATCGCGCAACATCTCACAAAATTGAACCAATTCGCCTGTTTTGCCATTTTTCATTAAGACATCGATCATTTGTTGGAATAGGATTTTATGCGAAGGCTCAAAAGACGGCAATACCTCTCCAACTGCCTTGGAATGGCTGTTAAGAAGATATTTTTCTTTCAGAGTTCTTTGAAATTCTTCTAGCATGCTAACCACCTCTGAAATAGAAGGTTTAACACTGCCATTGACGACTCTGTTAAAAATTAAAAGATATCGGAGAAGTGCCATGGAATCCGCTCGCTCTTTCAAAGATCGATTGAGTTGATGCTCAATGATTCTTTTGATTATTTCACTGTCCATTTCATCAAATTTTGTTTTATTTTTTTCATTAATAATTCCGATATGTTCAGCGAACTTAAATAACGCTTCTTTTTTTTCTCGTTCATTTTTGCCATAACCCATAGAAATCTGTCTTAGTATCTCTTGCACCTCTTTTGCTATATTTTCAGGCGTTGCATTCTGTAAAACTTCTTCTAATGCCCGAATACAAACGGGGCTATAGATGAGATGACGAAAATCATTAAAGTGATTGGTTGGGACACCCCCAAAGTGATGTGTCCCTATTTTTGCAGCCAATGGCTTTCGAATAAATAAATCCACTTGACTGTGTTTTTTCTTGCAGATCCCAACCAACCCCCACCCATTGTCAAACTTTCCAATTCTAACCTGTTTTTGAGCATTTTTATAAAAGAAGTATTTTCGTAGTTAATTTTTGTTCGAAGACCAAACATTTCAGTCAGCAAATAATTGGCACCCACCCCTAACCTTGGGAACGCACGAGTTTTAGAGCCGACGGATCTACTTTCTACACTGACACCATTGGGATCTGTAACCGAATTGCCTATCGTTGCTTTAATCCAGCCGGCTCCAGCGGTTGCCAGTAGATTGCTGTGATCATTCAAGGGTAAAAAGCCGACGAGATCGAAATGGACACCCCTGCGTCGAACAGTGTTGGTAATCGCGTATTGAATGTTATTTTCGATAATGGAGCTATTCATCGTTCTGGAAGAAGACCATTCTGTCCCAAACTCTGTCCCAAAGTATTTCATCCATTGCATACCCGCATAAACGCTGGGTCCCGGATAGCTCTTGGGCAAATGGTTTTTTCCAAAGTCTTCGGTATTTTTGCCTCGCATCCAGGCTTTATAAAAATCAATGCCGAGGTAGGGTTTAGCACTGTAGTTGTCAGCTATAGAACTTCCTGATACAACGATGAGTCCAAGACCGACCAGGTTTTTCATGACTGTA
>JABDFC010000044.1 GCA_013286785.1 Gammaproteobacteria bacterium
AAGGAAAATGGACTATATTGCCTGATAAAATCATAGCAAATGAAGCAAATGCCACGATTAAAATTCACTTTAGGGCAGCAAAGGTTTTTGCAGTGATGGGATCAGAGACGGATAAACCCATTACAATCAAAGTGCTATTAGACGGCAAACCTGTCCCCTCCTTGAAAAATGCAGATACGGGTTTAGAAGGAATAAGCGTTTCGAATCACACATTATACACGTTGATTGATCACACTGATCCATCCAGTGGCATTTTAGAATTACAAATAAATGATCCGGGGATCGAAATTTATACCTTTACTTTTGGCGACTAAATCGATCTAGGTTTTTTTGTCCGGCAAGAAACCACCCACTTGCGCATCCCAAAGCGTTTTATAGAGCTGTCCTTTAGTTAACAACGCTTCGTGTCTTCCATCTTCCACAATCTTACCGTGATCAAAAACCAAAATTCGATCCATATGTAATAAAGTTGATAACCGATGGGCAATGACAATCGTTGTCTTATTTTGCATTAAGTCCCAAAGAGAGCTTTGGATCAGGCTTTCTGTCACCGAATCTAATTGCGAAGTCGCCTCATCTAATATCAAGATAGGTGCATTTTTAAGAATGGCTCTGGCAATTGCAATCCGCTGTCGCTGCCCTCCCGAGAGCTTGACCCCACGCTCACCCACCAAAGATCCATAGGTTTCTGGCAACAGCTTGATAAATTCATGCGCATGGGCCCGTTTAGCAGCTGTAACGACTTCCTCATGAGTCGCCTCCAACCGACCGTAGCGAATGTTATCTTCCAACGAGCGATGAAACAGAGAAGGATCTTGCGGGATCATTCCGATGGCATTGCGTAAGGAATCTTGGGTAACCTCTCGTATATCTTGATCATCAATTAACACACGTCCGCTCGTCACATCAAAGAGGCGGAGAATTAAATTCACGAAGGTGGATTTTCCACTGCCTGAATAACCCACCAATCCCACTTTCGATCCGGAGTTTATCTTCACCGATTTATTCTGGAAAAGAGGGGCGACTCCCTGATATTCGAACTGTACTTTATCAAAAACAATTTCGCCTTTCTTAACGGATAAGGCTTTGGCTTTTGGACTGTCTTGAATTTCGATGGGGGTAAACAAGACGCGAAGACTCTGATTGCATTTACCCACCGCATCATTTAAATAATCCACTTGTTCCGTCACCCACCACAGGGTGAATGCCAAATCAATGCTTAGGCTGAGAATTAAAGCAAAATCACCAACCGTCACCAGACCTTCGGTTTTGAGTCTGATCAAGGTATACATCATAAATGCCAACATGAGCGTTTGGGAAAACCCTTGGACTAAATGAAACTTGAGCAAGAACCACTGTTTCTTCTGAAATTTATCTTTCATTAATGTCAGTGCTTTTGCAATATAAAAAGATTCATAAGCCGAACGCGAAAACAATCTCATGTTTTGAGCATTAGAAACGCTGTCTACAATTTGACCTGTCACCAGTGATTCGCTCTCTGCATAATCATCTGAAAGACGAATAATGTTCTTGGATAAAAACCAACTGATGACACAAAACACAAAGACCCAGGTGAATAACCCCCAAAAAAATACGGGATGAACAGAGTACATGCTGACCAGGGCACCCAACAATAGGACAAAGCATCTGATAATGTGCATGAGAATTTCATGAATGGCGCGTTCCATATTCGTTGCAAGCACATTAATATTATTGGAAATTTTACCGCTGAGAGTATCCTGGAAGTACCGATGAGAATGTTTGCAAACATATGCAAAGGTTTCACTGATTATATTATTCTTAATCACTGGCTGAACCTTACCATTAATAAAGGCAATTCCCCGCCACGTTAGATTATGGACTTCAAAATTAATCACGAAAAAAAGTGCTGGCCAAAAAATGACTGACATAATCGTACTGGCCTCAGCCATTTGATCCAATGAGTCGATCACCACTTTGAGTAAAACAGAGTTAAACACCCCATACAACCCCGATACCATGGCACACAGAACGAAGGCTGCTGCATACCATTTGAAGGGCGCTAGGAAGTGCAGCATCAAAGGAAATACCGTGGTTGGAAAGTGAGTTTTTTGCTGTTCTTCGATACCAATCATGAGCGAGATCCCGAATAGGCTGCAATGCAACCAGATAAGTTAATTAGATTAATTTGAATTGGGACTTATAAACTAAAGTGCCATGTCTGTTCAGCGGAGCGTGAGATAATCCAGAAACTGAACCGTGTAAGAGCCTTTATGCCTTCATTCGCCCATTATATCCTAAAATTCTCGTGCATCCAAGGGATCCGGCGCACAATTCGCCTTCTTTAGGTCATTCCCCCGAACGTTTGATGCACTGCGATACGCCCATTGGCATCTGTTTGCGTTAGATCTTTCATCGAGCGTGCTCTTGCAGTCCGGAATTGTATTTGAGGTAACTGCGACGCATGACTTGGACCTGCCGTTCCAGAGGATAAAGCAGCAGGTAACGCAGGAGCGGTAAGGGCAGGTTTTAATAGCTTGAATGCTGCCTGGATCAGAGCCGGATTTTCAATATAAGTTACCAATGATTGCCCATTCGGAGAGGATGACAAAGAATGAGAGAACGAATATTGTTGGACATTCCCAGGGGTTTTTGAATTCTGTAAAAGCCTACTTAAAAGATGCCGACTCTGATAAACGGCTTCGGTTGCTTCTGCCATTAATGCCTGGCCTGTTTCCAAGGAAAGGCTCATAAAAAAGTGGGTAAGTCTCTCATCTCGTGCGCCAAAATCGATATTCGCAACTTTCTTGATATAAACTGCGGTCATTAATCTCATAAAACGTGCCAACAAAGGATCTTTAACAGACCAATAATCAATTTCAAAGCAGGTTGTGGCACGATCCAAGAAACGATGATAAACAGTCACCCCAGGTTTTAAAACACAAATGAAGTCTCTTTCAATCACGATTTTATCTCGTTCCACCGTTATCGCCATGTGTTGGGACTTCGGAATATACTGAAAGTCAATCAGTGCTCGGGTATTTCGAAAATCACGCGTTCCCCGATAGAGTTCATACACCCCAACGGCAAACAGAAACTCCCTGTCTTCAATCGGCATATCCAACAAAGGAAAGAGCATATTTCCTTGTTTGATAAAAATGGGGAGCTCTATCCACTGACGGTGCATTAAAGTGAAGATCTTCATGTGGTGTAGATAAAAATAAGCTGGTGCTAGATTGGTTGGGAACGGACCATACATCCGTTGTGTATTCCAATTTCCAAGCATTTCCATACTTTCGAAGCTGACCTGATCATTTCCTA
The DNA here is from genome assembly GCA_013286785.1 of Gammaproteobacteria bacterium. Classification (GTDB taxonomy): domain Bacteria; phylum Pseudomonadota; class Gammaproteobacteria; order UBA6186; family Azoamicaceae; genus CADEGZ01. The sequence goes on from JABDFC010000044.1 coordinate 3,301, forward strand.
TAAAAATTAGGTTTACATTTTGACTGTACTCATTTGCCAGTTCGGTACGAGTTCTTGTTGATACAACAGGTAAATTTTTCGTATCGACAGGTTTTGCAATTCCTGTCAGACAAGCTATTACCATCCTGCGCACTGAAAGATCGAGCTGCGAAAGCAGTCTATATCCTTGCCCGCGAATTGGCACAGTGATTTGGTTCTGACCATAAGAAATCCTGTGAGTACTAGCACCACGAACCATAGGATCCGCTGCTTCCCGCCAAATGATGACCGAGCCATTCTGGATGTTGCCCCCCCTTTTTAAAAATCTCTCTGACTGCGTTGGTGTCGTGTGCGGATGATAAACAGTATCGCTGTCATAAATCACACAATAAGGTGTACTTCGTAAACCAGGTGTCATTGCTGCAAACTGCTCTACTTTTTCCAAAAAATAGGCTTTACGATATGTTTCATTCAAAAAGAATTCCGGGTTTCTGCCTCTATTCAAAACAAAGGCAACAAATGCTAATACATCCGCATAATGATCCAATTCAAGTTTACTTTCCAATCCTATTGTGATTCGTAGAGAATCAAACACAACATTGGCACTCGAAAGCGGAAAGCCAATACTCATTCTTTCTGTTAGGGATAACTTAAACAACCGACAAAGAGGATGAATAAAATGTTCTAATAAATCCTCACAAAACTGTTCCATCTTCTTTCCTGTGAGTGTGAAGTCTCGATTTACAGTTCCTACCAAACCACTCACATTCAAGGCTATATAACACGCTCCAGGATCAGAACTCATGGTTATTTGAAAACATCGTCTGCTCAGCACTTCTAGTTGATCAAGTTGTCTCATCACGGATTTGTATACATAACGAGTATTACGATTAATGTACCCAATATACTGTCTCAGATCGTCCGCGCACCAATAAAAAAATGAAAAAAATCGTAATGTAGTCTTATCAACTGACTCTGATTTTTTAAATCTTTTCAATGCTGTATTGGCATTTTTCCAATATTCATCATCGTTATTCAGCATGACTATCAACCCTGCGCTTCTTTTGTCTAGACCCGGTTGAGAGAACTTCGTTAAACTTTGAATTAATATAAGATTTAAGCGCCCATCATTGATCAATGGTAATGCCTGTTGAATAAGTCCTTTCACTTCGGAGTCATCCAGTGCATTCAAGGTGACATCAATGACCAGCGTTCTTTTTCGCGCAGATTGACTCGAAGATAATCGTGCAACAAGCCCGATGACGTCGTGCGCAAACTGTTTAGCAACGGCAACATTGTTAGGATGGATTTCAATAAAAAATACATCCGAGTTGGGATCTGCTTCATTTAAGTGTTGAAGAGGTAATATAGAAATATTACGTTCGTCTAGTCTCTCTAAATTTTGTAACCACTCATAATAACTTTGACTGGTTACAGACACACGCAGAGACTTGGTAGTAGCAGGATAATAATCTATCAACTGAAATACCCGCACAAAAGCCCGCATCGCATAGGGTGTCAGACTCACTCCATGAACTGGGTATAAAGGAAAATATTGCTGAGCCACTATTTCGCCCAGCAACTGTCTAGGTTTAAATGATTCAAAAAACAATAACAACACTTCCGACACTCTTTGAGTGTTTCGGACAACCTGTGGCAGATCATCCCTCTGACAAGCGTCACAGAATAACCGTACTGCGCCCCTCAATTCTGAGATAACCACATACAGAAAACCAGGATCAAGGGCATTGTCTGCACTGCTAATACTGTGTAAACATCTTTCGATAAATCTAGAATAAATTCTTAACTCATCTCGCAACGCCCTTGAAGATTCGGCTATTGTTTGTAGAAGTGGGACGATATTGTTCGTTGTATAGATCGTTAAGTCGCCTCGCTTATTCCCTGCTATAGTATTAACGATTGACTTCCGAATTTCTTCAACGAGATCTTTTTCAACCGCTGTTAGGGAGGAGCCAACTTTTGTTTGCAAATATTCGACAAAAAACCGATTAGTGTCATCGATATTAACAAATAATCCGGAGAATCTGGTTAATACCAAACGAACTGCTTGAATAGGATCCATTCGATACCCTAAATTATCCAGCACACTCTTAAAGTTCTGAAGGTCTTCTGTGTGTTCACGAACAACTAAGGCTTCTACTCCTAAAAAATTATCTTTGCAATAAAATGCTACTTCTAAATCATCGGGAACTTTCGGTTCAACTTGCGTTTTGAACCAACCGTTAATCGCGTTGGTATATGATCGAAATGGTAC
>JABDFC010000045.1 GCA_013286785.1 Gammaproteobacteria bacterium
GCTTTGGTTGTACTTCATTTAAATCCCAGCTAATATATAAGCGCTGCGGGTGTCGTACAATGGTAGTACTCCAGCTTCCCATGCTGGTAGCGTGGGTTCGATTCCCATCACCCGCTCCACGTTCAAAAGGTGTTTTTAAAGAATGCTCCATTTAAAACGTTTATTAAAAATCAGCTTCGCTGTTTGCCTACTGGGATTAGTGGGGTTAATCGCCCTAGTCACTTTGGTTGATCCCAATCAATACAAACAAGACATACAAAACCAGATAGCACTTAAAACCGGTCAGAATCTAACAATCCAAGGCCCCATTTTTTGGCAGCTTGACCCGAGCTTAGCCATTGAAGCCTACGATCTTTCTTGCGAAAACAGTGTCTCTCCCGGCCGACAATGGATGACGCTTAAAAAAGCCAGGCTCAAACCAAAATTATGGTCGATTATTTTTGGAAAATTGTGGACGGATTTTGAATTAGAAGGTTTAGAACTCACCCTAAGCCATGGTTTCTCCGATTGGCAGGCATTTCAAAATCACTTACCCCAACTAAAGACGAACCTTCTCAGCAGCTTCATCATTCCCTATAATCTTAAAATCGAAAACGCCTCATTCGCTTGGCAAGATCTGTCGACACACCAACCCATGCAGATCAAACAATTCAATTTTACCGCCTTAAAATTGCCTTTAGCCATCACAGGAACCCTGGTTCCCGTGAACACTCAGTTTCAAATTGAAAATTTAGAGACCGGTGTATCTCATTATATTTCATTGGCTGCAGAGTGGTTGTACCAACATGAAAAAAATAATATTCAATTTGAAAAAATTATCCTCAATGCCCATCTGGATCATTGCCCCCCCACAACACTCACCGGTGAATTCACTCTGGAAAAATTCACCAACGAACCCCAGCTAATCGGAAAACTACAACTCATTAATTTTAATTTCCAGGGATGGTCACAGGTTTTTAGCCTGCCGCCGCAGGTATTTATGGCCAAATCGGCCGATTTAACCAGTTCTTTTAATTTCCAGTATCCGGCATTAGAATTTTCCGATTTCCATCTTCTGTTAGAAAATAATGGATCGATTGAAGGTTCTTTTAAAACGAATCTACAGAATGCCGAGCTAAAAAAAATCAGTTTTTCAGGTCATTTTCAAGGGAAAAAACTCCGAATTGGAGTATTACCCATTCCCGAATTTAATACCCAGATCGACATTAAAGATGCAGTCGTCAGTTTTGATCACATACAAACACAATTATCTAATAGCCAACATCACGCAAAATTAAAAATCGATTTTAGAAGCAGCACCCCCCAATTTTATCTCTTTGATCAAATCAGCAGTTTAGACATTAACGAAGTCTTGGGGTTGTTGGGTCAAAAAGATAAAATCAAAGGACGGGTTCAAATAGAAACTTCATTAACCACCCAAGGAACAACTTTATATGAATGTGTCCAAAATTTATTTGGTAAAGCACACCTACTCTTAACGGACGGGAAATTACAGGGCATTGAATTATCTCCCTTACTACAACACGCTCAATCAACGGTTTCGATGATTACAGATTCACTGGCCAAAAAGCAAAATCTGAATATTGCTGCGGTTCTCACCGCTGAATTAGGGGAATGGAAACAACAAGCCATCGATTATCAACAGCTCGCAACGCCCTTTGAACTTATCGAAGCCAATATAACCATTGAAAATGGCCGATTGTACACCTCTGATTTTAAATTACTGCATCCGGAATACTCCGTCAATGGACATGGGATCCTCGATTTACTCCAACAAAAAGCGGATTACCAAGCCCTCGCATTGTTCAGACGTAAAATGACTCATGCCTCCCAGAAAAACATTCTGACTTATTTAAAAGACACACCCCTTGCCATCCAAATACGTGGCCCCCTGCGCGAATTGGCTGTGCAACCTGATTTAGCTCGTTACGCGGATGACGCCATACGGTTGATCCAGAAAGATCCCATTGAGGGACCATCGGATAACGGCCTAGAAAAACTGTTTGGTTTTCCTTAATGGAATGCAGTCAAAGAATACTCCGATGGTTTGATAAACACGGACGTAAGGACTTGCCTTGGCAGACAGAGCCCACCGCTTATCGAGTTTGGGTTTCCGAAATTATGCTGCAACAAACTCAAGTCTCGACCGTCTCCCGTTATTTTGATGCGTTTATTCACCGATTCCCCGATATTGACGCTCTAGCACAAGCCTCACTCGACGAAGTGCTGCATGCTTGGGCGGGTCTAGGCTATTATGCCAGAGCAAAAAACTTGCATCGTGCCGCACAACTCTGCGTTGCCAATCATCACAGTCAATTTCCCAAAGACTTCGATGACGTACTGAACCTCCCAGGCATCGGGCGTTCGACTGCCGGGGCAATTTTGGCCATCAGTACTCGACAACGATATCCCATTTTGGATGGCAATGTGAAACGCGTTCTGTCTCGTTATTTCGCCGTTTCAGGCTGGTTAAATGATCCTAAAACCATTGATACATTGTGGGCGTTGAGCGAAAAAATTACCCCCCATAAACGTGTTGATGCTTTCACCCAAGCCATCATGGATTTGGGAGCCACCCTTTGCACACGAACACACCCAAAATGCGCTGAGTGTCCTATTCATGAGGACTGCCAAGCCAAAGCCCAACAACGAGTGACAGAATACCCCAAAACCAAGCCGGCACAAAAAAAGCCAACTCAATCGACAACTTGCTTGATTCTCTTTGATCCCAATCAGCAAGCCATTTTATTTGAGAAACGCCCATTGAAAGGCATTTGGGGCGGGTTGTGGAGTTTACCCGAATGTCCAGTTGCGACTGAGATTAAACACTGGTGCCGGGAGGTATTTGATTTATCTATTCAGCAAAACGATCATTGGGAGCCTTTTCGGCATACCTTTACGCATTATCATTTGAATATCCACCCGGTATTGTGTCATGTTAAAAGTCTTCCTAAGAAGAAACGAATCACTGAACAATATCATTGGTGTCCACTGACTGAAATACACACCCTTGGTTTACCAGCACCCATTAAACGCCTGCTGGTCAAAATGGAAAGGAAACAATCATGACTCATCGTGTCCATTGTGTAAAACTCAACAAAGAAGCAGAGGGCTTAGAGCGCCTGCCTTATCCAGGTCCACTGGGTGAACGGATCTATCAACAGGTTTCAAAAGAAGCTTGGCAAATGTGGTTACGGCATCAGACCCTGTTAATTAACGAGCATCGTTTAAAAATGACGGATGCCAACAATCGACAGTTTTTAGTCGCCGAAATGGAAAAGTACTTCTTCGGTGAGGGCAGTGCTGCCCCAACCGGCTATACCGATCCGAACAACCCATAAATTTGCTTAATCCCCACCATCCTTTACTTGACGTTGGGTCAGCGGATACGGTCTAATAGTTTTTTTTCTAGGCCAGATAGCTCAGTCGGTAGAGCAGAGGACTGAAAATCCTTGTGTCGTGGGTTCAATTCCCTCTCTGGCCACCAATTTAATTCAAATATGTTCACCAGCTTGACAAAAAAATTAGCCATTATGCTAACACCGACAGCCTTCGACATCAGGGTAATAAGCCGTGATATTTTCTTATGTGTAACCAAATCAATACTACACACTTTTGCGTCCCATTTAATGCGCAGTCTTATTGGTAATAGATAGAGACAGGATCCTCTAGCCAATTGCTCATAAAAAACCGATTGAATATACTGACAATACTTTCACAATTTGGAAAAAGAAAATGAACCGCCTTTGCCTTCTTCTGCTGTTTCTCCCAATGTTTACAGGCTGTTACAAAAATGCTGAATCAAAGGGAACGGAACTTTCTGAACACAACCGTCATAAAGCGCCCGCCGATTCCATGCTAAAAAAAGGGGATTGCGATGCAATGCTCGAAGAACGCCAAAGACACATAGAAGAAAGACAGAAATCTTATTCTACCCAAAACAGAATGCCAGATTACAACCGACCTTAAAATTCATTTCAGATGAAAAAAACAGACAATATTTATCAGTAACCTATGGTTTTTTTTATTTGTTATAGATATACTACACATCGCTGATATTCGTTGATGGGTATTCAGTTTTTCTATAGGAGAAAGCAGCGGTGATTTTGAAAGCCATTTTTGGACGAAAAAAAATAAAGACGTCCAGCCCCTCAGCCGAATCCAAGGTAATTGACTTATTTGAAAAAAGAAACCAATACGTTGAAAAGCAGTTGGCCAATTGCATGAAAGAAATACAACAGTTGATGTCTCGTCAAAAACAAGCCCTGAGTACGCCCCCGAAAATAAAAGTCATTCTAAAACCCGTTGTTTGACCATATTGATTTTATTTTCTTAAAAATCAATATGATAGGAAGAAAAGCATTATTCCCCGGGGAATAATTTACTCGAATACATGTTCCCGAATGGCCTTAATACAAGCACTTTCAATGTCAGAAGAACTGAGTTCCTTTGCTTTATTTCCAATGACAATATAAAACTTCCCAAACTTATCGCGTCGACAAGACACAATGGGCTTGTTACCGATGGTTAACAACGTCGATTCAAATGCCGTCTTCAGATTAGGCTTTGCAAAAGAAATCAATTTTTTGAGGACCTTGGCAGCCGGTGGAAAACGATTATTTTTTTCGATGTCTTTCAGCATTGCGAGAGCTTCGGCACGGACCAAGTGATAAATTTCTGGCTTTTTCAGCAACACAGATAAGGTGTACGCATATTTGACGGAAATATCCAATTTATCGTGAAAAAGAACCTTGATCCAATCATGCTCAAAAATTTCAGCCGCTTTGATCATTTTCGAAATGGTGCCTTGCGATAACCCAAACGCTTCTGCCATCTCAGTTTGGTTTTTAAATACACCAGACTTAATTTGCTGTGCAAAAGAAAAAGCGCGCTCGAACTCAGAAATATCCTTGGAGTCAGCGTTTTCGGAGTGCATTAAAATCATGCAGGTTTTATCGCCTACATCAGTCAAACACACTAAAAATTTTTCATTGGGGATTTGAGAACAGGCAAACCAACGACGAACTCCACAAATTATTTCGTAGTCATATTGAGGATCGCCCTGAATTTTTCTAACAATCGCAGGTTCAATTTGCCCATTTTTCTGAATTGAAACGATTAAATCCAAACAACGGGCTCGAGTTAACCAAGCAGCATCCCGGTTATGATACTTCCATGGCCGACAGCGGGCCGGATCTACTTTTTGTAAAGAACCCAAATAAAAGGGATCAGACAATTTGACAGTAGTTAAGCTACCCTCTGACAACTGGTTTTTCTGTTTATTTTTAGACTTCACCCCATTTTGAGGCTCTTGATGAGAAATCACTGGCATTTAGATCACTCCTGACACTTCAATATTTGA
>JABDFC010000046.1 GCA_013286785.1 Gammaproteobacteria bacterium
CAGGCGGATGAGGGGTATGAAGGAAACTCGAGGCAGAAACCCAACCATTCTAGTTCGCTTTCGCTTTTGTGTAACCCTCTATTTGTGCTTTCAGTTCGTTTCCTATAGGTTTTGGCAATTTGTTTTTGCTACTGACTGTAGGATAATAGGTTAAAAAAAGCTCAGCTTGGTACGAGAAGGGTGTCTTGGGCTTGAGAGTCTCAATGGCCTCTCTAAGGGGTGAAACGGGAAAAACATCCAGGGATAAAATTTTAAGTTCCCTATAAAAATTGACAAGATTGATAAACTTCTTAAAATCGGTACAAGGAACTAAATCGATATTGGGGATATTGTCGTTATTCGTATTTTGTTCCAAATTGCTGTCTAGCGTTGAATTAGGCCGGGAATTAGACAGGCAAAATGCAGGGGCAAACTCTAATTTGGGATCGGTCGGCAGAATTGTACCATCCTGTTCTTGAAGATAAGTTGTGATGTTACTGAGATATGTGGCAACACGCTCCTTATAATGCTCGTTTTTATCAGGTATGTACGAAAAAGGTTTTTTCACTTCTAATTCATATTCTGATTGTAATTTTTTCAGAATAATTCGCATGTTGGCATCAAATTCAGCTTCAGGAAATACGACTTGTGTCCAGGGATCAACATATAACACATTTTCACCCTGAACGATTTTCACTAAAGTATGTCCTAAAAAATGGCTGGAAAGATCATATAATTCGATTTCATCCTTATTGCCAGAGTATTTTTCTGCGAAGTAGTAGAGAAATAAATGCGAGAGATTATGGCAATTTCCAGTTCGAAGGATCATGCTTTCTGCCATTTTTTGTGTAGTCGATTTAAAAAAGCTCATGTCGATTCGGCTACGGCTATCAGGATCTTGAAAATAGTCTTCGAGCCCGTATTGTTTTACCAAAGGGAGATCATCCAGGCACATCGTGAGGTCTTTTCTCAATTTTTGAAAATCTTGGTCAAATGTCATCGTGAATTTATGGTTTGTTGCTTGATAAAAATGTTCCCAAGGACGTTCCCGCAACGCGGTCATAATACCGTTCCAACCACTTGTTCTTTCTTGGTCTTGGGCTCGGTTGCCCGAACCGAAAATCAGTTCTTGGTTAACCAATTGCATGATTCGGCGAGAAAAATCTAAAAGCGGCATGTTAATTCTCCTAGCTTAAAGTGGGTTTGCTTTGTGGTATCAGGGAACTAGATTACTACAAGTTGAGTTGGTTGGCAAATTCAATCTTCTTAATTTAATATTTGTATATTCTCTATTTTAAGCGTGTAGGTTATTGTAAGACTCAGTTATCGGTACAAAGAGGAGGCTGACTGAAAATAACTCATTCGGCTTTTTGTAAACACGCATGAACCGATTCTGTCAGCTGTTGTAACAATTGAAAATAACCATCCGGATTGTCGTTGGAGGCAGATCCGACGGGATCTAATTCACCAATTTTGAGACTGAACTCTTGGGCAAGACTGTTAACCAGTTTTGGCTGCAAATTGGGTTCGGTAAAAATACAGTGAGCATGACTTTCTTGAATAATCTTGCGAACTGTATTGATCCTTTTTGCGCTGGGTGGTACTTCAGGATGAGCGGTGATGGATGCAGCTACTGTTAACTCATATCGTTTTGCAAAATACTGGTAGGCATCATGGAAAACAATGAAAGGAACATGCTTGACGGCTTTTAGTGTTTGAGCAATTTTTTCATCTAAGTTTCTCAAACGCTCTTTTAACGCTTGGCCATTTTGATGATATAGGGTAGCGTGATTGGGATCGATTAACGATAACTGTTGGACAATATTATCGGTGAGTGCGATGGCGTTTTGGGGATCCAACCAAAAGTGCATGTCAATAGAATGAGGGTGATGATGAACGTGGTTATGATCGTGTTTTGATCCCTCTGCATTTTGCTGTTGGGGCAATCGATGGAGTCCTGGCGTTTGCTCTAAGGTAACAATGGAATGCGGGTGATGCATCTCAATCGTGGCGAGCGATTTCACCAAAAAAGTTTCCAATCCAGGACCTGCCCAAAATATGATATCCGCCGCATGAAGATGTTGCGCTTCAGAAGGTTTTAGCGCGTACTCGTGGGGACAAGAGCCTTTTTGGATCAATAACTGAGGTGTCCCGACGCCTTGCATGACAGCCGCGACTAAGGCGTAAAAAGGGGTTATACTAACGGCAACCCGAGGGCTGGGGTTCTGCAGAGGCGTGGCGGCGGTTGGCCCTCCCCCCACGAGAAACAGGAAACACAAACCTAAGAGCGAATGTTTAAAATTCATATACACCTTGTTATCACTCTTTCTATTTAAGTAATATTTATGACATTACCACTCGTCACCGCTCATCGTCTTCAGGTTCAGTTTGGCCATAAGGTAGTTTTGTCTGGCGTCGATCTTATCGTAAAACCAAAAGAGATTGTAACCTTAATTGGGCCGAATGGTGCGGGAAAGTCGACATTAGTGAAAGTCGTGTTGGGTTTGATTCGTCCAAACCAGGGAGAAGTCACCTTAAAACCTGGGTTACGGATCGGTTATATGCCCCAAAGGCTAGCGGTTGATCCTTTAATGCCACTCTCCGTGAACCGGTTTTTACAATTAGCAGGGTCTTTTGTTCCGGGTGATTTCCAAAGGGTTTTGCACCAATTGAGGATTGAGCATTTACAGACGGCGAGTTTGCAGTCTATTTCTGGAGGGGAATTACAAAGGGTGCTGTTGGCTCGTGCGTTGCTTCGGGAGCCCGACTTGTTGGTGTTGGATGAACCAGTACAAGGAGTCGATGTGACGGGACAAGAAGAGCTGTACCAATTGATTACTTCTATTCGTGAGAGCCAAGGGTGTGGGATTTTAATGGTCTCACACGATTTGCATTTGGTGATGGCCGGTACGGACACTGTGTTGTGTTTAAATAAGCATGTTTGTTGTTCTGGCCACCCAAATCTGGTGAGTCAACATCCGGAATTCTTAAGTTTATTTGGTCAGCAGAAACTCGCAGGCTTGGTGGTCTATGCCCATCAACATAATCATCAACATGATTTAGGCGGTGAAGTGTGTTCTTAGACTTTATGGCAAGAGGGATCTTGGCTGGCGTAGGCATTGCTTTGGTTGCTGGACCTCTTGGATCCATCATGGTATGGCGGCGCATGGCAAATTTCGGTGATGCTTTAGCACATTCTACCTTGCTCGGGTTGTGTTTAACGGTGTTATTAGACGTGAATGTGACGGTTGGTTTAACCACCATTTGTATTTTAATAGCCTGTTTTTTAGCGCTTTTATCGCGACAAAAATATGTAGCCAGCGACACTCTGCTTTGTATATTAGCCTACACCAGTTTGGCCATTGGGCTTATTTTTGCGACGCTGCTGACCGGAGTCCGTGTTGATCTCTTAGGATATTTATACGGTGATATTTTGGCAGTCAATGCAACGGATTTAGTCTGGATCTATGGAGTTGATATTCTGGTTATATTTACCTTACTGACCATTTGGCGCCCGGTATTATCCATTACGGTTCACGAGGATTTGGCAAAAGTAGAAGGGGTTGCAGTGGGGCTCATCCAGTGGATTGTCATTATCCTGATGGCTGTTGTTTTTGCCATTGCAATGAAATTAGTAGGCGTTTTATTAATTACCGCATTGCTCATTATCCCGGCTTCTGCTGCGCGGCAAGTGAGCAAAACCCCCGAGCAAATGGCTTTGCTGGCCAGTTTATTGGGCATGGCTGCGGTTTATTTGGGGATGCAATTGTCGTTGCAATGGGATTG
>JABDFC010000047.1 GCA_013286785.1 Gammaproteobacteria bacterium
GACTATATTGAGTGTTAAGGTTAAACAAAACCTCAAATAATAAATTAGGTTTATATACAACATTGGAGACAAAAAAATTATGTCTTACACTAAAAAAATTGCGTCTTCCATTTGTTTATCGATTTTGATGTTCTCTATTAGCCCCTTGGCCATGGGTAGTACAACTTTAAAAGGTCTATCCCCCAAAAATAAGCATCCAAAAGAAGAATATTTATTCGTCGAATCGGCCGATAAGGCCACAATTAAAATTATACCGGGCAAAGATAAAACCTATACGATTGTTTTAAAAAACATCGATCCCTTCGTCACGTATTTTTCTGATAGACCTATCCGAGATGCTGGTGAGCTCTCGATTGAAAAGTTTATAGAAATGTGGCATCACAAAAATGTAAACAGCTTCAGAGAAAATCCCCCCAATGCCGTGTTACATGCTAAAAAGGGCGGTTTTTTTTCGGATGTCCAAGTATTTAATTTTGCGATAATAGTGACAGAACCCTACTACGACAAAAAATCGGGAACGCTCAGTTTTACTGCCAAACCTTTGCCGGGTAATGTAGATTCGCTGCCAGAATCAGAAACATTCCATCATGTTTCAATATTCATTGACAGCGTATGCTTAACCTGTTGGGGCAAATAGCCGATCAAACCCTTCCCGAATGACACAGCAATTTATTCTGGAAGGTCGGTTTCGTTTTCTAGCAGGGGTTCCCCTTCCACTTCTTCAATCCTTTGGATCTCAACCAATTTTTCACCTTCACCTAGATTGATCAACCGAACCCCTTGCGTATTACGACCCACAATGGAAATTTCATCCACTCGTGTCCGAACCAAAGTACCCGCATCACTGATTAACATCAGCTCGTCTGTATCCAATACTTGTAAAGCACCCACCACTTGACCATTTCTTTCGCTGGTTTGAATTGCAATGACCCCTTGCCCACCCCGACCTTGAGCCACAAATTCTGCGACTTCTGTTCTCTTGCCATACCCATTTTGAGTGGCAGTTAAAATCCGACCTTCCGGGTTTAACACAATTAACGAAATCATTCGCTGATTGGGTTGCAACCGAATCCCACGAACCCCTTTTGCCGTTCGGCCCATGGTTCGAACATCTTCTTCCGAGAACCGCACCGCTTTCCCGGTATTGCTAAATAACATCACATCCCGGTGGCCGTCGGTAATATCAACTCCAACTAAGGTGTCACCTGCTTCTAATTCCAAAGCAATAATCCCATTCGAACGAGGACGCATAAATTCGGTGAGTGCAACCTTCTTCACTGTTCCATTGGCTGTTGCCATAAAGATCATTTTATTTTCTGAATACTCCCGAACCGGTAATAACGCACTGATCCGTTCGTCCGCTTGTAAAGGCAATAAGTTAACAATCGGTCGCCCTTGTGAAGTTCTACTGGCCACGGGAATTTCATAGACTTTGATCCAATACACTTTCCCTAAGCTTGAGAAGCACAAAAGTGTGTCATGCGTATTGGCAATCAGGAGCCGAACAACATAATCTTCATCTTTCACTTTAGTGGCTGCTTTCCCTTTCCCGCCACGCTTTTGAGCCTGATAACTCGCCAAGGGTTGTGCCTTAACATAACCACCATGAGATAATGTGACAACTCTGTCTTCTTCCGTGATCAAGTCCTCTGTTGATAAATCCAAATGATCACTTAAAATTTCGGTACGACGACCATCGCCAAATTCTTGTTTAATCGCAATTAATTCATCCCGAATCACTTGCATCAATCGACTTTGGTTGGCCAAAATATCCAACAAATCTTGGATAATGCCAATAATCTGCTTAAATTCTTCTAAAATTTTATCTTGTTCAAGCCCGGTTAATCGATGCAATCTCAAATCTAAAATCGCTTGTGCTTGAACCGCGGATAACCGATACCCCGACTCCTGCAAGCCATAGTGCGACTCTAAGTGTTCGGGACGACAGACATCTGCACCTGCCCGCTGCAACATATCTGCCACAATCCCAGGCGCCCACATGCGCGCCATTAATTCTACTTTCGCTTCGGCCGGCGTGGGAGAGGCTTTAATTAATTGGATCACCGGATCAATATTCGCCAAAGCAATACCCAGTCCCTCTAAAACATGCGCACGTTCACGGGATTTACGCAGTTCATAGGCAGTTCGACGCGACACCACTTGACGACGGTGCTTTAAAAATTCAACCAAAAAGTCTTTTAGATTTAAAATACGGGGTTGGCCATCCACCAATGCCACCATATTAATCCCAAAAGCAATTTGCAATTGTGTCTGGGAATAAAGATTGTTGATAATAATGTCGGCAGCCTCACCTCGGCGAAGTTCAATCACCATGCGCATTCCGTCTTTATCAGATTCGTCACGCAGTGCTGTGATACCGTCTATTTTCTTGTCTTTCACCAATTCAGCAATTTTTTCGATCAGGCGCGCTTTGTTTACTTGAAAAGGCAATTCAGTCACGATGATCGATTGTTTTTGAGATTTTTCTTCTGTTTCGACATTCACCCGAGCCCGAACTAAAACGCGTCCGCGTCCAGTTCGATACCCTTCGATAATACCTGCGCGGCCATTAATAATGCCGGCCGTCGGAAAATCTGGACCGGGTATAAACTTCATCAGACTATCGATCGAAAGATCCGGGTCTTCAATCAAGGCAAGACACGCATCAATGACTTCGGTCAAATTATGCGGAGGGATATTCGTTGCCATACCAACTGCAATACCAGAGCCCCCATTGACAATTAAATTTGGGATCGCCGCTGGCAAAACCGTGGGTTGTAATTCAGATTCGTCATAATTCGGTGTAAAATCGACCGTATCTTTTTCCAAATCAGATAACAAAGTATGCGCAATCTTTGCCATTCGGACTTCTGTATATCGCATGGCAGCAGGTGGGTCGCCATCGATAGAACCAAAGTTCCCTTGCCCATCGATCAAAACATACCGCATGGAAAAAGGCTGTGCCATCCGAACGATACTGTCGTAAACCGCGGCTTCGCCATGAGGATGGTACTTACCAATCACATCCCCCACCACCCGAGCAGACTTTTTATAGGCTTTATTCCAATCGTTACCCAGCTCCCGCATTGCATACAAGACCCGACGATGGACTGGCTTTAAGCCATCCCGCACATCCGGCAACGCACGCCCCACGATAATACTCATCGCATAATCGAGATAAGACTGCTTTAATTCATTTTCTATGCTAACTGGGCTGATTTCACTGGCAAGATCTGCCATGGAGCTACTCCTAAGGTCCGTTTTTTTTTGCAACGCTTAAAGATGAAATTTTACCACAAAATCAATCAGAACTCACGCTCCTTGACTCTTTACTGTCAGTAATGATAGGATGATTTTCTAACTTTAATTTGGATAAATAGCTTAATGGGTTTTGCACACTTCATTAAAGCGCACTGTCAAAGCGCCTTAACAAATGTATATACAACCAACGAGTTTTTGGCTGATCCTGCCTTGCTAGAAATCACCGAAGCCACTCAAGAAAAGTTTGGGCATTATCAATTCAACAGTGCGATGAAGCTGGCTAAAATACTCGGCAACAACCCTCGCACCATCGCCGATAAAATGGTGGAGCGCAGGTGGCCGACGTGCATTTCTTTGGC
>JABDFC010000048.1 GCA_013286785.1 Gammaproteobacteria bacterium
TGTTAGATGACAAACAAGATATTATCGCTTTAGGCCTAACCGTCCTTGAAATTGAAGCCAGATCCATCAATGAACTCACCAAAAAAATTGGCGACGAATTTGTTGAGTTCTGTAGAACCATTTTAAGTTGTGAAGGCCGCGTTGTCGTGACTGGAATTGGGAAATCTGGGCACATTGGTCGAAAAATCGCCGCAACCCTTGCCAGTACCGGTTCGCCAGCACTATTTTTACATCCAGCCGAAGCATCTCACGGGGATCTGGGGATGATCACCGCAAAAGATGTGGTTTTCGCTCTTTCCTATTCCGGAGAAACGGAAGAAATCATCACAATTTTACCGTTAATTAAACGCCTAGGGGTTAAAATCTTATCACTCACAAGCTCGAAGCGCTCCACCTTAGCCACACTGTCTAACACGCATTTAGACATCAGCGTTGAACAAGAAGCTTGCCCTCTCGGCCTCGCCCCAACTGCCAGCACAACCGCAATGTTGGCCATGGGCGATGCCATTGCTCTTGCGGTACTCAAAGCGCGAGGATTCACGGTCGAAGATTTTGCCAAGTCCCATTCCGGAGGGCGCTTAGGCCGCCGTTTACTGCTCACGATTGAAGACGTCATGCATACTGAAAACGCCATTCCTCGAGTGACGAAAGGGGCATTATTATGCGATGCTCTAATGGAAATGTCGCAAAAACGCTTAGGATTTACGACGATTGTAGACCCCGAGGACCCCAACCATTTACTGGGAATTTTTACGGACGGGGATTTGAGAAGAACCTTAAGCCGCGACTTTGATATCCGACAAACGGCAATTGAAGAAGTCATGACTCGCAATTGTACCACTGTCTGTTCATACCAATTGGCTTCTGAAGCCATTGCCATTATGGAAAAGCTGAAAATTCTGGTTTTACCCGTTACCAATGAACAAGGGAAACTCGTCGGTGCATTAAATATGCATGATCTCTTTAAAGCGGGTGTGATGTGAGAAACAATATTCTGTTAACATGCGCTGCTGTTTTCAGTCTGGTGCTTTTATTTTTATTAAAACCTTCCCAAGAAGCTTTAGAGAAAAAAAATTCCCTTCGAAGACCGCAAGAATATATGACAAACGTCTTTATTACGACGTTCACTGAAACAGGGGCTCTCAAAAATAAACTCTCTGCGCTTTATTGGGCGTATTTACCCGAAAAAGAAATCTCCACCTTAACAAAACCGCATCTCACTGTTTTTAAACCCGATGGATCATTCTGGTTTATCCATGCTGCAACAGGCCAAATCAAACAACCTAACATCGGAGTCATTGATCAAATTACTCTTCAGCAACAAGTTGTCTTAGAACGACCTCAGACGACGGCTTCTACTGCTGTCAAATTAGAAACAGAAGAATTACACTATCAACCGAAAAAACACTATGCCGAAAGCGAAAAATTTGTAACCCTCACTAAGCCTGGGTTAAAAATTACGGGAACTGGGCTGCGAGCATTTTTAGATCAAAGCTCCGTGGAGTTATTACGGGATGTTAAGACGTACTACACGCTTACTCGTTAAGGTCTGTATTCTGTTTTTTTTATACAGTCACCAAGCTACAGCCCTTGAAACTTCGGAGGCTGAAAAGACAACGCCGATTGAAATTCGCTCTGATGCGGCTGAATTTGATGATACAAAAGGAACTGCAACCTACCATGGCCATGTTGAAATGATCCAAGACTGTAAGCACTTGTTTTCCGATCAGTTAGTGATTACCCGAGACAATCACAATAAAATCGAAAAAATGATCGCAACCGGTATTCCAGCGTTTTTTTTCTTTCAGCCTGATCCCAATAAACCAACCGTCAAGGGTCAAGCCGAAACCATTCAATATTTTCCAAAACAAGAAAATATCATTCTTCTCACGAATGCAACATTAAACCAAGATTCAGATACCATTACAGGTGATCATTTGACTTATTCACTGAAAAGCCGTGAATTGGTGGCCGTCCCTCAGCCTGGGAAGCGGACAACCATTATTTTAGGGCCGCAAACAAAAACGTCCACCTCCAACCATTAGGGATTGCATCCTCATGAATAACCTCACTGTTTCGAACCTTAATAAATCCTACCAAACAAGAATTATTGTCAATTCTGTGTCACTCTCAATTAACAGTGGAGAAATTATCGGATTGCTCGGGCCTAATGGTGCTGGAAAAACCTCCTGCTTCTATATGATGCTGGGTCTCATTCAACCCCAAAGTGGCCATATTTTTTTAAACAGCACAGAAATTACCGAATTACCCGTTCATCAGAGAGCCGAATTAGGCATAGGTTACTTACCCCAAGAAGCCTCTGTCTTTCGAAAGCTCACTGTATCAGACAACATTTACGCTATTTTAGAAACACGCCCAGAATTGGATGAAACCGAACGAGAAACGATTTTAGAAAATTTGCTGTACGAATTTCGGATCACGCATATTCGAGATACGATGGGTTTAAGCCTTTCTGGCGGGGAACGGCGACGCGTTGAAATTGCCCGTGCTTTAGCTCGAAAGCCCAAATTTATGTTGTTAGATGAGCCTTTTGCAGGTGTTGATCCGATTTCCATTATCGACATAAAGCAAATTGCAACCCATCTCAGTGAGAAAGGAATTGGCGTCTTAATCACGGATCATAATGTCAGAGACACGCTCGATATTTGTCACCGCGCCTATATCATGAATAATGGCCACGTGATTGCCGAAGGCCCTCCGGCGCATATTTTAAACCATCCCGAAGTTCGTAAAGTCTATTTAGGCGAAGAGTTTAAAATATAGACTGGTCTATGATTATTGGTCAAGTTAATTGGCTTAGCATTATCGGCTATAGTTAAGGTATGCGACCAACATTCAATTTATCCGTTAACCAACAGGTTACCATGACCCCACAACTTCAGCAGTCCATTCGCCTGCTGCAGCTCTCCGCCCTTGAGCTCGATTTAGAAATTAAAGCTGCTTTAGAGTCCAATCTACTCCTTGAGCAAATCGATAGCCCAGAAGAAGCCCCCATACTTGAACCCGAGGGTTTCATTAATCCTGAAGAAGGATCGTTCATATTAAATACCTACACTAAAACCAGCTGGGATCCTTTTCGCTCAGATGACAAGTATGATCCGTTCTCGCAAAAATACTCAGAGACCACTTTACGGCAACACTTATTGTGGCAAATGGAAACAGCTCGTTTTTCGGAATCTGAACAAATCATTGCCGTAAGTTTGATAGACGCCATTTCTGAAGAAGGATACCTTTCTGCCTCTTTACTTGAAATTCAAGAAAGTTTAGATCCAAACCTTAAAATAAGCGACATTGAGGCTGTTTTATTCCGCATACAGCAATTCGACCCTGTGGGTGTTGGCGCTCGTAATCTTTCTGAATGCCTAATGCTACAATTAGACTCGCTCTCCTCCTCCACGCCTTGGTTAAAAGAGGCTAGAATATTAGTGATTTCTTATTTAGAAGTTCTGGGAAAGAGAGATTATTCTCAACTTAAAAATAAATTAAAATTAGATGAAAAATCTCTGCACGCAAC
>JABDFC010000049.1 GCA_013286785.1 Gammaproteobacteria bacterium
TCAGCTTGTTTTTTCCCATAATATTCGGACAAGATATCGGTTGCGAGTAAGGCATTGGTAAATAGTATCGATCCCATGGCGATGGGATAACTCAAAAAGACTATTTCAATGGCTTTTAAACACTGAATGTTGGCGATGACGGTCGAAAGCACAATAAAGAGAAAAATCCCTTCTTTGCCAAACAACCGATGGAATGTATACAACAGGATCAAGGATGTCCCGTACATCAATACGCCCGAGGCTTCTACGGGGAGAGTTTGTAGGGTATCAATCAGAGGGGTGATGAATGTATTCATTAGGGAAATCAGTATGTTATCAATGGATAAACGGTAAATTACCAATAATCTTGTTCTGTTTCAATAATCCTACATTCTAACTTATATATAAGTCAACACCTTTGTTGGGACACTACTTGTGTAATTGTCACATCATTTAATAGGCAATAAATGCCTTTACACGGTGTCTAACACCTAAGGAGATC
The DNA here is from genome assembly GCA_013286785.1 of Gammaproteobacteria bacterium. GTDB lineage: Bacteria > Pseudomonadota > Gammaproteobacteria > UBA6186 > Azoamicaceae > CADEGZ01. Next base: position 482 of record JABDFC010000049.1, read on the forward strand.
TATCTTCAAAAGCAGGTGTATATGAATATAAACCGAAAAGGTTATACGCTGATTGAGTTAATGATTATTATTGCAATCATTGGTGTGCTTGCGACGGTGTCTGTGCCAGGATATACCAAATATTTGAATAGAGCGCGTTACGCTGAGATGTTTGCCGATGCACAAAACTTGGAACAGATGGTTTCCGAATATATACAAACGACGGGAACTACAGATTGCTCAAATATACCTTTGAATGTCTCTAATAGCCAATCTCCCAATACGCCTAATGTTCAGGTTGCGGTCATAGATACTGCCGCCGACTATACGCCAGGCGGTTGTCGAATTGCTGTGGGAGGAGCGTTTGGTCCATTAAATGGTGGAGGTGGAGGTCCAGTGAGTGAATTTGTTTTTATCTACGCTATTCCTACGATCAACTCAGATAATTCAATTGTGTGGACACTCTATTCTGATGGTAGCCCCGATGCTCCTTCTTATTTGCCGGTATATGCTAATCAGTAAAAGATAAGTTTAGGGTTGATAATGGTTGTGGGTTGAGTACCCCTCAGCCCTTGCGGGAGAAGGTGGCGCGTAGCGCCGGATGAGGGGTACTAATCATCTCAGATAAGCGTCCGAGGAGTCAGACACCAATGGCCCAATGTCGTCTCGAATTTTAAAAAGTTGATAGAAAAGTAGGCAGCTTCCAAATACACAATTTAGGTTACGCCAACTTGCTATGGTCCTTGCCACTTCTTGACCACATTTGTTTGACGCATCTTGAAGGAGTCTGGGGTTTTTGTTGGATCATTCTGAGCTCTTGTTGAAAATAAAAGTGGTGGGGTGGGAGGAGTAGGATTATTTTGCTTGTCCGCTGAGCGTTGGACAACTAATTCTTTTCTAGCTGCTGCAAGCGGTTTTTCAAAGCTATCAACTTCAGCTTGTGCTGATTCTATCTCTTTATCATTTGGTTTGCGCTTAGCTCTGGCAATGTAACTAACAATCATGAGCTGAACTTCTGGTGGAAGGCCTTGAAAAATAGCAATCCCACTCAGAAGTGAATTATTTTCCTGAACTTTGTGAGAATTATTGCGTAATTTTGATGGAGAAATTGTGTTTAACGCCACATGGAATAATGCCGCCAAATGTTCTGGTGAACTTCTACTTAATCTTGGAGGAATTATTGTGTCACGGAGTGCCCATCGTACTGAATCAGATACCTTTTTAGGATTAAAATTATACATTATAGTTAATCTTTCTTTTAGGCTTAGTTTACGTAAATCACTTTCGTCGAATATCCATGTTCCATTGCTGCAATACGCCATCTCTATTATGGTTTTTGAAAATACCTTGGGATCTGATTTCGACCCAAGAAGAAAAAGGGCCAAATCTCTATTGCCATAAAACCTTTCAGAAAGGCCAGCCCCATGTTCTATCAAGTATCTTTGTATTGCAAGGTCTTCAGTAAGTATTATTGGAGATTGCCAATGTTTATTAGTATGTAAGACATCTGCACCTTTTTCCACTAGCATTCTAATAGAACTGAATGGTACCCAGGGAATTTGCAAAGCAGATGTTAAGAGTGTGTCTTCATTTTCATTTGTAATGTCAACGCGATGCACGTACCTTGCGAAAAAATTGAAAAGTACTTGAGACTTTTTTCGGAGTGCCATCACTGTTGGGAAGTCATGGTATTGAACTGCTTCGAATCGAGAGTCGCTTGGCCAATAAGTTCGGACGGGTTCTTTAACTGTATATCGTATCAGATGTTCTAATTGCGGTAAGGATGCTAATTCTGATATACGAATGGTTTTAAGTTTTTTTAATTCACCAAAAGCAAGTAATAATAACTGGAATCTGTTTAAGTCTAGAGTAGGAAAATCAGAACTACGGAGATCTATTTCCTCTAGTCTATCGCATAGGACGATTCTTTTGCATAATTTTAAGAATGTATCTTTACTGCATGTCTGCAAAGGAAAAAGACTAAAATCGAGCTCTTTAATCATCACTTGATCAATGAACCGTGCTTTTAAAAAATCGTGCACTTTCACTTATTAATCCTTTTAGAACTGAGGAAAAATTCAGAATTTGTCCAATTCTAACAGACATATAAATAACTGTAAAGCGTTCGAGCTGTCTGGCGCCAAGGAGCTTTATTCATGATCAAGTTGAGTACAAAGACAGATCGAAGAAGGACAGAGGTGTTAGGCACCAATGCTGCACTTGCTGATTCATGGTAATCAGTAAAAGATAAGTTTAGGGTTGATAATGGTTGTGGGTTGGGTACCCCTCATCCGGCGCT
>JABDFC010000050.1 GCA_013286785.1 Gammaproteobacteria bacterium
CGACATCGAAAGGTAGGCGGTTAGTCTCGGCTAAGGCAGAAACCCAATAAACAATCAACAAAGGCAGTAAAGGCAACCAATACCAATGGATCACTCCTCCACTTTGCGCTTCTACAATATGACTTAAGTTTAAACTGCGGGCTGCCATTACAACGCCAACCAAAGCAAATCCCATCGCAATTTCATAGGAAATCGTCTGAGCCGCCGAACGCAACGCACCTAAAAACGCATACTTTGAATTAGAAGCCCAACCCGCAATCACAATGCCATATACGGAGAGCGAAGTCATGGCCAAAAGATACAGTAGACCAACATTGATATTGGCTAAGACCAAACCTGATGAAAAGGGAATGACAGCCCAAGCCGCTAACGCTGGACCCATCGCTAAAATTGGCGCCACAATAAAAAGATAACGATTGGCTTTTTCAGGCATGATGATTTCTTTCATCAACAATTTGACTGCATCGGCAATTGGCTGCAATAAGCCATAAAAGCCCACCCGATTAGGACCAATCCGATTTTGAATAAAACCAATAATCCGCCGCTCTGCAAGAGAAAGATAGGCTGCAACCAATATCAGCGAAATAATGATTGCCATTATCTTAATCAATATCCAGGCAGCTGTTATGAAATATTCCACCATATTACTCTCTAAATATTTTCAACTTGAACAACCGAATAAGGCCCATCTAATCCTTGAGTTTCCTCGATCCCTGCGCAGATCATAACGCTGTTATCACCAATGGTGTTATCGATCTTAAAGGGTAACATCAGGTTTTCCTTCTGACACCGGATCCGAACACGGTCACCTTTTAATGTCAGGCGATCGCATAATTTTTGATTCAAATGAACCACCGCGTTCCCCGAATCCGGCGTCTGCTGCAAAGCTCTCGCACGACGAACAATCCCATCCTGCGCGTACAGCGGAACCGGTGCAATCCGAATCACCTGCTCTGAATGTGGTTCAAACGCAAGTTCATCTAACCATTCAGAATTAAAAGAGGGCAAGGAAACCTCAACGCCCATTTCTTCGCTAACACTTTGTAAAACATCTTGCACCGAATTCTGGGTAAAACCCGATATCTTAAACAAACTGCCAAGCTGTCTTAATATCTTCCAAGCAGGTCGACTTTCAGCCAGCGGTTCTACTGCTGGGCCAAAGGATTGCCATTTGCCTTCAACATTAACGTATGTTCCCGAATTTTCAGAAAATGGAGCCATCGGCAATAATACATCTGCAATGGCTAATAGGTTTTTACTTTCAAAGGCAGATATGGCCACAACACACTCGGCTTTCTGTAAAACCTGCACACTTTTAGAAGCATTGCTACAGTCTAAACTGGGTTCAAAATTGAGCAGCAAAAATCCCTTTAAATTTTGTTCCCACATTTCTTCTATTTGAAAACCGGCTAAACCTTCATTGGACCGGCCCGCGGGCAAACGATGAGGAACGCACCCCGTTAACCAAGCGCCAGCATGATTTGCCCCATCGGTTAGGATCCCAATTTTCGCTTGCGTCAACTCTCGCAGCAAAGCAGATAATGCCCATATCTCTGAATAAGACGGATGAGAAACTGCCAACGAACCTAATAAAAGCAATTTTCTTTTGCTTGTGATCCATAATTTAGCCAGTTCAACATCCCCTTCATCGATCTGAAGACTCGTTAACCAGTTCCATTGCTTTGAAGGCTGATACCCTGTTTCTAATAGGATGGCTTTAACAAGGCGGGCCAAACCTCTGACTAAATCCCCACTTTCGACAATTAGCTTATGAGAGACTTCGAAGTTAAAAGGAAAATCTATCGGATTAATGACGGCAACGTTACCATTTCCTTGGATCATTTTACGCAGTTTGAGGCTGAGTATGGGCTGTTCCTTTCGAACATTTGAACCCACCAGTAAAACCACCTCTTGCTGTTCAATTTCTTTTAAGCTCACACCCAATGAAGGAGAAAGCGGCATCGCTTCCTGATTCCTAAAGTCCAATTGACGCAGTCGGTGATCGATGTTATTGGAGCCCAAACCACGCATCAGTTTCTGTAATAAGTAACATTCTTCTACTGTTGAGTTGGGTGAAACAAGCGAACCAAGCGCCCCTGGCCCCTCTTGCTGAATGATATTTTGCAATTGCTTGACCGCGTATTGAAATGCTTCATCCCAGGAAACAGACAGCCATCGGTTATTTTTCTTAATTTTCGGAGAAATCAAACGCTCTTCGCTGGATAAGCCTTCGTAACTAAAACGATCTCTATCCGAAATCCAGATTTCATTAATAAAGTCATTCTCCCGTGGAACAACGCGCATGACTTGATTACGACGCGATTGGATAAAAATATTACTCCCAATACAATCATGTGGCGATATACTGGGAACTTGATTTAACTCCCATCCTCTGGCGCTGAACCTGAAAGGCTTAGAAGTTAATGCGCCAACCGGACAAAGATCAATCACATTTCCCGAGACTTCCGAAACGACGGCACGCTCAATATAAGTTCCAATTTCGGTACATTCCCCTCTGCCAGTAGCTCCGAGCTCTCGGATCCCAGCAATTTCTGATCCAAATCTAACACATCGCGTACAATGAATGCACCGTGTCATATCGGTTGCAATCAAGGATCCTAAATCTTTATCTTTAACCACGCGCTTCCCTTCTGTAAAACGC
>JABDFC010000051.1 GCA_013286785.1 Gammaproteobacteria bacterium
TTGATGCCATGCGGGCCGAAGAGTTGGCAGTATTAGAGTACATCCCTCTGCAACAAGCTGAGCAGGCAGAAACCCTAGCAGAGGCACAAGCGGCAATTGTTGCAGCCGATCGCGCAGCCGTTGAACTGGCAGAAATTCAATTGAGTTATACCAAAATCACTGCACCAATCAGTGGCAAGACTGGGAATGTCACTGTCAGAATTGGAGATTTAGTCGTTGCGAATAGTGCCAGCCCTTTGGTAGTGGTAAACCAGTTAGATCCGGTATTGGTTGATTTTAATCTGACTCAAGGTGAGCTTCGAGATCTTTTTCATTACCAGAAGCTTGGCACATTGGAAACCCGAGTCATTTACGAAGATCAAAGTAAAATACTGGGGACGGGAGATTTGGTATTTATCGATAATATGGTGAATCAACAAACCGGCACCTTTTTATTAAAGGCAGCAATACCCAATGATCAGCATCTCTTATGGCCTGGCATGCTGGTAACGGTTGATTTGGTGTTGACTACCGAACCACATGCGATTGTGGTCCCGATCAATGCCGTGCAACAGGACCAGCAAGGGAGTTTTGTCTATTGTGTTGAACAAAACAGAACAAAGATTAAACGAGTGGAAGTTTCGCGAGAATTAGAGGGTCTGGCGGTCATTTCGAAAGGATTATCGATGAATGAAACGGTTTTGATCACCATTCCTCCAGATCTCATCGAGGGAAATCTTGTCCAAACGTCTACAAGTGTCAGCCCTGGAGTGTCTGAGTGAACGTTTCTAGACCGTTTATTGAACGCCCGGTTGCAACAACCGTTGTTATGTTGGCCCTAGTGATTTTTGGTTGGTTTGCCTATCGTGCATTACCAGTCAGTGAGTTACCCAATGTAGATTTTCCAACCATTGTGGTTTCGGCTACTCTGCCGGGAGCGGATCCAGAAACCATGGCGAGTACGGTTGCTACCCCTTTAGAAAAGCAGCTGAGTAGCATTGCTGGGATTGATTCCATGAGCTCGGTCAGTACAGCAGGACAAACGAGAATTACTTTGCAATTTTCACTGGAAAGAGATATTGATGCCGCCGCACAAGATGTTCAGTCGGCCATTTCTCAGGTTCTAAAACAACTTCCTCCGCAGATGACGACGCCGCCGACGTTACGCAAAGTCAATCCAGCTCTGGCCCCGATTTTATTTTTGGCGATCTCTGCCGATCATCTTCCGTTAACCACTTTGGATGATTTTGCAGAAACCTATCTGGCCCAAAGGCTATCAATGGTTTCTGGAGTTGCTGAAGTGGATGTTTATGGATCACAACAATATGCAGTTCGGATCATGGTTAATCCGAATGCACTGGCAACCCGAGGGTTAGATTTGGCTGGGGTTTCAAATGTGGTGCAGAATCTCAGTACTGTTCAGCCTTCTGGGACTTTACAGACCGATGGAAATTATCATTTAATTTTGGCGGATGGCCAGCTTAATAATGCCAAAGAATTTAATCAGGCAATATTAGCAGTCAATAATGATGCAGTCGTGAGAGTAAAGGATATTGGTTATGCCAAGGACAGTGTGGCGAACGATCAGATTGCCACCTGGTATAATGATAAACGAGCGATTATCTTAGCTGTTCAACGCCAGCCGGGAACTAACACAGTGGCAGTGGTTAAAGATATTTTTGATCTTTTGCCGAGTATTACCAAACAAATTCCGGGAAATGTCAAAGTTCAAGTAGTTTATGATCGTTCGGTGTTTATCGAGAAGTCGGTTCAGGAAGTCGAATTTACTTTAATTTTAGCAGTATTATTGGTTTTATTAATCACCTATCTCTTTTTTAATAATTTTGCATCTACTTTGATTACTGCCTTGGATTTTCCAACTTCCATTGTGGCCACTTTTGCCGTTATGTATTTATTAAGTTATAGCTTGGATAATCTGTCACTCATGGCGTTAGTGCTTGCTGTAGGATTTGTGATTGACGATACCATTGTTGTCCTTGAAAACATTTTGCGACATATGGAAGCAGGAGCCAGCCGCTTAAAAGCGGCTTTGGCAGCGACAGAAGAAATTTGTTTTACGGTCATTTCAATGACATTGTCTCTTGCTGCTGTTTTCATTCCAATCCTTTTTATGGGGGGACTATTAGGTCGTTTATTCCATGAATTCGCGGTAGTCGTCGGATCGGCTATTTTATTTTCAGGGTTTGTCTCTTTAACGCTCACCCCAATGCTTAGAAGCCGTTTTTTATCCGTTGGATCAAGTGAAGCAGAAAATATTGTTGTGGCAGTGTTTACAAAGTACTTTGACCTTAGCAAAGTGGTTTACTTGAGAAGTTTAAAATGGGTTATAACGCACAGTAAACCTGTGTGGGGAGGGGTAGGTATTATCCTCATCTTAACGGCGTTATTAGCCTATTGGGTTCCAAAAGGCTTTATTCCTGCTGAAGATACAGGAGTTATTTTTGGGACAACCCAAGTTCGAGAAGGTCTCAATTTCCCAGATTTTGTGAAAAGGCAACAAGAAGCAGCGGCGATTATTGCTAAAAGTCCCAATGTTGAATCTTTAATTT
>JABDFC010000052.1 GCA_013286785.1 Gammaproteobacteria bacterium
GGCCACCGATAAGCGCCCCGAAGAAGATAGAGGGAAATTTAAGAAGATAGATATAGATTTTCAGCTTGGCATCAATATCAAACGGGGTTGGTGCACCAAATATATCTATATCCCCATATCGTCGCGCACGTTTCCTGAAATCATTAAGATCGTTCGCCGATAGTCTAAAGACGTTAAAGCGAACATCACGCGGCCAGAACGAGTTGTTTACATTTAGATTATCAAGGCTCATGGATAAAACCACTGCTTTCGGGAGATCCTTACAAAGCAGTATTCTTTGGGTGATCGCGAGCAAATCAATCGTGGTTCCTCCGCCGACCGCCAGATTGACTGTATTTGGCCCAATTTTATTTGGTGCAATACTTGCGACCGCTTTTGAATCTCCAAGCACCGTCAGATTACCTACCTCACACCGATCGACCATATCGCCCTTGACTTTCCATATTGGATATTCCTGATCGAGAAACGCCATAGGATGCATGACCACCCAATACCAAGTTACGCCTATGATTAGCGAAAATACGGTAATCATGGCTATAAGATAACGGATCATGGAATTGGAGCCTGTCTCATTTTAAAACTGAAAATAGAGAAATTCTGATGTGCCGGTGATCGATAAGATCGCGATCGCAGCAACCACCCCAAGGATCCCGCCCCAAACGATGTTGGGGCGCCATGTCATCCACAACAAGGTGGTCGTGGCTATTTTTGACAGGGTCGGTTTATAATTCCCTGTTACCTGCAACACATTTGGAAACGCATAAATCCAGATAAAACATGGGATCAAAACTAAAATTTTATAACTTTGTATCTGACTGGTCCACGGCGCCAATTCGCGGCCATCAATATTCATAAATCTTGCAAGAAAATCTTGCTCAACAACATTGTTCGGAAGTCCGAATATTCCGTGCGATCCTGCCATACTTTTTAGAAGTTCAAGCGCATTTTGTGTCGAGGTGGATCGAAAGAATATCTGTGCAATGATGACAGCAAGCATGGTTAACCCGACTTTCCACACGCTATCAATTGCTTTAGTGATTTGGGGAGCGTCTTTCGGAAGATGGTATCCCCAGATGCGCCAGGCATGGTTCGCACTTAGATAAAATCCATGCAACAAGCCGAAGATTAAAAATTGAAGCCCCGCACCATGCCATACACCAGCTATAATCATCGTAAAAAATGTGGGAAAGGCAATCATACTCAAATACCCGCTTGGGGTAGCTATCTCTTTTTGAACATTGAGCTTACCTCTGGCGATACGTCGCCGCGTGACCCCCAGCGCTATAGGATTATAAAGATAGAGAGTTAAGTACCGCGTTAAAGTCATGTTCCAGCGTTGCCAGAAATCGACAATCGAACGTGCTTTATAGGGAGAATTGAAATTTGCCGGAAAATGAAAGCCAAACAAAAGTGCTAGTCCTGTTGCCATGTCGGAATAGCCTGAGAAATCAAAGTAGAGCTGTACCGTATAGGAGAGAGCGCCCACCCACGCATTTACCATCCCGAAACCACTCGGATTGTCATACACGCTCTTTGCAAATGAGGACATGTGATCAGCGACAAGATCTTTTTTTGCTAGGCCAACAATAAAGATCACAAGTCCGACACAAAGGTTCTCGAGTTTAAATCGGTAGGTTTCAGAATTTACAAATTGAGGCATCATCTCACGATGATGCAGTATGGGCCCCGCTATTAGATGAGGGAAAAACGTCACAAACAGCAAATAGTCAAGCAGTTTACTGCCTTTGGTAATACCCGCTCTGCAATCTATTAAATAACCAATTTGCGTAAAGGTAAAAAAGGAAATGCCTAAGGGGAGAATAACACTATCGGCATCGCGGGGCAGATGTATTCCATGCGCATCGAACCACCCGAGAAGTGGATAAAGATATTTGTAATGAAACAACAAAAAAAGATTGCCAGCTATCGCGGTGATCAAAGCGGCATTCTGTATACGCGGTTTGTCCGCCGTTAAGAGAATGGTCCAGCCGAAATTGTAATTCCACGCAATGGAAAAGCAGAGCAGCCACAGAAATACCGGGTTCCACCAGCTATAAAAGAGCAGTGAGAAGAAAACAAGAACCCCAACCGCCGCTCGAACACTGAGCTTTGCCGCCAGGTAATAACAAATAAGCGATAACGGCAGGAATAATAATATAAAGCTGAGCGAATTAAATAACATCCGTCATATCTTCGGGTAAGAGTTTTTTGAATTGTCTACTTGTTCTTAATCGCTAACTTGTGGGCGATCGCTTTTACGAAATCGCCAACATTTTTTAATTCTTCAACCTCGGCGCTCAAAAACTTAATTTTAAAGTGCGCTTCAGCGGCAACGATAATATTGACATGATTAAAGGAATCCCAGCCCTCAATATCATCAGCCGTGGTAGACATTTTAAGCGTAATGCCTTCATCGTCAAAGACTTGACGAACGATTTGGGTTAATTCTTCTAAAATCTTTGCTTCCGTCATTAGGCAGCCTTCTGAAAAGCAACACAAATATAGGT